>JBIIJV010000031.1:0-18893 GCA_044233545.1 Cyanobium sp.
TAATTGGGGGAGTTGGCACGAATACTATCTTGAACAGACTTGTACTTAGCCAATAAGAGTTTGCGTTCTTGCTCGAAAAATTCTCTTTGCCTCTCAGTGGGATTTTTACCTGCTAACTCGCTCCATTGTTTTTCAAGAGCGGCCACTTTATCCTTAATCGCGTTTTCTTGTTCGGTTAATTTAGGATCAACACCTTTACGGATATTGGCATTAGATTCATTCAAAAGCTCCAACAAAGTGCGGGCGCGGCTGCTTTCGCTAGTATTGAAGGCTTGAGCGTCGTAGCCTTTAGAGAAATCTTGTTGATGGAGTTCCATTAAAATATTAATCTTCAGCCCATAATAATCTTGCTTAGTTGAGAAGAATCGAGTACGAAGATCGGGGCTCAAAAGATCTTGGCGCATGTCCTCAATAACCTTAATGGCTGAATTGATCTGAATCAAAGCAGGTTGTAATCTCCCCCTTTCGTATTCCATTTTGGCAAGAAAATAGAAAATATAGGCTTCCTCAGGGTATTGACCAAGGCTGCGAACTAAGGCCAACTTTTCTAGAAAAGTCTCAATCGCTTGATCGTACTGTTTTAAACCTTCATAGGCATTTGCGATGACATCGTAAACGTTGGGATTCGCCCATTGTAAATTCGCTTGACGGGTAATTTCAAGAGAGCGCCGACTGAGTTTCAGGGAAGCGGCATAATCGCCCGCTTTGGTTTTCGCTCTCGCCATAAGGTTTAGGGCGTTTGCCATTCTTGAAGGCTTAAACTGAAAGTCGGATAGGTTTTCCGCTAAGGTAAGGGCTTGTTGTCCGCGCTCATAGGATTTTGCCGGATCGCCAACGTCTTCATGGGTGCGGCTCATGTTCAAATTGGCGCTGTGTTCGACTAGACAATTCCCTGATAGCTGAGCAATTTTTAGGGTTTTTTCAAATTGTTGCAAGGCTAAGTGATAATTTTTTTGTTTCCGATAGATATTGCCAATCTTGAGCATTGTGTCTGCCTCTCGGCGGCGATCGCCAATTTTTTCAAACAATCCTAGGGCTTGCTGATAGGCAGTAATGCTTGAATCATAATCTCCGAGTGACTCATATATCTCGCTGGTATCAATCAAAGTAACTGCCTCATCAAAAGGCATTTTCAGGATATTCTGAATTTCGAGAGCTTGGTTTAAATAATTAATGGCGTCTTGCTTTTGCCCTTGCGCACTCATAATGGTGGCGATTGATCTCAGAGTATTTGCTTGTCGCGGCCTTTGCCCTGTGAGTTTAAAGAGCTTAAGTGCTTGTCGATAGTAATCCAGCGCCATCTGAGATTCTCCTAATGCAGAATGAGTTAACGCTAATCCCGTTAAAATTCCCGCTTCTAGGCTAACTTGTTCACCTGAACGGACAATCTGAAGGCGCTCTCGAAACTGTTCGATAAGTTTTCTGTTTTCATGAATATAGTTAGTGTTCGAAGTAGTGGGTGAACTTTTTGGTTTATCTTTTGATGCATTGGGGAGTGCTTTGAACGGCTCTAGCTGTTTTGTACAAACTTGACCTATCGCCAAAGAAATGCCCTGATTAAAGATAATTGAACTTCGCTTGCGTTCAGGATCGAGTCTATTTGCTTGTTTTGCCAGCTCTAACCCTTTATTGTGCTCTCCATTTTTAAAATACTGATAAGCCAATCCTTCTAACGCTTCTGCTTGCCTAATCGGTTCTTTCTTCGCTTCCCAATAAGTCAAAAGTTGATTTAAGGTTTCAATGCTTTTGGTCGTTTCTCCCAAGTTGGCGTAAGTCGCAGCAAGATTGAGAGAACTCAATAAAATTAGTTCTGGATCATTGGACTCTAAAATTCTATTCTTGTTAATCTCAGCAACTTTTTCGTGTTCCCCAAGGGCTTGATAGACCAGGGAGATGTAGCTTAAAGCCATTGTCCGCTCATGGGCAGATTGCGCAAGGGATAGGAGTTGCTGTGCATACCTGAGAACTTGCGGATTATCACCTCTCTGCTGATACTGGTGAATGATAGAACTAAGTGTCATGAATTCCTTCTTCTTGTCGCCAGCTAGGCGCCAATATCTTAAGGCTTCTTTCAGTTTGGCAATAACTTGTTCTCTTGGTGCTTTGTTTTGTGTTAATCGACGAGCCTCGTCCTGAGCTTTCAGTGCTGCGGCCCGAGATGAGTCGCTTGTATTTACTGATGGTGAAGAAGAAGGTATTTCCATTCTCTGTTGATCAGCGATTGTCAACGCCTGTTGAGATGAAGTGGGTTGAGCGGGCTTTAGCAGTCCCATTCCTTGCGCCAGAGCTTGCCTGCCGGACTGATGAGCATTAGCCTCGGCCTTGTCGCTCTGACTGGCTGATCGCAACGCAACCACTTGCACTCCAAAATCCCCTCGTATTGCATCTTGCTCATGACGGCGCACATTTAAGCGAAAACTGCCCGCATGTTCCGCTATGGCCCCAACCAACTCTTCGCGTCGTCCCGTAAAGTCCGCCTCCAACACATGCTTCCCTTGGGAGTCAAACATCGTCGCAATCGCATCCACCGTCTTTTGTAAAGCGATCAACTCCAAGGATTGACCCTTCTCCATCGGAATGTCGTGGATCTGTATATCATTGCCCTCAATCGTCTCCGCCATCTCCTTTCCGACCACCAACCGAGGCATCACCCGCTCCACCGCCGTCGGGGTCCCCGCCCGTGCTTGAGCCTGTAGTACCGCCAGCCCCACACCTTGAACGGCCAAGACAAACCCAGCGACAGCTCGGCCGTGCTTCCAGTGTGCGTTAGTCATGCTGGCCATCCCCGCTGATTCCCTGTGCTCTCCCGGTATCCAAAACGAGGACTTTGCTCCTGAACCGTGCTGTTTGATGCTGAACACAGTGATACGTATTACTCTGCGCCCCAGCCGTTGGGCGAAGAGACAGCCCACGCTTTAGCAGCCATACTTGCCAGGTGCGTAGATGCCTGCCTGCCATGTCGGCCCCAAGTCGTCGGACCACCACATCTTCCATCGCCCAAGTTCTCGGTGATGTGCCGCGGCTGACCCCTGCGGTGTGGCTCTTGGCCGCGAGCACCGCCGCGGGCACCGGTACCGCCCACGCCTCTGCCATCAAGGCACAGGCCGGCCAGCCCTCCGCCGAGATCGCCGAGGTGAGCGACCAGCTGCGCCAGGCCTGGAAGGCCGATCCCGCCACGGCCTCCCGCCCCTTCCCCCCCATCGAGTCGTTGCCGACGGGCCGCCGCATTGGGGAGATCTGCCCAAGCCTGCGCCCGCCGCCGGGTACCCCGCCGGTTCCGCCCAGCCCGGCCGCCTATTGCCCCACCAGCCAGCGCGTGCTGGTGGATGGCACCGCCTTGGAGGCCCTAGGCCAGCCCGCCGACCGCTGGGCGTACGCCTTCTGGATCGCGACCGCCCTCGGCCAAAGTCTTCTACAGGACGGAACGCCGACGGCGGGTTCCCCGTCTGCCGCCGCCAGTCTCCAGAGCTTCTGCCTCGCCGGGGTGCTGATCGGGGCCGCGCCAGCCTTGCCGCCACCGGCCGATCTCCCGGACCTGGTGGCCCCCGCCCGCAACGCCTACCCCTCCGCCCTGGCCCCCAGCCGCGGCGATCGAGCCCAGCGGGGCTATGCCTTGCTCACGGGGCTCGGGCGCACCGCCTCCGGTTGCAGCGCCTCCGCCATGGCCGACCTGGCCGCGAATCGGGTGCCCGATCCCGCGGTGCTTGATGCGGTGCGCAGCTTCGAGCGGGGTTCCTCCACCCGTGTGTTCGGAGTGATCCGACCCCGCTGCCAGGCCAGCGCCAACAACCCATGCCCCCGTTCGCTCCCCCCCGTCGCGCCCCGTGGCCGCACCCCGTAACCACAAAACTCCGGAACGGGAGGGGATGCCGGGCACCGCGCCCACCGGTGGCTTCTTTCGCCCGCGGCCTTGGATGCACTCCGAACTGCTGCTGCGCTGGGTGCAGCTCGGCGCCATCATTGTGGGATCCCTCTGGGCCGTTTACACCTTCTATTGGCAGGCCATCCTGGTACCGGGCTGGGCGCCGGCCCACGTGAATCTCGAGGTCACTCTCACCCCCGTGGCGGATCGGCGGGTCACGCCCGACGGACGGGAGATGACGCTCACTTTCCGGGCGATCAATCCGAGCAGTCGCAAGCTCTATCTGTTGCGCAATCTCTGGATGCTGCAGGGGCTGCGGCGCCATGCCCTGCCAGCCGACGCGGAGTTTCTGCGGCGTGCCGACACGGCCCTGGCCAGTGATCCCCTCGCCCAGGCCGAGCAGGGGGTGCACGCCGAACCGATGGCGATCCAGGCCACCGGCGCCATCTTCAGCGATGACGTGATCCAGCCCAATGAAACGATCAGCCGCTCGGTGGTGGTGCGGCTGCCCCTTGACCTCGACGCCGCCGAAATCACTCTGATCCTGCCGGTGCTTACCCGCAATCCCAACGCCCCCAGCGCACCCCTGTTCAGCGGGCGCATGCTCACCTGGGGCTTTACGCCGGCAGGTATCCCTGTGCAGCGGCTCTGCCCCGATCCCCCAACGCGGAATCCCCAGCCCTGCCGGGTTTACTCAAGCGCCTCCGAAGAGGACGACCGGACCCTGCTAAAGCTGCTGAAGAGCTTCGACCCGCGTGTGCAGGTGTTTCAAAAGCGTGAGCAGATCGGTCTGCCGAATCGACAGAGCTCGCCATAGTCTTGATGCTTCGCGAATAACTTTGGAATTCCCTCGTTCTTTTTTTACCAATTTGGAGACTTGATTGAGTTTTCGCAGATCCACGCATCCTCCGAACTCTTTATTGGAAGGTTCCGAGAAGCAAGCCCAGTTCCCTCTGGGCTTTCCGCAAACCACGCCAAGAGGCGCTTGGGCCCCTTGACTGAACCCAGTGGTAGCATAGGGTTTCAAGTAATGGAGCCAAAACAGTAACCGTGGTTCGTGCTTCTACACAAGATCGGCAGGGCTGCGCACCCCGAGCGGGCCGCGGTCAGCCCTGAGTAGGGGCGGCCGTTGATATAGCCCTCAGACCTCCCAGATCCGACGCGGATCGATCACCAGGCCCGGAAGTTCGGGGCCCGCCTCCAGCCGTGCCGGATCGGTCAACACCAGGGGAGAGTTGGCTTTTTCGGCTGCGCCTGCCTTCCACACCTCCACCGTGCGGCTTTGCGGCAGCAACAGCCAACCCAAACTGGCTCCATTGGCCATGTACGCGGCCATCTTGCGGCGCAGGGCCTGGGGACCATCTGAAGGGCTGGCCAGCTCCACCACCAGATCGGGGCAGAGGGGCGGGAATCCATCCCGTTCGGCCTCGCTCAATGCCTGCCAGCGCTCTAGCCGCACGACGCTTGCGTCGGGGCTGCGTACGGAACCATCGGGAAGCAGGAAGCCGGCGGAGCTGTCGAAGAGCTTCAGGGGTAGGCGGCTCTGCTCGATCGCCAGCCACAGCAGGGCCCCGAGAGTTTGATTGCGCGCACCTGTGCTGCCGCCGGCGGGGGTCATCTCGATGAGGGTGCCATCGGCAGCGAGCTCCAGCACCGCCTCCGGGTTGGCCGCACACACCTCAGCGAACTGGGCAGGCGTGAGGGTGAGCGTGCGGGGCAGGGTGAGCATCGGAGCCCTGCGGCAGGTGCAGCCTCAGGCTAAGGCTGTTCAGGGAAAATGGAGCACTGCCGGCCCAAACGGCCTGGCGTCACCACCGGCGCTGGGCGCGCCAGGGCCAAGGGCCTTCTCGTCCACCACCTTCTGCTCATCGATCAGCTCGAATTCGGTGTTGCCCTTGAGCATGCGCTCCACCGCATCGGCCAGCTGCTGGCTGGGTTTGGCCTTGCCGTCGCGGATCTGCTCAACCGTGCGGCCCCGATCGCCCACCTCCAGGCAGCGTCGCAGAAAGGCGGCCATCTGCGCGTTCTCGCGGCGCAGGAACTGCGAGAAATTTGCCTGCGCGCAGCCTTTTCCAGGCAAGAAGTCCGCCATTATGGACATTTGTTCTGAAGAATGTCCATAATGGCGATATGCCAAGCAAACCCCCGGTCGTCTTCCCGCAGGAGCAAAGGCTGCTTTCCCAGTTGGGCGAGCGGCTGAGGCTCGCACGCCTGCGGCGCAAGCTGAGCAACGCCGTCGTGGCGCAGAGGGCCGGCATCTCCAGAACGTCGCTCTACAAAGTGGAGGCGGGCGACCCGGGAGCCACCTTGGGCACTTACCTGCGCGTGATGGCGGTCCTCGGGCTTGAAGCCGACTTCAATGCTTTGGCGGCAGACGACAAGGTGGGCCGCAGGTTGCAAGACCTAGTCTTCAAACCGCCCGCGTCACAGGCGCGGCGCAGACAAGCCTCCGCCGATGCACCCAAGGCTCCTAGCGGCCGCGCGAATGGCACGGGGAACTCATCATGAGCGGCCAGGACAACGCCCTAGAGGTCTGGCTCGAATGGGACCTGGGGCCGCCATGCCGGGTCGGCACCCTGGCGCATGACCGTGGACAGATCCGCTTCCAATACGAACAAGCATGGCTAAGGGACGCACGCGCATTCGCGATCGACCCGGACCTGTCGCTGGACAAAGCACCGTTCTTTCCCAAGCCCGAGTTGGGCAACTTCGGCATCTTTCTGGACTCATCGCCGGACCGTTGGGGACAGACATTGATGAAGCGTCGCGAGGCCCTGCAAGCCAAGGACGAGAAACGCCCTCCGCGGACGCTGTACACGTGGGACTTCCTGCTCGGAGTCCAGGACTTCACCCGGCAAGGCGGCCTGCGCTTTCGGGGGGTCGGAACGCAGGAGTTCTTGGGCAACGAGAAGATGGCCGCACCGCCCGTCACCACGCTGCGGGAACTGGAGGCGGTCGCGTATCAGCTCAGCAACCGGCGCATCGACGACCTGGACGCGCTGCGCAAGTGGTTGGCAGTGCTGGTTGCACCGGGCGCGTCCTTGGGTGGTGCACGCCCAAAAGCCAACTTTACGGATGCAGACGGTTCGCTCTGGATCGGCAAGTTCCCGGCGCGAAACGACGACCGGGACGTCGGCGCCTGGGAACACGTCGTGCACGGCTTGGCGCAGAAAGCCGGCGTGGACGTGCCAGAAGCCAAGGTCGTGCGGTTGAGCAACGATTACCATACGTTCTGCGTGCAGCGCTTCGACCGCGCCAAGGGCACGCGGCGCTTCTATGCCTCCGCGATGACCTTGCTACGCAAGGAACAGAGCGAGGGCACAAGCTATCTGGAACTGGCCCAGCTCCTTCGGACGCGAGGCGATGGTGCGCATACGAGTGCCGACTTGGAGCAGTTGTTCCGGCGGGTCGCATTCAATGTGGCGATCGGCAATCGCGACGACCATCTGCGCAACCACGGATTTGTGCTGGCCGATACCGGCTGGCGTCTCGCACCTGCATTCGACGTGAACCCCAACGTCGACAAGGCAGAACACGTCCTCAACATCGACGACTCTGACAACCGGCCGAGTCTCACAACGGTGCTATCCACCGCGCTGTTCTATGGGCTGGATGAAGAACGTGGAGGGCAGATCGTTGAGGATGTTGTGAGTGCCATCGATGGATGGAAGCTCGCGGCAAAGAAGGCCGGCATCGCGCGTAGCGATATCGAACTCACCGGCAGCGCGTTCTCTGCGCATGCGGAGTACAGGTCAGGCTTTGCAGCCTGACGCGTCGGCTCTGCAGCGTGTCCAGATCGGCGGTGCTGAGTTCCGCCCCGGTGGATCCACCCTGGCGCATGAACTCAAACGCTTCGCACAGAAAGCCGGCGGAGCCCACCGCCGGGTCGTAGACCGTTTCGCCGATCAAGGGGTTCACCACCTGCACGATGGCGCGGATCAGGGGCCGGGGTGTGTAGTACTCACCGCCGTTGCGGCCGGCATTGCCCATGCGCTTGATCTTTTCTTCGTAGAGCATCGATAGCTCGTGCTTCTCCGCCTGGGAGCGCAGGCGCAGGCCATCGAGCCCATCGATGATTTCGCGCAGGTTGTAACCGCTGCTGATCTTGTTGCGTAGTTCAGCGAAGATCTCGCCGATTTTGTACTCGATCGTGTTCGGCCCGCTGGCGCTCTGCTTGAAGCGCTCCAGGTAGGGGAACAGGCGCACGTTCACGAAGTCGCGCAGGTCGTCGCCGGTGAGGGATGCGTGGTGATCCAGCTGGCCGCTGGCGTTCTTCGGCGCCGCCCAGCGGTTCCAGCGGTAGGGCTCCTCCAGGATGGGGCTGTAGCTGCGGCCCTCCAGGGCGGCCACGGCGGCCCGGTCGTCTTCGAGCCCGTCGAGGTACTTGAGGAACAGCAGCCAGGAGGTCTGCTCGGTGTAGTCGAGCTCGGTGCCGCAGCCCGCCTCCTTGCGCAGGCAATCGTCGATGGCGCGGAACGCCTGCTCGAAGGAGCTGGGGGCCGAGGCGGCGCGAGAACCGTTGGGGGCTCGGGTGCCGGGGGCGCGACTGGCGGCCTGGCCATTGCCGGAAGGTTCCACCGCAGACCCATCCGCAAGGGCACCGACCCACCGCGACCACGGCCGGACACGATCAGCCGGCGGCTGAGCAGGTCCGCCTTGACCGCTTCGTAACTGGCTTCGTCCCACGCCAGGGTTTCCCGCAGGCGGCCGTTGCCCGCTGATCCACCCAGGGCAGTAAGCGCACCGAGCAACTCGTCGGCAAGGTCTTCGTTGCTGCCGGTGTCGCTCAGTGGGTTCTCAGCGGCGTAGATCAACGGGGTGGGCAGTTCGTTGCCCTCAGGATGCCAGCAGACATCCCATCGGAGCAAGGCCGGTCGGTGATCACCTCTTCCCCTGGAGGGGCAGGGTGATTCATGCAGGGTTGAGCCTCTCGAAGAAAGAGGTAGTAACAGTGCAGTGGGCTTTGATATGTGCCTAGCTCTTTATTGGGAGGTTCCGTGAACCAAGACCAGTTCCCTCTGGGCTTTCCGAAAAACCACGCCAAGAGGCGCTTGGGCCTCTTGGCTGAACCCAGTGGCAGCATAGGGTTTCTAGTAATGGAGCCACAACAGTTCCCGTGATTCGTGCTGCTACACAAGATCGGCAGGGCTGCGCACCCCGAGTGGGCCGCGGTTAGCCCGGAGTAGGGGCGGCCGTTGATATAGCCCTCAGACCTCCCAGATCCGACGCGGATCGATCACCAGGCCCGGAAACTCGGGGCCCGCCTCCAGCCGTGCCGGATCGGTCAACACCAGGGGAGAGTTGGCTGTTTCGGCTGCGCCTGCCTTCCACACCTCCACCGTGCGGCTTTGCGGCAGCAACAGCCAACCCAAACTGGCTCCATTGGCCATGTAGGCGGCCATCTTGCGGCGCAGGACCTGCGGCCCATCTGAAGGGCTGGCCAGCTCCACCACCAGATCGGGGCAGAGGGGCGGGAAACCATCCCGTTCGGCCTCGCTCAACGCCTGCCAGCGCTCCAGCTGCACCACGCTTGCGTCGGGGCTGCGTACGGAGCCATCAGGGGCTGGCGCGCAATGGCGGCGATCAACCGACTTGTGCGCTGGTATCGGGGCAGACCGTGGGGAGCGGCAACAAGGGGTTCGCCGAGGTAAAACGCTGCCCCTGAGTGGCGGGCAAGGAGCTTGAGGCGGCGCAGCAGTGGGCTAGTGGTGGCCTGTCCACTCAAGGACTTGTTGGCCGGCATCTCCGCTTAAGCAAGTAACTCTTCCAGTTCATTCCTTGTGATCTCAACATCACGCAGTACCTTGGCCAGCAACCCAGGCCCAAGTGACTCTCCAGAATGCACTGGAACGACAGTTGTCCGTCCATCTGGATGCCGAAGAAAATGATGACTGCCCTTCACCCTCTGAATGAGGAAGCCAGCCCTTGTGAGCGCCGTAATCAGGCGTTTACCTGTAACCGCTGAGTACTTTGGCACGCCTATACCGAAACCCTCTGAACTCCCACAAAATCAAGTTCCTCAATATCATCTTCTTGGACTTCAAGGCATAACTCGATGGCTTCCTTTATGCGCTCCATCAGCTCATCAAGAGAGCGTGCCTGTGTGTGACAGCCAGAGAGAGCCGGCACACTCGCGACGAAAAAGCCCTCTGAGTCTTTCTCGACAACGACGTCAAACTGCCTTGCCATGGAAAAATCCTGTACCACTTAAGAATAGCTCCAATCTGACCCGCGGAGCCCCCCTCACTGGGACCGGCCAACTCTTTGTTGGGTGGTTCCGAGAACCACACCTTGAGTATCCCCCCCATTCCGTGAACCACGCTGCGACATCGGGCTGAATATCCGCAAAATCATTGCAGTGCAAGGCTACTTATCGAATGCCACCCAAGAATAGGCGTGGTTTGAGCAGGATTGAAGGCCAGGGTACGCAGTCTGACTAATCCGATACTTCGAACAACCACGCGATCCGCAGGAGTTGCAGGAGAAACTTGATCTGTTTGCCCGCCTGCGCAGTCAGTTCAAGGGTCCTCCGCTTACCAGCGCAGAGATAATTGCGGCGATCGATAGAGATAGCCATCCGCCGGTGCTGCATCGTTTTGCGGTAGCGGCGGATTGCCCTGCTATCCCCCTCCGGTGACGGTGCCTCCCTAGCTGCCCATCAGCCAACCACCTCCAAACTCTCGAACCAACCCCGCAGGCAATCGCGCAGCGGGCCGGCCTGGGCGATGGCCCAGGCGCCATCGTGGCTGGGTTCGGGGTGGTCTGCACACGGATCGGTCGCTCAACATCTGCAAATCCCGGCACTTGCGGGACTCCACGCCCTGGGCGATCAGGGCGGCCCGCAGATAGGTCTCCAGGCATAGCTGGGCCATGAACATGCCGCTCTGATAGGAGACATGCAGATCCGCAAACTGCTCTGCCATCCTCCAGTGGCGTTCGGCCCGCTCAATCCACTCGGTCACCACCGGATTCACCACCGGATTACGCACCGGGATGATCTGAATCTCAGGCTGGCTGGCGACGGCCAGGTGCCCCTGGTTGGCCTCGCCAGGTAGCAGCTTGGGATGCGAAAGCTTGCCATGCAACAGCTTGCCGTGATTCAGGGCTTCGCGAATAAACGGATTGCCCCAGCGGTAGCGCGGCTCGATTTCCTCCGGCCGCCGCAGGTGCAGATCCAGCGGAAAATCCGCCTCGCAGGCGCTGCGCATCGCCTTGACGGTTTCCAACGACCGCCCCTCAAACGGCATCAACACCAACAGGTCGGCATCGGAATCCCAGCGGGCCTCACCCCGGGCCAGCGAACCAAACAGGATCACCTGCTCTGGGGCGAAGCGTTCCACAAGCCGCTGGGTGAAGGCCTCCAGGGCTGCCTGGGTGACGAGGGGTTTGGGGCTGCCATGGCCAGTTTGGAATTGGTGAGTAGCAGGTGTTAGAGCTTCAGGTGCATTACGGCCCATCGAGCTCCCCAAGCTGCTGATCCGCGAAGTCCACCACGGCACGCGCCACCGCCAGGGCCAGCGCCCCATCCCTCTCATCGAAAAGATCCACCGGAGCCTCATCGCCATCCGGATAGCGGCTGGCGGTGGTCATCCGCTGCAGGGGTTTGAGCGGCAGTTGGCGCAACGGGGCGGTCTCGATGCCAAGCAGCTCCAGGGCGCCGAGCAATCGCTCGATCGAATGGGTTCGCTCCGGCTCCTGTCCCAGAGCCAGCAGCATGGCCTTAAGTGCCTTTTCGGCAGCCTGGGAGCAGTGGTAGCAAGCCTGGGCGTGGAAACCTCCCTGGCTGGCATAGGCCGCCATGGCGAGATCGCTGTGGGCCTGACGCAGCCAGGCGTGCATACGGCCCTTCATGGCCGCTGCAGCGGCTGCAGCTGGATCGCATCGCGGCAGATGCCCCGCCACCAGGGATCGTCGCCCCGCTGCCGCTCCAGCCAGCGGCCCTGGCTGAGGGCGATCACATCGTCGGCCAGGCCCGTTCCCAGCAGGGCATCGGCCAACTGATCAGCGGCGCTCTGATCCGGCGCCACCGCTAGCAGGTCCACATCCGAGCGGGCATCCCAGTCGCCACGGGCCAGGGAGCCGAACAGCCACACCTCGGCGCCAGTCCGTCCGGCCAGCAGGGGCTCGATGCGGCTGCACAAGGTTTCGATCCGTTGGCCGCGCAGCCGCTGGCGGATCTCCTGCACGCTCGCCATGGGCTCGCCTCGCTGCGATGGATCGAGGTTAGGAGTAGCTCCGGCCTGCCGTTGCGGGCGTTCACCACCTCGATTGCCGCACAAGATCTGTCGATACTAAGTGAGTGCGGCCAAGCGGCAGCTCAACAGCGCGAGTGAATTGAGCCGTGATACTGCTCGACATCACCGGCAGACCTGTAGCCATTGCCACCAATCCCCAGGCCGGCCGGGGCGAGATTGCAGGGGCGGAAATGATTTCTAGGGTTCCGGTTCCTAGTGCCTTGGCGCAGGGGATGCTGGTCCAAGAGGAATCAACCGGCGCTGCAGCAGCGGCGTCCGGTGACACGGAGGGATAAAAGCCCGGGAGGCCGCACCACAACCCTGCATCTCCTCCCGATGGCTCCCCCCTCGGAGTTCGCCAACGAACTCCCTTCCGAACCGTTTTCGCGCCAGCCACCCACCAATCCTGCAGCCCAGGCTGGGTTGGGTGAGGAGGGCAAAAGGGCCCTGGAGAAGGAGGCCAGGTTGCCCCTCACCGGCTGGCAGCAGGAGGTGGACCAGGGTCTTCGCTACGGACTGGAGGCGGCCGACAGCATCGTCGATCGGCGCATCTCCACCTTCTCGCGGGGGGAATTGCCCCATTACGCCGGCATTAATACTTTTTTGAAGGCCCCTTACATCGAGGACGTCAACCGTGTCGGCGAATTTGATGTGGCCATCCTCGGGGTGCCCCACGACAGCGGCACCACCTACCGGCCGGGTACCCGCTTCGGGCCCCAGGGAATCCGGCGCATCTCAGCCCTCTATACGCCCTACAACTATGAGATGGGCGTCGATCTGCGCGAACAGATTCGCCTCTGTGATGTGGGCGATATTTTCACCATTCCAGCCAATAACGAGAAGAGCTTCGATCAAATTTCCAAGGGCGTCGCCCATGTTTTTGCCAGCGGCGCCTTTCCGATCATTCTCGGCGGCGACCATTCGATCGGCTTCCCCACCGTGCGCGGCGTCTGCCGCCACCTGGGCGATAAAAAGGTGGGCATCATCCATTTCGATCGCCACGTCGACACCCAGGAAACCGACCTGGATGAGCGCATGCATACCACCCCCTGGTTCCATGCCACCAACATGGCTAATGCACCAGCAAAAAATCTGGTGCAATTGGGCATCGGCGGCTGGCAGGTGCCTAGGGAGGGTGTAAAAGTCTGCCGCGAACGGGCCACCAACGTGCTCACCGTCACCGATATCTGCGATATGGGGCTGGAGGCGGCGGCCCGCTATGCGATCGAACGGGCCTGCGATGGCACCGATTGCGTGTACATCTCCTTCGACATTGATTGCATTGATGCCGGCTTTGTACCCGGTACCGGTTGGCCCGAACCGGGAGGATTGCTGCCCAGGGAGGCGCTGAAGTTGCTCGAATTGATTGTGCGCAATGTGCCCGTCTGCGGCCTGGAAGTTGTAGAGGTGTCGCCGCCCTACGACATCAGTGACATGACCTCCCTGATGGCCGCCCGGGTGATCTGCGACACCATGGCCCACCTGGTGGTCAGCGGCCAACTGCCGCGCCGGTCGTTGCCGAGTTGGATCTCGCCGACCTGCAACCTCCAGGTCGATCAGGCCTGGAGGTAGGGCCATGCACGAAGTCGACATGACCCGGGCCCTGGTGCTCTCGATGCAGAGCTGGAGGGAGGGCCATCGGCCCCAGCAGCCCAAGGTGAGCAGGGTGAATCTGCAAGTGGGTGCCTTCACCTGTGTGGAGCCCGACCAATTGCTCTTCACCTGGAAGGTGGCGATTGCCAACAGTTGGCTGGAGGGGGCCCAACTGGCCATCGAACCGGTGCCGCTGCTGGGCCGTTGCCTGGCCTGCGCTTCGATCTACACGCCCGAGGCGGAGCAGGGCTACCGCTCCCCCTGTTGCAGCCATCCAATGGAGGAGATCGTCAGCGGCCGCGAACTGCGCATCCGCAGTGTTGATTACGAGCTGGTGGAAGCAAATCCGCCGCCCAATCCGCCGCCCCAAGTCCCGGCCCAAGCGGCCGCCCAATCCCTGGCCTGATCTGGCAGCTGCCATGTGAGCTTCGGCGCCATTCGTTCCATTTTTTCTGCCCCTGATTGCCATGCACATGCCCCTGGAAGACAATCTTGGCCTCAATCTTTTGGCCGCTAACCAGCACCAGGCCTCCCACAACCGCGAGCACTTTGATGCCTGGCAACTGCTCTGCATCAACGTGATGAGCAGTCCGGGGGCTGGCAAAACCTCGCTGCTAGAGCGAAGTTTGCCCCTGCTGGCCACCGACTTCGCCATGGCCGTGCTTGAGGGCGACATGACCACCCAACTCGACGCCGAGCGCCTGGAGGCGGTGGGGGTGCCCGTGGTGCCCATCACCACCGGCCGCTCCTGCCACCTTGATGCCGCCATGGTGGCCGGCGGCCTGCGATTGCTGCGGCAGCGCCTTGATCCAGCCAGCCTCGATTTGCTCTGGGTTGAAAACGTTGGCAACCTGGTTTGTCCGGCCGAATTCGAGGTGGGTGAACATCTCAAGCTGGCCCTGCTCAGCGTCACCGAAGGCGACGACAAGCCCCTCAAGTATCCGGTGATGTTCCGGGAGGCCGATTGTGTGCTGATCACCAAGACCGACCTGCTGCCCTATCTGCCGGTGCAGGTGGAGCGGATCGAGGATCACATCAAGCAGGTCAATCCCCGCTGCGTGGTGCTGAGGGTTTCGGCCAGCAGCGGCGCCGGCATCAAGCCCTGGCACGCTTGGCTCCGCCAGCAGGTCGCCGCCCAGCGATCGGCCCTGCTGGCAACGCCAGCGCCCCGCCCCGGCACTGCGGCAGCACCGCTCAGCCTGGCTCGGTGAGCCACTTCAGGTTCAGCGCCCCCACAGTTTCCGCTCCAGAAACTGTTCCTAGAAACTGTTACCAGCAGCTTTTGCTACCACCAGCATGACCCGTTTCATCCCCCGGCCCTTACGTCTGCGCACGGTCACCTCCTTGCTGCTCGCCGGGGTGGTTAGCGCCGGCCTGGGCGGCTGCAGCAAACCAGGCCCCTCGACCAGCGAGACGCCGGTGCGTATTGGCTACAGCGCCTGGCCGGGCTGGTTTCCCTGGAAGGTGAGCGAGGAGAGGGGGCACTTCCGTGCTGCCGGAGTGCCGGTGAGCCTTGTCTGGTTTGACGGCTACCTCGATTCGATCAACGCCCTCAACGCCGGCCAGCTGGATTGCAACAGCCAGACCCTGGGCGACACGATTTCTTCGCTCGCCGCTGGCGCCGATCTGCAGGTGGTGCTCACCAACGACATCTCCAGTGGCAATGACCAGATCATTGCGGCGCCCGGCATCCGCAGCGTCGCCGACCTCAAGGGCAAAAAGGTGGCCGCCGAGCAGGGCACCGTTGACCACTACCTGCTGCTGCTGGGCATGAAGAAGGCCGGCATGGCCGAGAAGGACATCACCTTTGTGCCCCTGGAAACGGGCGCCGCGGCGGCGGCCTTCGTCGCCGGCAAGGTGGATGCGGTTGGTGTCTTTGCCCCCTTCACCACCCAGGCGCTGAAGCGGCCGGGCAGTACCACCCTGTTCAGCTCCAAGGACTTCCCTGGTGCCATCAGTGATCACCTGGTCTGCAATCGCGCCTTCGTGGCCAAAAATCCCGAGAAGGTCCAAAAGATCGTCAATGCCTGGTTTGCCACCCAGCGGGACATCAAGGCCAACCCCGCCCCTGCGCTGGCGATCCTTGCCAAACGGGCCGGTGTCAGTGAGGCGGAGTATCGGGCCTACGACGCCGGCACCACGATCTACACCCTTGAGCAGAACCGCCAGGTGGTCAAGCCGGGTACCACCATGACCTCCCTGCCCTACGCCGCCGCCCAGATCAGCGGCTTCTTGCAGGCGGTGGGTCTGGCCAAGACCGCACCCAAGCTTGAGGGGCTGTTCGATTCGAAGTTTGTTGATGCCGCCAATTAATACAGCCATGTTGCGGCGATTGCGCCCCTGGATGCTGCACCCCTGGTCGCTTGGGGTGGCCGGCATCACCCTGGTGTTCGGCCTCTGGACGTTGCTGGCTGGGCTGCAGCTGGTCGACAAACTGTTTCTGCCCACCCCCGCGGCGGTGCTGGCTGCGGGGCACGAATTAGCTGCCAATGGCCAACTTTGGTCCGATATCACCGCCAGTTTGTTGCGGGTTCTGGCCGGCTTTGGCCTTTCCGCCCTTGTGGCCCTGCCGCTGGGGATCGCCATGGGCGCCAATGCCACCTTTTGCCGTCTGTTGGAGCCGCTGCTGGCGCTATTGCGCTACATGCCCGCCCCAGCCTTCATCCCCCTTTTGATCATCTACTTCGGCCTGGGGGAGCTGCCCAAGGTGCTGTTGATCTTCATTGGCACCCTGTTTTTCAACACTTTGATGATTATGGATGCGGTGAAATTCGTGCCGCGTGAACTGCTTGAAACCGCTCTAACCCTCGGCGGTAAAAAACGTGACTTGCTGCTGCGGGTGATCGCCCCCTTTATTGCACCGCAGGTGCTGGATGCCTTCCGCATCAATATGGCGGCCGCCTGGAATCTGGTGATCGTGGCCGAGCTCGTTGCCGCCGATAGTGGCTTGGGCAAGCGCATCACTTTGGCCCAGCGTTTTCTACGCACCGATCAAATTTTTTTGGGGCTGATTGTGATCGGCCTGATCGGCCTGGTGATCGATCTCAGTTTTCGCCTGCTGATGCGCCGCGCCTGCAGCTGGGCCAATTGATCAATTATGAATCTTGTCCTTGATGCGGTCTGCAAACGTTTTGGTGACGGTAAGCATGGGCAGCTGGTGCTCGATCGCATCAGCCTGGCCATGCACACCGGCCAGTTTCTGGCCCTGTTGGGTAGCTCTGGGTCTGGCAAGTCAACCCTGATGCGATTGGTGGCCGGCCTGGAGCAACCCAGCAGCGGCAGCATCAGCCTCGATGGCCAGCCGATCCGGGGGCCTGGCTCGGATCGTGGCATGGTTTTCCAGAAGTACAGCCTTTATCCCTGGCTTACGGCGGCCCAAAACGTGGCCTTTGGCATGGAGCTGCAGGGGCTGGAGCGCGCCGAGATCCGTGAACGCACCGGTTTTTATCTGGAGGTGGTTGGCCTGGCCGAAGCGGCCCGGCGCCTGCCGCGCGAACTCTCCGGCGGCATGCAGCAGCGGGTGGCGATCGCCCGGGCCCTGGCCGCCGATCCCAGGGTGCTGCTGTTGGATGAACCCTTTGGCGCCCTCGATCTCCAAATTCGTGAATCGATGCAGGAATTTCTGTACGGTCTCTGGCGCCGCACCGGCCTCTCGGTGTTACTGATCACCCACGACATCGACGAGGCGCTGCTGCTGGCCCAGCAGGTTCACATCCTGGCGCCCCGCCCCGGTCGGATTGTCGAAAGCCTCACGGTGCAGCTCAACAAGGACAACCTCCAGGATCTGCGCCTTACGCCCGCCTTTCAAAGCCTGCGCCATCGGGTGGCCGACACTTTGCGCCGGCTCGATGGCGACCTTGCCTGAAGTCCAGCCATGCCCTGGCCTGCCCTGAAGCCCAGCCCTGGCGGGGCCTTTAGCCAGCATCCGAATCGCCACCCTGCCAAAGCTGGGGGGGAAGATTGAGGTACACCGCTTCGCGGAACAGGGCCTGCTTGGCTGCGGCATCACCCTTGGCCTCGGCATCCGCATAACGCTGCCGCAGCGAGACGATCAGGGCCGCCCGGCGGGGATCGCCGTCCGAGCTTTCGGGTTCGCCCACGACGGTGGAATCGCTGGTGGTGCCGGAGTCAGGTGGGGTGGGATTGGCCATTGCGCCTCGTCCACCAAACAGATACGGTCAAGATATTATACTAGCGCAAGTGATCCAGTTATTACTGGGAACGCTGACTCATCAGCAATTATGTGCCCTGACGGCATCACGGCTGCTTAAAGATCGTCCTTCCCTTCTTGATGGTCTCCACCACTTTGACATCCTTGATCTTGATCGCATCAACCTTCAAGGGATTCTGATCGAGCACCAACAAATCCGTCAGCTTGCCCACTTCCAGCGAGCCCTTGGCTGACTGCTCGCCGTATTGCTTGGCCCCATTGATTGTCATCGCCTTCAGGGCCTTTAGAGGTGTCACCCGCTGGCCCCAAACCAAACGCGAATGTTCCGAAACAAGCCCACCGGTAGCGGCAGCGGCTGCAGTATTTGGCCGAGCAGAGGAACGAGCCCCCCGACTGCAATCGGCAAGCCCCAAGATGGGGAGCCCTCCCTGCCGCCGATGCGCCACCTCAGCTGGCAAGACTTCGATCGGGCCGTCGAGCAGATGGCCCAGACCTGCGGCGGACTGCCCATCAACGCCATCTATGGCATCCCCCGCGGCGGGTTGGTGTTGGCCGTTGCCTTGAGCCACCGCCTGGAGTTGCCGCTGCTAAGTGAGCCCCAGCCCGGTTGCTTGCTGGTGGACGACGTGTACGAAACCGGTCGCACCCTGGCGCCCTACCGGGATCTGGCGGGGGCAACGCTGCTGGTGTGGGTCAGCAAGGCCGAACCGCTGTGGTGGCAGGCGCTGGAGGTGTATTCCTCGGCGGAATGGATAGTATTTCCCTGGGAGAATTCTGTGCGGGCGGTGGTTGATGAACAGCGCTACCGCCAGCAGCGCTAAAGAAATACGTTGCGATTGCCCAACTCCAGCCATCTCAAGGCACTGGCCGCTACCAAAGCAGATGCCGATCACCCTGCCTGAATCAGCTGGCCTGCCAGCTCCGCCAGCCCCACCACCTCCACCCCGTCGGCCAGGGGATATCCCGTGGGTGCTGGTGTCACCACGATCATGCGCTCGGGCTGGAGGTCGGCGCGGGCCTGATGGACGCCCTT
>JBIIJV010000214.1:0-4814 GCA_044233545.1 Cyanobium sp.
GGTAGTTATCACCACATCGAGAGCACCCTTTTCGGCCTCATCAATCGATGCAATGCTGCCCGCCACGCTGGCGTTGAAAACGCCATTGTTGGTTTTTTCTCCGGTGGGGTTCACCTGGCCGCGGCCGCGGTTGCCACCCACATGAATTTGATATTTACCGAAGTGAATATTGCCATCGGTGGCGGGATCAGGTGACAGCACCGGGAAAACGATCTTCTGGTGCTGGTCGCCAGGGATGGGACCCACCAGCAAAATGTTGGGCTGGGTATCGCTGTACTGGGTGTAGTAGATGCCCTTGGTTTCTTCCTTGAGTTCGTCGCTCAGACGTTCGGGGGGCGCCAAACGGAAACCGTCCGGCAGCACCACAACCGCACCGACATTCAGGCCCGTGGCTGAGCCGTCGCCAGCGACCTGCTGCACCGAGGTGTCGTAAGGGACCTCCACTTCAGCCTTGAAGACCGTGTCTGGGAAGACGGCCTGGGGCACTTCCACCCGGGTTACCTTCTTAGCCAGGTGACAGTTGGCGCAAACAATCTTGCCGGTGGCTTCCCGCGGGTTGGCGTAGTTCTGTTGGGCCCAGAACGGATAGGCCCAACTTGGACTAGCACCGCAGAGCAACAAGCCCAGGCAAAGGCCGAAGCCCAGCAACCGGTTGGCAAAACCCGCCCCCCGGAAGAGGGGAGTTAGCAGGCGGGATGGGGAGAGAAGGCGACGCATGGAGGGACGGATCGGGGGCGGGAAAACGGGATAGGGCGGGCAGGACCCGGATCAGGACCACCAGGGCTTGTCGCCAGTGCGGAAATCGGTTTCTGTCCATTGGCTGACAAACACGTTGTCGTTCTCGACCGTCACGTGGGCCAGGGCCAGGGAGAGGGGCGCCGGACCGCGCACCACCTTGCCCGTGGCGTCGTATTGGCTGCCGTGGCAGGGACACATGAACTTGCCGGCCCCATTGTTCCAAGGCACAACACAACCCAGGTGGGTGCAAATGGCATTGATGCCGTAGTTGCCGATCGCCTCGGGGCCCTCCACCACCAGATAGGTGGGGTCCCCCTTAAGTCCTTGCACAAGGCTGCGGTCGCCTTCTTTGTGGGAGCCCAGCCAGCCGCTGAGGGTGACGGGGTTGCCGGCCGCGTCCTTGGCGGTAGTGCCACCGCCGCTGCCGGCGGCCTTGGGGGGGATGAAGTAATTGACGACGGGATACAAAGCCCCCAGGGCTACCCCGGCGACGGAACCGAAGGTGAGCAGATTCATGAACTGCCGACGACCCATGTCGGGGACATCACCAGAAGAGGAGGGCGCTGGGATCTGGGTCATTGGCGTCGCTTTAAAGAAGCGCTTCAACGTGGCGCCATTATGAACCTTGCCCCTATCGTCCTGCTGCGCAGCCCACCGCCGTCCCCTTGGCCTGAAACAAGCCTTAGTGCTTGGCTTGGCAGCAGGCAGGCTCTTGGCACCAGGCAGGCTGGAGTGATCCATGCGCCCCCCACCGCTGACCTTGGCTGATTCCTCTGGTGCCGCCGCCGACGCCGGCGCTCCCCTTAGCGGTGCCGAACTGAGGGCGCTGCTGGTGGCCCGCTGGCAGGCCAGCCACGACCTGCGCCTCGTGCAGATCCGCGGGCGCCTCTACCTCCAGGTGATGTGGAACCACCTGGAGCAACAGTCCTTTCCCCTCAGCGTTGAGGACTACGCCGACCACATCGAGCGCGTCGCCGCCGCCCTCAACGACCTGGGACTGGCAGCAACGGTGCGGCAGTGGCTGGGCAGCACCCGCGACCGGCCCCGCCTGGGCAAGGCCCTTTCCTTGCCCCTCGAACCGGTGTCCGGTCGTGCCAGCGAATTCCTGCTCTAGCCAAGGCCGCAACCCAGGGTCGGGGCCCGCAGATCGACCCTGGCCCACCGATAGTGGGGCGAGGTTGTTTCTGGCACGTTCTGCGGCATGGGTTTTCTTCGCTCCGCCCTTTTGCCCCTGGCCATCGTGCTGCTGTTTGGCATCGCCCTTTTTGCAGTAAGCGCTCGCATCTGGCTGCCCGGGGATATGGCCGCCCCGGCACCCCTCGGCTGAATGCATGGATAGCCCTGGGCGTGAACCTGGGCCGGCCGGCTTTTAGCATCCCCCAACGAGGTTCGCTTGATGCCGGTCGACGCCCAGCCCTTCCCTGATCCGTTCCCGGACAGTCCCACCGAGCTCGCCCTCGACCCAGAGGTGCTCGCCCGTGAACTGGCCCAGGAGCTGCTTGGCGATCCCCTCGACGAGATCGATGCCGAGGAACCCGATCCCCATGCTGTCGCTGCAGAGTGCGACCTGGGTCTGACCCTGCTGCGAGGCGATCAGGAGCAGCTCATGCAGGGGCTGCGCATTTTTTGCGAGCACCGGGATCCCCGGGCGTTGCCCCTGCTGCTCCCCCTGCTTACCGCCTCCTGTCCGATGCTGCGGATGAGCGCCGTCTACGCCCTCGGCCGCAATCCCACCCCGCTAGCCGTAGAGCCCCTGCTGGGCCTGCTCAGCGCCGACGACAACGGTTACGTGCGCAAGGCGGTGGCCTGGAGTCTCAGCAATTACCCCGAGGCGCCGGTGCTCAACCCCCTGATCCGCGCCCTGCAGATGGACATCGCTGCCGTCCGCCTCTGGGCCGCCAGCTCCCTGGCCGACGCCGGCGGGACCAATGCCGCCAAGGCCGATCCGGCGGCCGCCCAGCTGCTGCAAACCCTGCGAATCGACAGTGAAGGAGCCGTTCGCAGCAACAGTGCCTGGTCCCTGGGCCGCCTCTATCCCGACCTGGTGGAACCCCGCCAGCAGCAGGTTGTGGAGTCCCTGCTGGCCACCTTGCTCCAGGACGGTGATCCGGGGGTGCGCGATGAGGCACGCCTGGCCCTCGAACAACTTGAGCAACCTGAGGTGCTGGACCAGCTGCAGACCCTGGTTGAAGAAGGGCTGATCAGCTGAGGTCCACGGGGCCCCGCCGGCATTGGCTAACCCGGTTAGCATTCTTCAACTTCATTCCCCTGCGGGATGGCCCAGCGCACCATCCGCTTTCGCATCCGACCTGACGGCCGCGTCGACGAAGTTGTGGAGGGCGTCGCCGGTGACGGCTGCCAGGCCCTCACCGCCCGGCTTGAGTCCCGTCTTGGCACCGTTCAGCAACGCCGAGCTACGGCTGAGGCATTCTTGCCTGCCGTCCAAACGCAGGCCCTGAACCAGCAGAGCCAGCCGATCCAGGGGTTGGCGCTGGACCCCCTCACCTGAATCCCCCCACCGCTTCAATTCGATGTCCCACTTCAGCACCGTCAAGACCGAATTGCGTGATCGTCAGGCCCTCGTTGAGGCCCTGCATGATCTGGGTTTTCCTCCCCTGGAGGGGGCCCAACCAGTGCGCGGCTATCGCGGCCAGACCGTTACCGCTGACTTGGCCATCCCCCAAGCCGAGGGCGGCGACATCGGTTTCCGTTTCAATGCTGAGGCTGGCTGTTACGAACTGGTGGCCGATCTCGATCTTTGGCGACAGCCCGTGCCGATTGAACGCTTCCTGGCGCGCCTCACCCAGCGCTATGCCCTGCACACGATTCTGGCCGCCAGCTCCGCAGAAGGATTTCAGGTCAGCCAACAGACGAATCACCAAGACGGCAGCATTGAAGTGGTGGTGACCCGCTGGGACGGCTGAGGCCTTGCTACCCATCCCGCCAATGAGCGATCCGTCCCTTGCCTTCAGCACACCGCTGAGCGCCCCGGCAATTGCCACCGGAACGGAGCCCCTGCTCGGGGGCGCCTTGCGTCAAAAAGCCGTATGGGTCGACGAAGCCGTCTGTATCGGCTGCCGGTACTGTGCCCATGTGGCAGTCCACACTTTTGTGGTCGAATCCAATTGGGGACGGTCCCGGGCCATTCGCCAGGATGGCGACAGCACCGAGCGCATCCAAGAAGCGATTGACACCTGCCCAGTCGATTGCATCCACTGGGTTGCCTACGAAGAATTGCCGGCCCTCGAACGCCGCCTGGAGGAGCAGGAAATTATGCCCCTGGGGGTGCCGACACCGGCCCGACCCAGGCGCACCCTGCCGCGGTCAGCGACTTAAAGACCATGAAGGTGCCGACCCGTCGGTTCGGACGCACCAACCTGGCCATGCCCTTGCTTTCCCTGGGAGGCATGCGCTTTCAGCAAAGTTGGTCCGATGTGGGCGCCGCCGAGGTCGATCCCAAAAGCCAAGCCAATCTGAGGGCCATTTTGGAGGCGGCCACGGCCGCCGGTCTGCACCACATCGAAACCGCCCGGGGCTACGGCAGCTCCGAACGCCAGCTGGGTGAACTGCTCCCCCAGGTGGTTGATCCCCAACGGATCTTGCAAACCAAAATTGCGCCCCAGGCCGATGCCGCAGCCTTTGAGGCCGAGCTGCGTATCAGTTTTGAGCGGCTGGCCGTCTCCCGGGTGGACCTGCTCAGCCTGCATGGCATCAACACCGCCGAGCTGCTGGAGCAAACCCTGCGGCCCGGAGGCTGTCTGGAGGTGGCCCGTCGCTGGCAGGCCGCAGGCCGAGTCGGCCACGTGGGTTTCTCGACCCATGCACCCCTCGATTTGATCTTGGCAGCGATCGAAAGCGATGGTTTCGACTACATCAATCTGCATTGGTATTGGCTCCGCCAGGACAATGGCGCCGCCATTGCCGCCGCAACCGCCCATGACATGGGGGTGTTTCTGATCAGTCCCACCGACAAAGGTGGCCATCTGCATAGCCCTTCCCAGCGCCTGCTAGATCTCTGCGCCCCCCTGCATCCGATCGTCTTCAACGATCTTTTTTGCCTCAGTGCCCCGGGCGTA
>JBIIJV010000063.1:0-13706 GCA_044233545.1 Cyanobium sp.
GACCAGGGGATCTGGATCTCCACCTAGAGGCTGTGGCCCTGCTGCCCCGGGCCCACGAGCTGGTGCCACCCGTGCTGGCCAGGCTGGAAGCGGCCCGGCAGCGGGCCCTGGGGGCGGAATGGCTGGAGACCTGGGACCAGGGCTTGCCCCCTTGGCAACAGACCCCCGGAGGCCTCAATCTGCCGGTGTTGCTATGGCTTCACAACCTGCTGGAAGCTTGGGAGTTGGAGGGGTTCTGCCGGGCCCGCTACGGGCTGCTTGGTCAAGGTGACCACTGGTTTCCTGGCGCCAATGCCGGGGCCCTGGACCGGGAAGTCAGGGAAGCGGATCTGCTTGAGGTGCTTGGGGCCAGCCCCTGGGCCAGGGAAATTCCCCCCCTCCTGCGCCGCCTGCACCAGCGGCTCGGTGGCCAAAGGCTGCAGAGGTTGGTGAGCCCCTGAACCGGTACCTAAGGGCTATCGGCACCGCTCCAACAATGGCTCGGTGAGCCCACCAATCAGCTCTCGCTGGCGTCCGCGCCGAGCGGCGCTTTGAGTGGCACACCAACGGCCCTCGGATAGGCATCCGGGCAGGGAGCCAAAGGCCGCAGCCAGAGGGCATGGCGCACCCCCCGCTCTGCGGGCAACTCGCGGCCCTGCACCGCCTCGACTTCCGCCCGCAGAAGGGGGAGGGCACGGTCGAGATCGGCCCGGTCACCGGGCTGCCAACGGCCGCGGTAGAGCAGGGCCCGGCCCTGGGGCGCCAGCAAAGGCACCAGATATTCGGCAACGACTGGCGCTGCCGCGACGGCCCGGGCCATGGCCCAGTCGAAGCGGCCACGGCAATCACGGCTGCGGCCGGTGCGCTCAACCCGCTCGCAGCGCAGCTTCACCCGGTCGCCCAAGCCAAGGGACGCCGCCATTGATCGCACCGCCTCCACCTTGCGTCCCACCGAATCCACCAAGGTGAGCTGGGCCTCGGGCAGGGCGATAGCAATGGCCAACCCCGGGAACCCACCGCCGGTGCCTACATCAATGAGGTGCAACGGCACCGCCTGGGGGGGCTGCTGGGTCAGCAGGGGCACCAAGGGCCAAAGGCTGTCAAAGATCTGGCCGATCCAGAAGTCTTCGCCCTCCACCAAACGCGACAGGTTGAGGCGACTGTTCCAGTGTCTCAACTGACCTTGGAGCTCCACCAGGCACTGCAACTGGCTGGCCTGGGGCATCCAGCCGAGCTGGGCCCAAAACTCCGCCGTGGGCAGGCCCTGGCCATCTAAGACTGGGGATGGACCCCGCAACGGGTCGCCCTGGGGGGCGGCGGGCAGCATCGGCTCGGCGCCCGAGGGTCGGTCCGACGGTTGGACAGGGTCAGGACGGTTGACCATCCACGGGGGCCTGGAAGCTTCTTTCTAGGATCCCGCCGACCGCGTCCTGCCGCCGCCGTTTTCGGGCCATGGCCCCTTCGCCCAATCCAGCCCCGTCATTCCCCGACTCTGCAAGCGGCTTGTGCCATTACGCGGAGCTGAAACTCTCCAGGGCGGCCACCTCCCAGGAGCTGCATCAGGCCTTCCGTCAGCTCAGCAAGCTTTACCACCCTGACACCACCCAACTACCGCCTCAGCAAGCGGAATCGGCCTTTGCGCGGCTGCAGCTGGCCTACGCCACCCTCAGCGATCCGGCCCGCCGCCTGGCCTATGACCAGCAGTTGGACTTGGGGGCCGCCCCTGCCTTGCCGCCTATTGTAAAACCAGAGTCACAGGCGGCACCAGGCCGCAGGGTTTCGGTGCACCGTGCCCTCTCGGGCGGCGAATGGTTAGCCCTTTTGCTGCTGGTAGTGGCTTTGGTCCTGAGTCTGGTGCTGGGTCTTGGCGTGGCCTGGGCCCGGGGCCTGGCCCTGGTCACCCCGCCCAGTTGGTCGGTCGCTGGAGTTGATGGGGTCCCAGAGCCACCGTTAAGCCCCGTGCTTGCCCAGACTGCCAAAGCTGAGCCACCCACTAATGCTGATGCTCCCCCCTGAGCAGATGCCCCTTTACAACCATCCGCTGCCTTCCTTGGAAGAGTGGCTGCGCCAGATCGGCGCCCAGCAGCACAGCGGGCGGCCTTCCAGCTGGGATCTGCATCGTCCCCAATGGAGTGCCCGCATTGAGCTGGAGATGGAAGATCTGCGCGTCAGCTGGCAGCAGGACGGCCAAAGCAGGGTGCGCCATTTCCCCTATGGCCTATCCCGCGCCGATGTCGAAGCGGCGATCTTGGCCGGGCCTTGAGCTGAATGGCGCTTTGGGGCGTCAGAGTTGATCCAGGGCCCAGGCGATCGCCTTGAAGCACTGGTCCAGTTGCTCGTCCGTGGTGGCCAGGGGTGGAAAGAGATACACCACCGATCCGAGAGGGCGTAAAAAGACTCCCTGCTGCTGCAGCAGCTGCTGCAGGCGTTGGCCAGCCCCATTGAGATAGCCGGGCTCGTCGACCGCCAGGTCAAAGGCGGCGGCGCAGCCGAGGAGGCGGGGACAAAGCACCTTGGGATGGCCGGCAAGGGCGACGAGGCCGGGTTTCAGTCTTGCCTCCATGCCCTGGTAGCACTCCGGTCTGGCTTCGAGCAGGTCCAGGCTAGCCAGGGCTGAGGCACAGCCCAGGGGGTTGGCGGTGAAGCTATGGCCATGGAAGAGGGTGAGGCTGGGATCGGTACCGATGAACCCTGCGTAGAGCGCTTCCCTGGCCAAGGTCACACCCATCGGCAGAAAGCCCCCCGTGAGCCCCTTGGAGAGGGCCATCAGATCGGGCGTCAGGCCGGCCCGCTGGCTTGCGAACAGGGAGCCGCTGCGGCCGAAGCCCGTGAGCACTTCATCGGCAATCAACAGGGCCCCCGCCTGGCGCACCAACCGCTGCACGGCTTGCAGAAAGGCGGGGCGCACCATGGCCATGCCGCCCGCTCCCTGCAGCAGGGGTTCCAGGATCACTGCGGCGGTTGGGGTTTGCAAGAGGTGCTCGAGAACGTCCAGGGCCTGGCTCTCCCGCTCTTGCACCGAGTCATCCCCCCACCAGGTGCCGGGCCAGGGTGCGCGGGCGACATCAAAAAGCAGGGGTTCGAAGGGGGCACTGAACATCGAGCGCTCGCCGACGGCCATCGCCCCAAAGGTGTCGCCGTGGTAGGCCCCTGCAAAGGCGACCAGCTGGGAGCGGGGTTCGCCGCGGTTATGCCACCACTGCCAGGCGATCTTGAGGGCCACCTCAACGGCGGTGGAGCCATTGTCTGAGAAAAAGAGCCGATCAAGACCAGTGTGACTACATAGACGTTCGGCGAGACGCTCCGCACCGGCATGACGAAAGTTGGCGAAAATCACCTGCTCCAAAACCATGGCTTGGGCTGCAATCGCGGCCGCAATCGAAGGCTCGGCGTGACCATGCAGCGTCACCCACCAGCTGCTGATGGCATCGATCAAGGTGGAACCATCCTCCAAATAGAGCAGGGATCCCTGGGCGGACACCACCCGCGGGGGTGGTTCGGCCGTCGCCACCTGGGTGAAGGGGTGCCAAAGGTGGGAATGCCAAAGAGAAGTTGAAAATTCAGCCATGGCGAGTCAAGAAACAACCAAAACGGAAAACCCTCGCCATGATTAAGCCATAGACAGGCGGATCGAGCTTTTTCATACCCCCCGCCAAGGCCGTTATTCCCGCCTGTCTAGCTAGCTTCATGAAATCTTCACGATCTGCTTACTCTTCGCAACGATTCACCTCAGTTGCCGCGACTTCCACCAGCCAAAACAACCACACTTCCCGTGGTAAAGATATGTTTGCCGAAGGTCAATGGCAGATGATCAAGGCCATGCTTGAGCGCCAGGGATGGAGCCAATCTCAACTGGAACTCATGCGACAACAGCTCAGTCAAGGCTGGCCGCTTTCGATCGCTAAACAAAACGTCGCTGCCCTGATCGGCTATTGCCCGATCCGTTCACGGGCCATGGCCTGAGGTCCTGCTGCCTTATCGGCAACGACCGTGCTTTGCAGGACCGAAGTGGCCGCAGAGGAACCATCCCCGCAAGCTGCCTTCGAGATCGGTGAACACCACCAGGATGCCACTGCAGACAAAGGCCACAGCCAGGCTGACCAGCAGGTGTCTTTTGGTCATGGCCGCAGGGTTTTGGGCAAGTCACTCTGCAGCCATTGCTCTTGCAGTGCCGCCGCACTAAGCGGTTCCAGCCGGGGAAGCTGGGCCAGTACGGGCACGCCCCCCAGCTCTGCGAGGGTGCGGGGATTGTCAGGATGGAGCGGACCGTTCAGCACCAGTCCCAGCACGGGGATAGAGCGGTGCCGCAGGGCTTCAAGGGTTAACAATGTGTGGTTGAGGGTGCCGAGGCCACTGCGGGCCACCACAACCAAGGGCAAGCCCCAACGGCGGATCTGCTCAATCTGCAGCCAGTCCCGGCGCAGGGGGGTCATCACCCCGCCGGCCGTTTCCAGCACCAAGGGCTCGTCCCCAGCGGGCAGGCACAACCGCTGGGGATCAATCAGCAGCTGTTCCTGTTCCGCCGCCCAATGGGGGGAGACCGGAGCCTGCAGCCGGTAGCTCTCTTGCAGGATTCGCCCTGGCGGCAGGCTGAGCATCTCCTGCACCCATTGGCTGTCACTGCCATCGGCGAGCCCGCTTTGTACTGGTTTCCAGTAATGGGCTGCCAGTCCCTGGACCAACAGCGCACTGACCACGGTCTTGCCGACATCGGTATCGGTGCCAGCGACGATCAGACGCATGGATCCCTCTGGGCCAACAGGAGCAATATTTCCCAATTTAGGCAGCCTGGGGAGGGCCAATGGCTGCGCAAACGACGCCACTGGCCAGGCGATAGGGGGGCCTGACGACTGGTTCCAGCACCGATGGCCTTGAGCTGGCGCAGGCTGGCCAGAGAGTCAGGTGTTGACTGGCTGAAGCGCAGCAGGGCCTGGCGCTGGGGGCGCAGGCCCCGGGCGCCGCTGGCGGCGAGCAAGGCGGCGGCATCGGGCAGGGCCAGGGCGGTGCAGGGCACGGCGGCGGCGGCCGCCGCCTGGCGCCACTGGCTAAAGCTGCCGGCGGTGGGCACGGCCAGCAGCAGCCAGCCCCGCGGAGCCAGCCGATCGCACCAAACCTCCAGCTGGCCCAGCGGATCGTCGAGCCAATGCAAGGCAAAGCTGGAGGCCAGCAATGCGGCCTGCGCCAGCTCGATCGGCAGCCCGTCGTTGAGATCCCAGAGCCGCTGGGGCAGGGGAGTGGCGCTGAGCAGCAAGGGGTTGAGGGCCAGTAGCGAGGGGCAATGGTCGAGTTGCATCGGCGGCTGATCCGCCAACGCCGACCAGTGCCGCAGCAGGGCGCGACTGAGCAGGCCGCTGCCGGCCCCCAGATCGGCCACCGGACCGGCGGGCAGGGGGAGATCCCGGCACCAGCGGGCCAGTCTCCAGGCCACGGCCTGCTGCAGCCTGGCCTGGCGGTCGTAATGCCTAGCCCGGCGGCTGAAACCGGCCCGCACCCTCTGGCTGAAATCGCTCGTCAGGATCGCTGCCGTGTTCAGGCCAACCCATCCTGCAACCAATCCAACACCAACGGGATCAGGGCCGGGTCCGCCATGGCATGGCCGAGCCCTGAGAGCAGCTTCACCTGGGCCTGGGGCAGCTCCTGGCGCAGCCGATCGCGGGCGGCGGGATGGACGATGGGATCATCAGCCGCTTCCAGCAACAAGACGGGCACCTGGCGCGGAAAGCTGGCGGGCAGGGCCGTGAGCCTGGCAAGCAGCTCCAGGTCGCAGCGCAGGCGATCGCGGCCCGCAGGCCCAATCGGCTGGGCGGCGGGCCCAGGGGGGGCCCCAGGGGGGGGCCCGATGCCGGCCTGGACGCCGGCCCCAGCGCCCGGGCCCAGGACCTTGCGGAGAAAACGCTGCAGCAGGTGCTGGGCCCTGAGACTGTCCGTCAGCTCATCGCCGCTTTCCTGCAGTTCGGCGGCCATGCCGGCCAAGGCGATGCGCAGGGGGCGCCCCGCGGCACCCGGCGGCACGAAGCGGCCAAAGCTGGCCAACAACACCACGGCCTCACTGGCGGCCAGGACCTCAGGGGGCACCAGGTGCAGCCCCAGGGAATGGCAAATCAGCCCCTTGCGCCCGTGCAAGGGCCATGGGGGCAGGACCGCTGGCCGCTGGCCGTAGCCCCTTTCCCCCAGCTGGAGACCCCAGCCGCGGCTGGCGGCGGCCGGCTGCCAGGCCTGCCAGTGGCCGCCATCGCCCGCCCAGCCGTGCATGGCAATGAGCTGGACGGGGGGGGCCGACAAGGGCCCGGGTCCAAGGGCCGCCAGGAGCTGGTCGAGGGTTTGGGGGGGCAGGCCCAGGCGTACCACCAATCGCAGTCGGCTGCTGCCTGCGGGCACGGTGGGCGGGCGGATCGCCACCCCCAGCAGGCCGGCGCTTTCCAGCCGCTGTTGCAGCTCCAGGGCGGCGCCATCGCCACCCACCAGCAGCGGCAGGATCGGCCCGTAGCCGGGGGGGCGGGGCCAACCGCTGGCCGCCAGTCCATCGCGCCAGCGCCCAGCCAAAGCCAGCAGTTCGGCAGGCAGCTGGGGCTGATCGATCAATAGTTCGAGGGCCGCCCCAGCACCCGCTGCCAGGGCCGGCGCCAGGGCGGTGGTGTAGCGGAAAGCGCCGCAGTGTTGCAGCAGCCATTCACCCAGGACGCCATCGGCGGCCAGGAAGGCACCACCGCTGCCAAAAGCCTTGCCCAAGGTGCCGCTGATCAGGGTGACTCCCGCTTGATCCCAGGCCAGGCCCCGGCCAGCGGGTCCGAGCACCCCAAGGGCATGGGCCTCATCGAGCAGCAGCAGGGCCTCAAAGCGGCGGCACAGGGCCGCCAGCGCGGCCACATCCGGGCTGGTGCCGTCCATGCTGAACAGGCTTTCGCTCACCACCAGCAGGCGGCGCGGTGGTCCGGCCGGGGCCTGGTGGGCGCGCAGCAGACGCCGTTCCAGGTCGGCCAGGTCGTTGGCAGCAAAGCGCTGCAAGCGGGCGCCGCTGGCCCGCACCCCCAACAACAGCGAATGGTGGCAGTGGCGATCGGCCAGCACCAAGGTGTGGCGATCGGCGAGGGCCACCAGGGCGGCCAGGTTGGCCTGGAAGCCGCTGGGGAACAGCAGCACCTGGTCGCGGCCCAGCCACTGGGCCAATTGCCGCTCTAACTGCCCGTGAATCGGCCGGCTGCCACAAACCAGGCGCGAAGCGCCGGCCCCCAGACCACTGGCGGCCAGCTCAGCGGCGGCGGCTGCCACCACGGCGGGATGGCGGCTGAATCCGAGGTAGTCGTTACTGGCCAAATCCAGCAGCGGGCCCCCCAGGGGGGCGGGCAAGGGGAACTGCAGCGGAGCCGGGGGGGACTCCAGGAGCGCCTCTGCCGGCGGCGACCCCTGGGGCCGCATTTCGGCGTTGCCGGCGGGTAAGTAGGTGCGCAGCAGCCGGCGCCGCTCGCCCGGCAGGGCGGCCAGCTCTGCCTCAAGTTGCCGCAACCAAAGGCTCAGGGACCGGAAAGCGGTGGGGTCCAGTTTGCTTGAGGGCAAGCGGCCGGCGGCCTAGACCACCGCAGTCGTGCCAAAAAAGACCCCTTCACGGCTTCAACAGCAGCACCTGCTGGTGGCGCCGGCTCAGGGCTATCTGGTTCTCGATTGCCGCGGGGCTGGGGGGCTGATCCAGGGCGGCCTGCCATTGCTGCAGCAGCTGATCGCTTTGCAGGGGCTGGGCCAGGTCCTGGTCGGGGCAAGCGATGGCCGCCGCCGCCGCCGACACCTTGGGGTCGTAGCTGAGGGCGGCGCAGGGGCTGCCGGCCAGGGCCGCCAGGATCAGGCCATGCAGCCGCATCGCCAGCACCAGACCGGCACTGGCAAACAGGTCCAAGGCGCCCTGGGGGTCGGCCACCTGCACCTGCGAGCTGCGCTGGCGCAGGGATGCGGGCACCAGCCCCTGCTGTTCGAGTCCCTGCCACAGGCCGCTGTCCTGCTCCTGGTGGAAGGGCAGCCAGAGCACGGGGCGATCTGGGGCCAAGCGGTCCAGGGCCTGCAAAAGGGTGGCCCAACCCGGCGCCGAAAGCTGGGCGACCGGCCGCCAGCAGAGCACCAGCGGCCCGCCAGCCCCATGCCAGGGCCCCCGCCGCGCCAGGGACCAGACCGGATCACTGCCCACCAGGGCCTCCACCCCCCAACTGCGGGCCAGGGCGGCCGAGGCGCCATCGCGCCAGCTGATAGCGGTCGCCTGGGGCAGCAGGGCCCGCACCAGGGCGCGGCTGCGCCGCCGCCGCAGCGGTCCCAGCCCCTGGGCCCACAGCACAACGGGTTTGCCCTGCAGCCGGGCCGCCGCCATCAACACCGCGTAGTAGATGAGGCTGCGCAGGCTGGTGGCGTCCTGCAGCAAACTGCCTCCCCCCAGCACCAGGGCATCGCAACCCCCCAGGGCCCGCAGCACCGCCCCCAAGCGGCTGCGATCGGTGGTCTGGACGCCAAAAAGGCGGCGCACCTGCTGCTGGTCGCGGGCGGTGACGACGGGCCGGCAGCCCTGGGGCAGCTGCTGCAGCAGCACGGCCAGCAGGGCGTCATCGCCGAGGTTATGTTCGCCGTAGTAGCCGCAGATCAGTACAGCCATCGCCAATCGCGGTGAAGCCATGCAGGCAGCCCGAAGCATTGCTGCCGAAGCTAGGCACCGATAGGTCGCTCCACCTGGGGGGACAGTGAATCGAAGGCCATGGGGCTTCGGAGCTTTGAGCTGGGGAGCTGGGGCAGCGCGGCAGGCCTTAGAGCCCAGCGATTGATGCCAGATATATATAATCAGGACTACAACAGCTAAAGCCTGATGACCTTGATAGCGATCAACGTACTGCTGCTTCCAGATGCTGCCACGGCAGAAAAGGCGATTAGTACGAATGCACGCTTACTAAAGAACTATCCGGCCGGTTTCGCGCTTGATGCCAACCATGCGCCCCATATCACCCTGCTGCAACAGTTTGTGCCAAGGGAGGATTTGGCTGAGGTTGCCAATGCTGTGGCAGCCGTGCTGGGCAGCGAGCAGCCGGTGCATTGGCAGAGTACGGCGACTGGTTTCTATGATATGGCCTATAAGAATCTGGGGCTGGTGGGCATCGTCATCGAACCAACCGCAGGGCTGCAGCACCTGCAGCAAACGATCATCGCTGCCGTCGCCCCCTTCGCTGCGGCTAAAGGAACGGCCGAGGCGTTTGCGCCCCGGGCCGACGGTGAGTCGATTAACCAGGCGACCGTGGACTACGTGAACAACTTCGTCGGATCCAGCAGCGGCATCAATTACCACCCCCACCTGACCTGCGGCATCGGCAACCGCGATTTTGTTGATGCCCTTAAAGCCGAGCCATTTGAGCCCATCAGCTGCCAGCCGATTGGCGTGGGTATCTATCAAATAGGCGATTATGGTACTGCTCAAACCAAACTCTACGACTTTTCCAATGCTGGCTGATCCACTGCCCTCCTGGAATGGGGGCGCCGCCAAACAGGCGATTATGGCCTTCATCGCCAAGGTGACGAATGCTGAATCAGGTGACTTTGTGCCATTGGCAGAACGCATCGCCGTATTCGATAACGACGGCTGTCTGTGGCCGGAGAATCCGCTGCCATTTCAAGTTGCCTTTGCCATCGACGAACTGAAAAGACGCCTCGTCAGCGAGCCCAAACTGGCTGAAGAGCCCATGGTGCAAGCGGCCATGGCCGGTGATTTTGCCAAGTTACTGACCGGCGAACATTTTGACGGCCTGATGCAGATCTTGGCGATCACCCATGCAGGCATGACGGCCGAAGAATTTAGCGATGCCGTGCAGGCCTGGCTGCAAACGGCCCGCCATCCGCGATTTGGGCGGCCCTATGACGAACTCACCTACCAACCGATGCAGGAATTGCTGCGTCTGCTGCGAGCCAATGGTTTCAAAAATTTCATTGTTTCCGGTGGTGGTGCGGATTTCATGCGGGTTTGGGTGGAGCGGGTCTACGGCATTCCGCCAGAGCAAGTGGTGGGCTCGACAGCGCGGACGAAGTTCGAGCTGCGCGATAGCGGTCCGGTGCTGATCAAGACGCTCGAATACCTGTTCGTTAATGACAAGCAGGGCAAGCCCGTAGGCATTCATCAGTTCATCGGTCGCCGGCCGGTGTTTTGTTGTGGCAACAGTGATGGCGACCAGGCGATGTTGCAATACACCACGATCAACAACCCGCTGCCTAGTTTTGGTCTGATCGTCCACCACACCGATGCCGAACGCGAATATGCCTATGACGCGATAACGAAGAGCACGGGCAAGCTAGTTGAAGCCCTCAAGGAGGCCCCCAGTCGCGGCTGGATCGTGGTGGACATGAAGCAGGACTGGAATGCCGTCTTTGGGGAGACGTGAGGCCCGAGCTGATCCTCGTGACTCTGCCTGCGGTTGCCTAGGTTTCAACGACCCTTCCTGTTGCTGTCCCCCAAGAGCCCATGAACCCGACCTTGAAAGGAGTTGCCTACGTGAGCGTCTGGGTGATGCTGTGGGGCACGGCGTCGTCCCTGGCTGATTACGTGCTGCTGCAGCGCGGCGTCTATGCAGGCGGCACGATTGGCCAGGGGATCACCTTCGCCGCCTACGGCATCGCCGCAGCGGTGCTGGCCGTGCGCCTGGCGGGGCGGTTCCTAAAACCTGAAGGATGAGACAAGAGGCATGGGGCGGGTGCATAGGCCGGCGATGCGATCCATGACGACCAGCAGCGCCACGCTTGCCGCCTTGCGCTGCGGTGAGCTGGAGGGGATCACGCGGCTGGATCTTGCCTGTGACCTAGAGGAATTCCCGCGGGAAATCTTTGAGTTGGCCGACAGCCTTGAGGTGCTGAATCTGTCGGGCAACTCGTTAACCGCGCTGCCGGATGATTTATCGCGGCTAAGCAAGTTGCGGGTGTTGTTCTGCTCAGAAAATCGCTTTAGCGAGCTGCCTGAAGTGTTGTCCTCGTGCGCTCAGCTGGAGATGGTGGGCTTTAAGGCGAACCGCATTAGCGAGGTGGCGGCGGCAGCGATTGCGCCCGGGTTGCGCTGGTTGATTCTGACGGATAATCAGATTAGGGCGCTGCCCGATGCAATCGGCAGCTGTGGGCGGCTGCAAAAACTAATGCTGGCCGGCAATCAACTGACGGCGTTGCCGGAGGCGATGGGCGGCTGCATTGGGCTGGAGCTGCTGCGGATTTCGGCCAACCGGTTCGAGGCTTTGCCGGAGTGGCTGCTGCAACTACCACGGTTGAGCTGGTTGGCGTTTGGCGGCAATCCGGTTGCAGCAGCACCACCGGCGCCGAGTGCGGCCGTGGCCCGGCTACAATGGCGGGATATGGAGTTGGCTGAAAAACTAGGCGAAGGCGCTTCGGGAGTAATTCACAAAGCCCACTGGCAGCCGTCGCCGGGGGATGACGGCTATGCCGTGGCTGGGCAAGCCGTGGCCGGGCAAGCCGTGGCGGTGAAATTGTTTAAGGGGGCAGTCACCAGTGACGGGTTTCCTGCCGAAGAAATGGCGGCCTGTTTGGCAGCGGGTAATCACCCCCACTTGATTGGGGTGATTGGTGAACTGGGCGGGCACCCGGAGGGCAGCAGCGGCTTGGTGATGCCGTGGGTCGCCCCGGAATATCGCAGTTTGGCCGGCCCGCCCGATCTGGCGACGTGCACAAGGGACGTATACGGAGACGGGCAACGGTTCTCGTTGGCCATGGTGCTGGATCTGGCGCAGGGCTTGGCCGCTGCCGGCGAGCATCTGCACGCCCGGGGGATTTTGCATGGCGATTTTTATGCGCATAACGTGCTGTATCGCCCCGAGGGCGGTTGTTTTTTGGGGGACTTCGGGGCGGCCTCGTTTTACCCGCCGCAGCCAAGTGGCGGCGCTAATTTGTTTGAAGCGCTGGAAGTACGCGCCTTCGGTTGTTTACTGGGCGAGTTATTAGAGCGCTGTGAAAGCGAACTGGACGGGCGAGTGGCGGCGTTAAAAGCGCTGCAACTGCGATGCATGGCAACCGTGGCGGCGAGCCGGCCGCGGTTTACCGAGCTAGTGGTGGAGCTGGCAGGGCTGCAAGATACGGCTAGCATTGCCAAACCGATTTAGGCTTTATTTGCTAATTTTGCTGAGCTGAATATGGACGGGAGTCTGATCAGCGAGCTCGCCCGAGCTGCGAGCGCCAGGCAATCGGCCTTCAGCCGCCGGGGCCCAGGTGACGGTGCTGTAGACGCGGCAGCGCCTCGGCGGGCGGGTGCATGCGCTCGATGGCCTGCTGCCGGGCAAGAGGGTGGAGGCGGGAGGTGAAATTGATCGGGCTAAACCATCCCACCTGGCTGGCCCATGCAAAGCAGTTTGGCCTCAGCCTCAGCGAACTGCCCGAAGGCGAAGAGGCCGATTCGGTCATTTTGATTAACGGCCGGCGGGTTGTTGGCAAGGAAATGGCCCAGCTGTGGAAAGTTATCGATCAGGTGCTGCAGAGCATGAATGGCGAGGCCCGCAAAATCAACTGCCAGCAGCCCTGGCTGAGCGCCAAGCTGACGCTGCAATCTGGTGCGGTGCTGGAGGCCGATTCAGTTTGGGATGGGGCGGTGGGCATGGCCTGGCGCGGCGCCGCAGGCTGAACAAGCGGCAATTCGATATTCTTTATCCTGGTTACAGAAGCCACCAGCAGTCGCAGAAATTCTGTCTCTGGCCGTACGAGCGCTGGAGCAACTGCGGCTATAGCGCCCCGGCCGTGGGCCAGTTAAGCAAGGTATTTCTGCGCCTGGAGGGCGGCTGGCAGGACAAGCTATTACTCACCAGTGAATACGGCAGCCCCGACTTTTACGGTTATATGGAAGGGGGCCTGAATAGGGGCGCGGTGCTGGCCGGGCGTCTGGCTCGGCAATTTAATCTGGCGCAGTCGGGTTGAATAAGAGGTGGGTCAGGGCTGTGGTTTCAGACCTGACGGGTCAGACGAGAGCGCAGACAAAATGCAAACTAGACAGCTATAGCCAGCTTGCTGCAATCACCGGATTCAGCACGCTAAGATAGTTGTCAGACAGGGAAGTCTGACCAAGTGATGGTGGTGAAAAGGCTGCCATTGCATTGACAAGGGCATCAACATTAGCATTTAACAATACCTTGCCATCAGCCGATCGAAAACACTCGATCTGCTGGAAGCTGCTGGCGTACCAGTTAGTGATGCTCACGCCTTCTGTTGATCCGATTCTTGTCACTTCAAGATCGGTTCCGGATTTCTGGAACCAAATCATGTTGGCATTGATTCCACCCCCAAAGATGATAAGGTCCGTTCCCATATAACCCAGATCATTGATAACGTCCTTGCCATCACCAATCTGGAATAGGTAGGTATCACCAAACCAGACATCGCTCGCCTGCAACAGATCATCGCCACTCCCCCCGGCGAAAGTGCCGCGGGAGCGGATGGTGTCATTACCAGCTCCACCCCTGAGGGTGTTATTGCCAGAGTTATCGGTGATCAGGTCGTTGCCGTCGCCGCCATCGATGATGTCGTTACCGCTGGCACCATCCAACGTGTCGTTGCCACCACCGCCATCGAGGGAATCGATGCCTTGCCAGCCGATCAGATTGTCAGCGTTGGAACTACCGTCTGAGATGATCGGTGTGCTGAGAATGGTGTCGACATTCCAAGTAGTGCCATTGGCAAAGCGGATTTGTTCGATGTACTGATGGCTGCTAGAGAACCAGTCTTTGACGGAG
>JBIIJV010000034.1:0-18377 GCA_044233545.1 Cyanobium sp.
TGATTGAGGATCGGGGCTAGAGACTGTGATCCTTTTCTGCGACACTTCCGCGCTGCTCAAGTTGTTTGTCGACGAGATCGGCAGTGACAGCATGGCTAAGGCACGCTCCGACTCTGAAGCCATCGCAGTTTGCAGGATCAGCTGGGCTGAGTCGATGGCTGCATTTGCCCAGCGCAGTCGCGTCAAAGGAGCCAACCAAGCCGGATTGGCCCAAGCCAAATCACTATTCGAGAATACCTGGTCCAATTTTGTGATTAGTGAGGTCACCCAGCCGCTGATCGAGAAAGCCGGAATGTATGCCGAGGCTTTCGCCCTGCGCGGCTACGACAGTGTGCAACTAGCAGCCGCCCACAACCTGCACGAGCAGTTCGCAATCCCATTGACGTTCGCCTGTTTCGACCGACGCCTCAGCCAAGCGGCAGCTCTATTGCAGCTGGAGGTTCTCTTATGAGTGACGCAGTCGTGATCACCAGCGAGCTGGACCATCTCGACCAGCTCGGAGCCAAGGCCTTCGCTGGCTTCCTCGTCCGCAAGGATCTGGTGCGCAAGTACTCCCGCCAGTACCCAGTGCCCACCTACGTGGTGGAGTTCCTACTGGGCCGCTATTGCGCCAGCACCGATCCCGCCGAGATCGAAGAAGGCCTTCAAATTGTCGAAAAGCAGCTCAAGGGGCGCACCGTGCGCACTGGTGAAGAGGAACTGTTCAAGGCCCGCTCCCGTGATCAAGGCAGCGTCAAGATCATCGACATCGTGCGGGCCCGCCTCGACACCCGCAGCGATTCCTACGCGGCTGAGGTGCCCAGCCTCGCGATCAAGGACGCCCAGATCGACGACGAGCTAGTGCGTGCCAACGAGCGCATGCTCACCGATGGCTTCTACGCCGAGGTGATGCTCGAATACGACCCGGTGATCGCCCAGGAGCGCAACGGCCGGCCATTTCGCATCGCCGGGCTGCGGCCTGTCCAGATGTCCAACCCCAACGTGCTGGGGATCCTGGCCAAGGGCCGAGCTGCCTTCACCACAGAAGAGTGGCGCGACTTCCTGATCCGCTCAATTGGCCTGGAGCCAACCGCCCTCGATGAGCGGGCCAAGATGGTGGTACTGCTGCGCATGGCTCCCTTTGTGGAGCGCAACTTCAACCTGGTGGAGCTGGGGCCACGCGGCACGGGCAAGAGCCACCTGTTCCAGCAGATCTCGCCCTACTCCCACCTGATCTCTGGCGGCAAGGCCACCGTCGCCAAGATGTTCGTCAACAACGGCAATGGCCAGCGCGGCCTGGTCTGCCAATACGACGTGGTCTGCTTCGACGAGGTGGCCGGCGTGTCGTTTGACCAAAAAGATGGCGTCAACATCCTCAAGGGCTACATGGCCTCCGGCGAGTTCAGTCGCGGCAAGGAGAGCATCCGCGCTGAGGGCGGGATCGTGATGGTCGGCAACTTCGATGTCGACGTGGAGCAGCAGCAACGCATTGGCCACCTGCTCAGCCCCCTGCCGCGTGAGATGCGCGACGACACGGCCTTCCAAGACCGCATCCACGCCTACGCGCCGGGCTGGGATTTCCCCAAGCTCAACCCCAATGAACACCTCAGCAGCCACTTCGGCCTGGTCAGCGATTTCCTGAGCGAGTGCTGGAGCCGCCTGCGCGATGGCAGCCGCTTGGCGGCGATGCAGAACCGCATCCACCTCGGTGGCGCCCTCAGCGGCCGCGACATCGAGGGTGTCAACAAGACCGTGAGCGCCCTGATCAAGCTGCTGTTCCCCGATCCCGAGATGGAGATCCCGGACGAGGATCTCGAATGGATCGTGCGCCTGGCGCTGGAATCACGCCGCCGCGTCAAGGAGCAGCAGAAGCGCTGCCTCAAGAGCGAATTCCGCAACACCCACTTCAGCTACACCCTCGGCCCCGACGGGGTGGAGAAGTTCGTCGCGACGCCCGAGCTCCACAGCGACGACGCCATTGATGGCGATCCCCTGCCGCCTGGCCAGGTGTGGGCCGTCAGCCCCGGCAGCGGCGAAACCGGACCCAGCCTCTACCGCATCGAAGTGGCGGTAGGACCCGGCAGCGGCGTCAAGATCCTCAACCAGCCCGTGCCCCCTGCCTTTCGCGAAAGCACCAAGGTGGGCGAACAAAACGTCTATGCCCGAGCCAAGAACCTGTTGGGCGATCGGGACCCCCGCGGCCATGAGTTCTCGATCCAGCTGCGGGCCATGGACAACGACCGCAGCGGTGCCGGGCTTGGCCTACCGGTGATGCTGGCCCTGGTCGGCGGTCTACTCGACCGCAACACCCGCGGCGGCACCATCATCGTGGGCTCCCTCAACCTGGGGGGTTCCATTGAGATGATCCCCAACGCCATCGCCATCGCCGAGCTGGCCGTGGAGAAGCAGGCCAAGGTGCTGCTGATGCCCGTCTCTGCCCGGCGCGGACTTAACGACCTGCCTGACGAACTTTGGACCAAGATCTCGATTGAGTTCTACAAGGATCTGGATGATGCGGTGTTTAAGGGGTTGGAGGATTAAGGCAGTGTCCTACCTGGGCCACGGCTGCTGAAGGTAATTAGTTATGAAGCGCTGCGGTTGGTGCGGGGTTGGGGAAAAGGGATTGGGCCTAGGTAGTGTAATCGGCGTTGATGCGCACGTATTGATCCGATAGGTCGCAGCCCCAGGCGACCCCCGCGCCGCTGCCATCCCCCAGCTGCAGACGGATAACCACTGTGTCGTCTTGGAGGTAGGCGCCGGCGGCTCGGGCGTGCAGGTATTGGGAAGCCGCTGGGCGGTCGAAAGCCAGGGGCTGGCCGGCGGCCATCAGCTGGTGGGGACCCAGCCACAGGGCCAGGCAGCCAGGGTCCAGGGGCACCCCGGCCCGGCCCGCGGCGGCCACGATGCGGCCCCAGTTGGGATCGCGGCCATGGATGGCGCACTTGACCAGGGACGAGCCGCAGATGGTGCGGGCGATGGCGCGGGCGCCGGCCCCATCGGCGGCCCCCTCCACCCGCACCTCGATCAGGCAGGTGGCGCCTTCGCCATCACGGGCAATGGCCCGGGCCAGGTGTTGCGACACCGCCGTCAGGCCGGCCTCCAGGGCGTCAAAGTGCTCTTGGCCCAGGGGCTCGCCGGCGGCAAAAGCCAGGAACATGTCATTGGTGCTGGTGTCGCCGTCCACCGTGATCGCATTGAAGGAGCGATCCACAGCCCGCTGCACCATGGCCTTCCAGACATCCGCCGGTACGCCGGCATCACAGCTGAGGTAGGCCAACATCGTGGCCATGTTGGGGTGAATCATCCCCGAACCCTTGGCCATGCCGCCGATGCGCACGCGGCGGCCGCCCAGGTCGGCCTCCAGGGCGATTTGCTTATCAACTAGATCGGTGGTGAGGATCGCCCGGGCCGCCGCATCGCCGCCAACGCTGGCCAGGGCCGCCACCAGCGGATCCAGACCCGCCACCAGGATGTCCATCGCAATTGGCACGCCAATCACTCCGGTGGAGCCGATCAGCACCTCCTCGGGCTCCAGGTTCAGGCGCCGGGCCAATTCGGCGGTGGCGGTAAGGCTGTCGGCCAGCCCCCGCAAGCCGGTGCAGGCATTGGCCTGGCCCGAATTGGTCAGCACCGCCCGCACCTGCCCGCCCCGGGCCGCCAGCCGCTCGGCACAGAGATCGACGCAGGCGGCCCGCACCCGGTTGAGGGTGAAGCTGCCGGCGCACACCGCCCCCACTGGGGCCAGCAGCAGGGACAGGTCGGGATTGCCGGAGGGCTTCAATCCCGCCGTGATGCCCGCCGCCAGAAAGCCGCTGGGAGCTGTGATGCCACCGGCGATGGGTTGCCAGGCAACACCGCCTGGGCCGGGGTTGCTGGCGGGCGGACCAACTTCAGGCTGGGAACCTGACGGGGGCAAGTCAGTCACGATGGGCACAGCAGTGCCGCCCATCTTCTCGCCCCGACGGATCTGTTGGGAACAGGCCCCTGGATCGCCAAGATTGATGCTTCGAGCGCACGCGCTCCAGCCTTGCCGCCGTGATTCGCGCCAGCTTGATTCGCGCCAGATTCCAGGACCCCGACCAGCGCCGCATCGGCCTCACCGGCGGCATCGCCACGGGCAAGAGCACGGTGGGCCAGCTGCTGGCCGAGCGCTTCGGTCTGCCGCTGCTGGATGCGGATCTCTTCGCCCGTGGCGCCCTCGCCCCAGGCAGCCCCGCAGCCCGGGCCGTCCTGGCCCGCTACGGCGAGCCGGTGGCCGTCAAGACGGTGGCTGCCAAGACGGTGGCCGCCGGGGCTGGCGACGCCATCGATCGGGCGGCCTTGGGGCGCATCGTCTTCGCCGATCCGGTGGAGCGCCGCTGGCTGGAACAGCTGGTGCACCCCCTCGTACGCCAACGCTTCGAGGCTGAATTGGAGCGGCTGGCCCACGCGCCCGTGGTGGTGCTGATGATTCCGCTGCTGTTTGAGGCCGGCCTGGAATCACTGTGCAGCGAGGTGTGGCTGGTGACATGCAGCCCTGAGACGCAACTGCAGCGCCTGATTGGCCGCGACGGGCTGCTGGAGCATGAAGCGCGCGCGCGCATCGCCGCCCAATGGCCCCTGGACCGCAAGCAGGCCCTCGCCGATCGGCTGATCCACAACGATGGCGATCCCGAGGCCCTCGAACAGCAGCTAGCTGCAGCTTTGGCCCTCAACCCTTGAGCTTCTGCATCAGGATTTGATTGGCCAGCTTGGGGTCGGCGCGGCCGCCGGTCTGCTTCATCAACTGACCCACAAAGAAGCCCTGCAATTTGTTCTTGCCGCCCCTGAAGGCCTCCACCTCGGCCGGATGGGCCGCCAGCAAGCCATCGACAATCGCGCCGATGGCGGCCGGATCACTGATCATGCCCAGGCCCCTGGCCGCCACGATCGCCTTGGCGGAGCCCCCCCGCTCCAGCAGTTCGGGCAGGATCTCCTTGGCGATCTTGCCGCTGATGGTGTTGGCCTCAATCAAGCTCACCAGTTCGGCCAACTGCTCGGGACGCAGGGGCAAGGAAGCGTAATCGAGGCGGTTGGCATTGACATGGGCGGCGATGTCGCCGCAGATCCAGTTGGCGGCAGCCTTGGGCTCGGCCCCCGCCGCCACCACCGCCTCGAAGTATTCGGCCATCGCCCGCTCATCGGTGAGCACCCGGGCGTCGTAGATGGACAGGCCCAGTTGGTCGGCGTAGCGGTGCCGCTTGGCGGATGGCAGTTCGGGCAGCTCGGCCAACCAGGCCTGGCGCTGGGCTTCACTGACCTCAATCGGACCCAGATCCGGTTCTGGGAAATAGCGATAGTCGCTGGAACCTTCCTTGGTTCGCATGCTCTTGGTGAGCTGTTTGCCCTCATCCCAGAGGCGGGTTTCTTGCACAATTGGTTCGCCCGCCTCAATGGCCTTGATCTGCCGTTGAATTTCATACTCACAGGCCTTCTGGATCGCCGAGAAGGAATTCATGTTCTTGATCTCCACCTTGACGCCAAAGGGGGCGTCAGGGCCCTGCCGCACCGAGATATTGACGTCGCAGCGCAACGAGCCCTCCTGCATGTTGCCGTCGGAGACGCCTAAGTAGCGCATGATGCGGCGAATCTCCGAGGCATATTCCGCCGCCTCGCGGCCGGTGCGCAGATCGGGTTTGCTGACGATTTCGGCCAGGGCGACGCCGGCGCGGTTGTAATCCACCAGGGAATGGCTGCTGCCGGCCAGGCGATCGCTGCCGGCATGCACCAGCTTGCCCGCGTCTTCTTCCATGTGCAGGCGCTCGATGCCGATGGTTTTGAGATAGGTCTCCTTGCCCTTTTCGGCCACTTCCACCTCAATCGAGCCGTCCTCGGCAATGGGCTGGTCGAACTGAGAGATTTGATAATTCTTGGGCAGGTCGGGATAGAAATATTGCTTGCGATCGAACTTGCTGTGGGCCGCCACCTTTAGGTTGAGGGCCAGGGCGGCCTTGACCGCATATTCGAGCACCTTGAGATTGAGAACCGGCAGGGTGCCGGGTAATCCACAGACCACGGGATCGATGTGGGTGTTGGGGTCATCACCGAAGGCGGTGGAGGCGGGGCTGAAAATCTTGCTGGCGGTACCCAGTTGCACATGGGTTTCGAGGCCGATCACCGCTTCCCAGGCCGCGCCGGCAGCGGCGAGGGCGGGGGAGGCGGCGACCTGGGGAGCAGCTGGGGCCATGGCGAAGCGGAAGCGGCGCTAACCGCAGAAGCTGGGCCGATCCTAGGCAGGCGCCCCAGGATCCTTTATTCGCCGGCCAGGGCGGCCAAGGGTTGGCGGCGATGCAGTTCGTGCAGGCCCTCAAGTTGGTTGTGCACCGACACCAGTTGATCGCGGATGTGGCGGCTGTTGTCGATGCGGGAGAGGGCCAGGAGCATAGTTTCGATCTGCGCTTTGCAGTCGATCAGGACGCGGCATTCGGGCGAGCCAGGTTCGTAGGGCATGACTTGAAGCTGTACGTCTACTACTGCAACCCAACCAGCCCGGCGAAACTGTCGCCATCGCTGCCATTCAGCCGGCCCGCCCGCCCCTGCCGCCACCGCCACCCCGACCGGAGCGTCCCTCGCCGCCGCGACCTTCGCCGCCGCGTCGATCGGCTCGCCCCTCGCTGCGGCGACCGCGCAGGGCCCCGTCAGGACGGGCCCCTGCCGATCGACCGGCCCCGGGCCGGCCCCCTGCAGAAGGCCGGGAGCGCCCGCGGCCACCGCTCAGGTCGAGGGGAGGGGCGGAGAGCACCTTTGGCTCAAAGCCCGGTACCTCCTGGCGGGGCAGCGGTGCCCCCGTGAGTCGCTCGATGGCCCGCAGCAGTTCGTGCTCTTCGGCGGCCACCAGGGAGACGGCATGGCCGCTCTGGCCGGCCCGGCCGGTGCGGCCGATGCGGTGCACGTAATCCTCGGCCACATTGGGCAGATCCAAATTGACCACATGGGGCAATTGCTGGATGTCGATGCCCCGGGCGGCACTGTCCGTGGCCACCAGCACCCTCACCTCACCGCTCTTGAAGCCGGCCAAAGCCCGGGTGCGGGCTCCCTGGCTCTTGTTGCCGTGGATGGCGGCGGCCGAGATGCCCTCCTGCTCCAACCGTTCCGACAGTCGGTTGGCGCCATGTTTGGTGCGGGAAAATACCAACACCTGCTGCCAATCCTGGCTCTGGATTAGGTGGCAGAGCAGGTCTGGCTTGCGCCCCATGTCGCAGGGGTGCTGCACTTGCTGGACCAGGGGGGCCGCCTGGTTCTCCGGGGTGGCCTGCAGCTGCACGGGCTGGTGCAGCAGTCCCGTGGCCAGCTGGCGGATCTCGCTGGAAAACGTGGCCGAAAACAGCAGGTTCTGGCGTTGGGCTGGCATCAGGGCCAAGATCCGACGGATGTCGCGGATGAAGCCCATGTCCAGCATGCGGTCCGCCTCATCGAGCACCAGGATTTCGACCCGGTCGAGCTTGAGGGCCCCCTGCTGCTGCAGGTCCATCAGGCGACCAGGGGTGGCCACCAACACATCGGTGCCGCGGCGCAGTCGGCTGATCTGGGGATTGGGGCTGACGCCACCAAACACCACATCACTGCGCAGGTCGAGATAGCGGCCATAGGCCACCACACTCTCGGCCACCTGGGCGGCCAGCTCGCGGGTCGGCGTCAACACCAGGGCCCGCACCACGCCGGCGCGGGCGGGCGGACCATGGCGCAAGCGCTCCAGCAAAGGCAAGGTGAAGCCGGCGGTTTTACCGGTACCGGTCTGGGCTGCCGCCATCACATCCCGGCCCTCCAGCACCGCTGGAATGCACTGGCGTTGGATCGGCGAGGGGGTTCGGTAGCCCTTGGCCGCCACCGCCTTCACCAATGGCTCGGAGAGCCCAAGGGCGGCAAAATCAGCGGCCAAGGCCGCTGCCGCAGCCTGGATGATCAGCTTGTCGGAGCGACCCTGCAGGGGAAGGTCGGCGTATTCGCCATCAAGGGCTGGGGCAAGGCCGCCATCGGCAAGCCGCCCCACCTGCCCGGCGGCTGGAGCTACCGCTGCCGCAGGGGAGCCCAGGCGACGGGGACGCCGACTGGGGCTGGGGCTGGGGCTGGGGCTGGGGCTGGAGGTGGAGCGGGAAGAAGAAATCAGATCAAGTTTGATGGGACTTCCACAGTAGGTGGGGCCCCCGGGGGCTTCCGGCCCTCAACGCCCCTGGCTGGCAGCCCCCGAGCTGCTGGCCCGGCAGCGGCGCCGCAGCCGCCGGCTCCAACCCCAACCGGCCGCGGCGCCAAGGGCGGCCAAGGGAGCTGGCACGGCCGGAGCCGGCGGGGCGGGATCCTGGAGGCGCATGGTCAGCTCCAGGCTGGTGGGCAGATTGATTTGATCACCACCGATGCCATCAAGATTGTTCAGCAACAGGATGGTTTCCACCCCAACCCGCAGATTCCCCCCTCCAAACACATAGGGAGTGAGGTTGACGACGCTGGTACTGGCACTGAAGGATCCGCTCAGTCCCAGGGGGATTCCGCCAAAGAAATTGGAAGCGGCCACCCACGAAGTTATGCCGGAATCAAACACCGTGGCGATCGGTTCAATGCCAAGGGTTTCGCCAAGGGTTGTGCGATTGTAGGTGCCAATTGCACTTATGACTCCGCTCCAGACCGCAGTAGAACTGACAGGCAAGCCAACGAAATTTTCCCAGAGATTGATATAGACGTATTCATTGGCCAGGGGTGTCACACTGGTGCTGTTCAGAGTGAAATTGGTCAGCGTCAGACTTAGATCGTAGTTATTGAGACCAAGATTCGTGATCGTTGCCACCGCATCACCGCCCATAAACGCCGGATTGAGAGCGGTGCCCCAGGTGCAACCTGTATAGGTGTTGGAGGCGCTCAGGAAGCTGTTGAACCCAGGAGCTGTCAAGGTGGCCCCGCCCAGGCACTGGGCCGTTCCAGGCTGGAAAATGCCGACGGAGGCTTTGGGCACAAGACCCATTGAATTGGTGAAGGGGGGATTATTGTTGTAATAGGCACTAAGACTTACGGCCCCCACAGGGCCAGCCCCAACGACCCCAGCGGTCAAGGGAGCAATCAGCCGCCAAAAATGCCTGCGATGGCCGAGGGACTTTCTGAAACAAGCTATAAAAACAAAGGGAAAAGCCATGGTCTGCGGGTCCATTTCGTTGAATGGAAACACCGTACCGTTTGGGAAACTTTTTCGTCTCTAGGGGGAGTCAATCTTACCGAATATTTGCAAGATTGCAGACAGCAAGCAGTTGGTAAGTGAATTAATATGTCAATCCATCCATCAATCAAGCCACCCCAACCGGCACCTGGTAGTTGACGATGCGGCCAAAACTGATCGGATCGAGGGAGGCGCCACCCACCAGCACCCCATCGATTTCCGGTTGGGCCATCAGGGCGTCGATGGTGGCCGGATTGACCGAACCGCCGTATTGAACAATCACATCGGGATCACCAACCCAGCCGCGAATCAGGCCGCAGATGCGATTGGCCTCCTCCGCGGCACAGCTTTTGCCGGTGCCGATCGCCCAGATGGGCTCGTAGGCCACGATCAAACGGTCGGGAGCGATGCCCTCAAGGCCTTGTTCCACCTGACGATGGATGACGCGCTCGGTTTCCCTGGCCTCCCGTTGATCGAGGCTTTCGCCAACACAGAGAATCGGGATCAAGCCATAAATCTGGGCGGTCCGGGCCCGCAGGTTGATCTGCTCGTCGGTTTCGCTGTAGTACTTGCGGGGCTCGCTGTGGCCGACGATGGCGTGGGTAACTCCGTGCTCCAGCAGCATCGGCGCGGAAACCATGCCGGTATAGGCGCCTTTTTTGTCCCAATGCACGTTCTGGGCGGCTATGGCCACGGGAGTGCCACGCAGGGCCTCACTCAGGGTGGGAATCGCCAGGTAGGGGGGGGCGATGACCACCTGCCGATCCTCGGGCAGGTTTTCCACCTGGCCCCGGAAGGACTGGGCGAAGGCCCGGGCCTCCGCACAATTCATGTGCATCTTCCAATTGCCAGCAATCACGGCCTTGCGCACCAGCGAAACCCCCTGTGTTGTGGAAGCCAAACTAAACCGCCGGGCGGGAGTGGCCCAGGGCATCAGACCCCTGGCGGCACCTTGAGGCAGTGGCCGTCGATTTCGACCGAATCTCCCGCGGCCAGTTGGCGGCCCCGCCGCAGCTCGATACTGCCGTTGACCCGCACATCGCCCCGCTGGATGCGCTGCTTGGCCTCGCCACCGCTCTCTGCCAGCCCCTGGTACTTGAGGAACTGATCGAGCTTCATGGGCGAGACCGTAGGGTTTGTCGATGCTCGCACCCTCGCCGGCCGGCTTCCGCAGACTCTGGCCGCTGCTGAAGCCCCATCGGCGCCGGCTGCTGGCGGGCGGACTTTGCATGCTGGTGTTCGTGGCCTGCTGGCCGCTGCTGGCCTGGCTGGCGGGCCAGCTGATTCCGGCCATCGGCGCCGGGGACTTTCGCAAGGTGTTGCAGACCGTGGCTGCGGCCCTGGCGGTGTTTTTGGTGCAAAAGCTTGCCCAGTTCGGCCAGGACACCCTGCTGGCGGATCCGGCCTTGCGGGTCAGCCAGGATCTGCGCCGCCAGCTGTTTGCCCGCCTGCAACAGCTGGATTTCGGCGCCCTCGAAAAACTCTCGGCCGGGGATCTCACCTACCGCCTCACCGAAGACGCCGACCGGGTCGGTGATGTCATCTACAAAACCATTCAGGACAGCACCCCCAGCGCCCTGCAATTGCTGGTGGTGCTGGGCTACATGCTGTGGCTCGACTGGCCCCTGGCCCTGGCCACCCTGCTGCTCGCCCCCGTGGTGGCCCTGCTGGTGAGTGGCTTCGGCGCCCGGGTGATGGCCGCCGCCGAACGCAGCCAAAAACAGGTGAGCGATCTGGCCGCCCTGCTGGGGGAAGCGATCACGGGCCTGCCCCTGGTGCGCGCTTTTGCCGCCGAGCCCTGGCTGCAGCAGCGTTTTGACAGCGAAGTTGACCACCACCGCCATGCCCGCTATCGCACCTTGAAGCTGCTGGCTGCCCAGCATCCTGTGGTGGGCTTCATTGAGGCCAGCGGCATCCTGGCGGTGCTGCTGATGGGGGCCGCTCGCATCCAGGCCGGCGGTCTCAACAGCCAGGGGTTCAGCAGCTTCGTGGCGGCCCTGCTGATGCTGATCGATCCGATCTCCCACCTCACCACCAACTTCAACGAGTTTCAGCAGGGCAAGGCCTCCCTGGGGCGCCTGCGGGCGATCGAAGCCGAGCCGATCGAACCGCCCGACCACCCCGGGGCCCTGCCCCTGGGACCGGTGCACGGCGCCCTGCGCTTGGAAGGGGTCAGCTTTGGCTACGAACCCGATCGTCCGGTGCTGCACCAGCTCGATCTGGCGATCAAACCGGGCCAGGTGGTGGCCCTGGTGGGGCCTTCTGGCGCCGGCAAAAGCACCCTGTTCTCGCTGCTGCTGCGCTTCAACACCGCCCAACGGGGCAGGGTGTTGCTTGATGGCGCCGATCTGGCGGAGCTGCGGGCCCGGGACCTGCGCCGGGCCGTGGCGCTGGTGCCCCAGCAAAGCAGTGTCTTCTCCGGCACGGTGGCGGAGGCGATCGCCTTTGGCCGGCCTGCCACAAGGGAACAAATTGTGGCGGCGGCGCGCCTGGCCAACGCCGCCGATTTCATCGAGGCCCTGCCCGGGGGGTATGACGGCCGAATTGAAGAACGGGGCAGCAACTTCTCCGGCGGGCAGCTGCAGCGGCTGGCCATCGCCCGGGCCGTGCTGGGCAACCCGGCCGTGCTGCTGCTGGATGAGGCCACCAGCGCCCTAGATGCCGAATCGGAGGAGGCGGTGCAGCGGGGGCTGCGGCGGGCCATGCAGGGCCGCACGGTCCTGGTGATCGCCCACCGCTTGGCCACGGTGCAAGAAGCCGACCAAATCGTGGTGCTGGAGGCGGGCCGCATCGTTGAGATGGGCAGCCACGACGTACTGATGGCCCGGGGGGGTCGCTACCGGGAATTGTGCCTGCGGCAACTGATCAGGGTTGAAGCCTGAATCTGGAGATACCACCCAGCCCTGCCCCTACTGTGGGCCGGCAAGCGCTTTACTGCCATGGAAACCCCCAATCAGGCGCCGCCGGTGCTCACCTTCGAGGGCAAGCGATATGACCTCAACAGCCTGCCGGACGACATGAAGGAGCTGGTGCGGGGTATGCAGGTGGCCGACGCCCAACTGCGCATGCATGAAGACACCCTCAAGGTGCTGGCCGTAGGCCGTCAGTCGATGGCCATGCAGCTCAATGAACGGCTCAAGAATGTGCCGGAAATCGCCGACTGAGAGGGGGTGGCTGGGTCGAGTCCGGAAGTTTTGTTCCTGACTCGACCCTTTTGTATTCGCTTACCAACCCGGTGGGTTTCAGGTGAGCGGAGCCAGATCTTCGAACCGGAAAGTCTGACTACTTGAGTCTGCTGCCGTTCCATCGGCATCGCTGACCACCACCCGCTCGGCCAGCACCCAGGGTCCCGCTGGTGTCAGGGGGGCGAAGGTGTCGGTGAAGTTGCTGGTGCCGCCTTTGGCTTCGCCGGTGGCCGGATCGCTGTAGCTACTGGTGTAGGTGTGGCTGAGGTAGCCGGATCCGGTGTCGGTGGTGCTGAGGGTGAAGATCGTCACCACGGTGCCGTGGATGTGGCGATGGACCATCGTCACGACATTGTCTTTGATGCGATAACGATCGCCGGCATTCTTGCCACCCACGATCACCTCGGTGCCCACCGCATCAGTGTCACCGGCAGTGAAGGTGTTTTCGCCATGGGTTTGCTCGAAGCTGCGGCGCACCCGGTGGATCGCCACTTCCCAGAGCTGGGAGGCGATGGCCTTTTTGACCTCTTCATCGTCCACCCCCTCCACCGTGGCCTTGAGGTCGGCGCCCACCTTGAAGGTGCCCTCAACAAGGCGATCACCCTGCTGCCAGACGCAGCGACCGCCGTAGCCGCCGAAGCCCGGCTCCCAGGTGTAGCGGTTTTCGTAAGTGGTGCGGAACACCTCCCGCAGGTCGGTGCCGGGGGCGATGGGGGCATGAAGAGTTGCAGTCATGCAGAGCAAACCATTGAAGAAATCCAGCTTAGGAGCGTGGGGCGCCCAGAGTTGGTGCTTGCGGCTGTTAGGGGCGTGGGTCAACCGGCGATTTTGCCGGTGCCTTTTCGCCGCCGGCCGCAAAGATGTCTGCAGCGATTCCACCTTTGGGTGTTGGCGCTGCTGGACCCATGGATGGATCGTGTTCGCGGAATCCCAGCACGGGACTAGTCTCTTAGGCGCCGTGGTTTAGGCTTAGGCCGAGACTATCCCCAAATTAGCATTGACAACTTCATTTTGTCCCACATTTCGGCTAACTAGTTTGGTGATTGTGGTGGTCTCTTCAATTAGCTTTAGGCCGTAGGCTGTCAGATGTTTAGCCGTATGAATAGAGCGTGACAGCAGTGGATTGGTATAGATCTGCGTGAAGGCATCATAGGCCACCATTGTGCGCATCAATTCACCGAACAGGCCGCCCTCGCCTGGAGCTTCGGCGAAAAGGCCCACGACCAACTCCAGATTCTCGATGGAGCCATAGAGGCTCTGCAGACGACCCGCTATTTCTGTATCGCGTGTAAGGGCTTGGAAGCTAGTCAGTCGGGCAAGTCCGAAGGCTTCGCGATAGTCGTTAAAGCTGCGCAACCGAAAGTCACGGCCCATTTGAATTGTGCGATATTCAGATTCCATCAGGAACACTGGATTGTTAAATAGGCTGATCCGTCCGGCCGCCTGGGCGGCTGCGGCATTGATTAGGCCGCTTATACCGAGTTTTTCAAGCAGGTCGTTGTTCCATCTGTATTCATTGGCTGGTACCGTTTCTTTATTCACTGTCAGGCTATCGGGAACAAGACCATGCCAGCGATATAGCAGATCAAACTCAAGGGCGATCCAGTTTGCTCGATACCAGTTTTGCTGCTCGGCGAAGGTGGTATCTAGACGAAAAATCCGCTGGCCAGCGATGTGGTTGATATAGTCCTCCACAGTTAGCTTTAACAGCAGACAGATGTTGATCATCCGTGCTGTCTGGAACAACTGTTCGTCTTGCCAGCTTGGATTTTGCCTGAACAACTCGTCGCAGATGCGGTTGTGTTCCCGCAGAAATACCAGACTGAGCGCCACATAACCCACCGAAGAATTTCCGCGTTCTAGTCCTGTCGCATACATTTTGTCGAGGCGGTGTTCGACTTCGGCATCAGGGAGCATGCCTCCAAAACTTCCCTTGAGTGATTGGCGCACCCATTGAGTGCTGCCATGAGGGTAGAGGCCTCGCCCGGGGATCGGGTTTCCTGCAGAGTCGACACCGCACTGATAGATGGGTTTTACCTGCCATTGGCCATTGCTATCGCGTTCGCCGAGGTAGTCAGGAAACTCCTGACCATTTATGTGCTGACTTCGTAGATGTCCGTGTTCGCAGCTGCGCAAACAGCGGGTTTCCTGTTCATTTAGGCCATAGATCTGGCAGAGGTCAACGTCGTGGTTGGAGGTGTTGCGGCGCCGGTCTTTCGGATCAATGCGTAAAATGCTGTCGGTAAACCACTGTGCAAAAAACATAAATAGTACAGACGACCTGTCGGGCGTCATCAGCGACTGTCCAGATGAGTCGCGAGGGCGTGCGAACAAAGAGGTGATGGCGCCGGCACTACCGGTCTTACGGTCGTAGGGGGTATCCGGAGGAAGCTGGCGGATGAAGGCTTCAGGGGCTGGATCCAGATGCCGGGCCGAGAAGCTGCGGTCTGTGAGTGATGGCCAGGAGGCGTAGTCGGTGATTGGACCGTTGGTTTGATCGGCTGCAGAGCGGGCATCTAGGCTGTTGGCCGGCCACCAGAGGCTGTAGGGACGGGGCCGAGGCTGGGTAGCACTGGCTATGGTGTTGGTTGCGATGCGATTTATGAAACGGCCCAGCAAGGGAATTGCTGAAACCCAAGCCAAGAACTCACGTACCAGTGGCGAATTCAGCAGAGAAGACAACATCGGCTTAATACTGTCTGTTTAAGTTATTAAAGCACGGTTGCTCACCTTGCGAAGTAAAGACCTATGGGCCAATGTATGGCGAGCAGCCGAATCAGCCGCGATTGGCCTCCTTGAAGCTGGTTGCTGTGGAGGATTGGCCCGCAGAGGCTGCCGCCCTGTACGGAGAGCAGCGAGCAGCCCTGCGCAAATTGGGCCAACCGATCGGGGCCAACGATCTGCTGATCGGCTGCCATGCCCTGCATCGCCAGCGGGTGCTTGTCACCCAGAACCTGCGGGAGTTCGAACGGTTGCAGGGTCTAAGTGTGGAGGATTGGTCCGGCTCCAGCTCTGGTGCCTAGATGGCACTGGCCAATAGAGGTGGTCTGACCAGGGACGCTTCGATTGCCGACCTATGTAATGTTGACGCGACGAGACTTATAATCAACTGAGATCGGGATCGTTGGGCCCCATCCTGCGCCAGAGCTGGTTGATGCCATGGCATAGCCCAGCTTGAACAATGGACCCGATCACCCCGTCGATCTCGGCTGCGGCTTCCAGCGGCCCTTCGAGCTGGCCACCATCCGCCTGCGCAACATGGCTGAGGTATTGGGCCACTGGCGCACCTACGTGCCCCGCGATGTCTTTCTGACCCAACGGGGCGGCACCTTCCTGCTGGATGCTAACGACACTCTTTTATATGCCCACCGCGACCGGGGCATCCTTGGTTTTTCGGAAACCATGGCCCAGCCGCTCAGTTTTCTTGATCCGTTTCTGGGATGAGGAAAGTAGATCGGTCTTACCGGGTTGTCAACCGAACTCGCTTCGGGCGCGCGCTATCAAGTCACGCATGTCCATGCTTCCGCTTGCACCATTGTCGGCTGTGGTCTGCCACGACTGCACGGCGATGGCTCGTGGACCCACGTCACCCACCCAGAAGCCGAACAACGGCCCGCCCGATTGCCCCTGGAACACGTCGGCCTTGTGCAGTATGGACTGCGCAGCGGCATCTGTCCCGTCGACGCGGAAGCCGCCCTGCCAGGTCGGTCGCTGGCCGCTGTTGAGGTCTGCGGGATAGCCCATATGGGACCAGGCGGCCAGATTGTCCCAGTCGTCGTTATACCCCCGTGCGCCCATCCAGCCGGTCGTATCACCCAAGCGCCGGTCGAGCACCACCACGGCATAATCGAAGTTGCCTTCGTTGCCCGAGATAAAGCCATCGCCGTTTTCCTGGAGATACCAGTAGATGTGCGAGCCATAGGCCTCGCCAAAGGGTGCGCTACCGTCAAAATACGAAGGAGTGAATCGCACCCAGTCGGCAGCGAATCCAGGCGGCGCGGTCCAGTCAATGACATGGCTTACTGTCAACAGATGGCGCGGGCCAATCATCACTCCAGAACCGGATCCGCGATTGGTCTGCACTAACCCGATGGTCGACCACGGATAGGTCGTGTCCTGGAAGGTGCGGCGGTTGTCGGCACCGAAGACCGTAGTGGCGACGCGCCGTTTCGACTCTGCTGGACGAATGCGTTTCACGCTCTTCAGAATGTCCAGAGGGGTGGCGTTGAAGCCAAGGTGTTCCGGCACGAAGCCAGTCAGGTGCTTCGCGAGTTCTTCCTCGCTGATTTGGCGTTCGACGATCTCGGTGGCTTCGCCTTTGAGCGCGGGCGGAAGCGAGCGACCGCCTGCGCGGATACCGTCGATCTCGACGATTACCTCCCACTGGGGTCGATCGTCTCCACGGTCTAAGCGCTCCAGCCGAGTTTTAATTTCCGGCTCCCGGTCAGCAGCGATATGGAAGCGACGCTCGATGGTGATGGGCGTTTCCTTGAGTGCGCCTCGTGGCTCAAAATGCTGGTCGAGCTCCTTTACTGGAATCGGCCGTTGGATCTCATCTGCCATGATCAATCACCTTTGTGGTTGTTAATTTGAGGCTTACTAGCGGTTTTTAAAAATGACCCGCGCATTAAACGTAGTGCTATTGCAAGGTTTGGGAAGAGCCCTCTTCGTTAAATCATTACCATAAAATCTTTATCTACGCACGCCTATTATTCCTGCAGATCAGCGTTATCAGCCAACCGCTCCGGTCATCATCGGCAGCGACTACGAGATGGGCCTGCTCGTCACACCCAGGCTCTGCATCTGCACCGGATCCGGGTTGGACGTAACCGTGATGCCGTTTGCCATAGCGGTGTGGGGGAGTGCCGGAGCCTTTGTGGGCCGGCGTCCTGGGCAATAGGCGGCCAGGTGTTCTCGTCCCTAACTTGCGTTGAGTCTGACCAAACAAGTCATAAAATCCTCCCTGGTGCCGAACGAACGGCAGCAGCTCCGCGGACGGCCGCCCTGCCTGCACGCAGGCCCAGCCCGCCAGCTGCTTGGCCGCACACCAAGCTTCGATCGGCAGATCCACCTCTGGCAGTTCTACATCGCTCCAGGCCACCAGGGGGGAGCTGGCCAGGTAGTGCACCGGCTCGTTTCCCTGCTGGTTCCAGCGTCCCGAGCGCTGTCCCGGTCCACTCCATAGGAACGGATAGCGGCGATCCCAGATCCGGAAGCCCAGGCGGCAAGGGGTCATGGCCATCAACTGGCCACCATGCCCGCCTGCGTCGCTGCCGCCAAGGCTTTTAGCCGTTGCGGGCCGGGATGTTACGGCAACTAGTTACCCTCCAGCAGGGCAAGGGGCGAGGCGCCAGCGAGGGCTTGGCGAGGCCGGGCAAACCAGCGCCGGATGCCGATGGCGTTGTAGGAGCCTTCCAGGGCTTCCACCACCAGGGCCAGCCAGTGCAGCCGGGTTGCCACCCCATCGGGGTAGCGGCGCTCACCAGCCGCATAGCGTCGCAAGCTGGCATGGGAGATCGAGAGAATCTGGCCGAGCAGTTCATCGCCACAGATCTCCCTCAGCCTTGGCCATTCCCCTGCGGGTGTGGGTGAGTCCTGCAAGAGCTGGTTGTTCGTGTATCCCTAGCTTGGTCCAATTCTGCTAAATCGGCTTCGGTGCTGCTGCCTGCTGGGCGGCCTCGGCTGCGGTTCTGGGTATGGGCACCCGTGCCCACCAGCGCATGTTGCGACGGGGCGACAGCCTCGCCAGGGCGGCATCCCCGCCAGAATTGGATCACTGCCCATCTCCCATGTTGCTGCTCAGCCCCTTCTCCCCCTTCACGGTCGCCAAGATTGCTGGGTTGCAGGCCACGGTGCTGCTGCTGATCACCCTGTTGATTAAGGCTCAGGTCCAGATCAAGGCGGCGTCGGCGTTGGGATTTTTCCTACTGGCCCTGCAAACGCTGGTGTTTCTGGCCGCCGCTGGCGCCCTGGGCCTGGTGGCCGTCGGTGGCGCGGCCGGTGCCATGAACTGCCGCCCAGCGCGGACGGTGTGACGGCACTGCCGCCCTGGC
>JBIIJV010000212.1:0-4819 GCA_044233545.1 Cyanobium sp.
CAGGTTCCAGAGATGGCAAACCTGCTTTTGACCGATCCGGTGGATCCGCCCGAAGCGCTGCTCCAGCCGGTTGGGGTTCCAGGGCAGGTCGTAATTGACCATCAGGTGGGCCCGTTGCAGGTTCACGCCCTCCCCGGCGGCGTCATTGGCGAGGAGCACCACCACCTGGGGGTCATTCATGAAGGCATGCACGATCTGGCGGCGTTTGTCGCGCGGCACCCCGCCATGGATCTCCACCACCGCCTCCGGCCGCCCCAACCGATCGCGAATTTTGATCGCCAGGTCGGTGAGGGTGTCTTTGAACTCGGTGAACAACACCAGCTTGCGGCGGCCGCCATTGGGCTCCCGCATCTGCTCGTCATCCAGGATGCGATCCAGTTCGCTCCACTTGGCATCGCAGCGTTGATCCACCACCTTCTTGCTCAGCTTCTCCAGGCCCTTGAGGGTTTCGATCTCGAACGCCAGCTCTTCAAGGGTCTGGGCGGTGGTGGCGTTATCGGTGAAGGCCTGTTCGGTGGCTTCCACTTCGCCGGCGGTGTCCTCTTCGTAGAGCTCGGCGATTTCGTCGTCGCTGATGGCGTTCGGCTCGTACTTGGCATCCAGTAGAAGCTTGCTGCCCGCCTCGCGGCCCTCCAGCAGCAGTCGTTCTTCCTTGAGTCGGCTCTCCAGCCGCTCCCGCCGCCGTTCCAGCGAGCGATGGATGGCGAAGGGGGAACTGGCCAGCCGCCGCTGCAGGGTCATCAGCGCGAAGCCCACGTTCACCCGCTTCTTGCCGCCACCCACGGCCTGGGCGTTGCGGTCGGCGCGGTTCATCTCCTCGCGCACGTATTCAGTCACCTTTTCGTAGAGCTGTTTCTCGGGCTCTGAGAGCTCGTATTCGGCGGTGTAGCTGCGGCGCTCGGGGAACAGCTTGGTGCCGGCAAAGGTGTAGAGGTCTTCCTTGACAAGGCGGCGCATCAGGTCGGTGGGGTCACTGCGGTGCACGGCGTCCTTCTGCTGTCCCGCAAAGCGGTCCTCATCCAGCAGGGCCATGAACAGCTGGAAGTCCTCGTCCTTGCCGTTGTGCGGGGTGGCCGTCATCAGCAGCAGGTTGCGGGCGTGGTTGCCTACCCGCTTGCCCATGTCGTAGCGCTTGGTGCGCTTGACCTCATTGCCGAAGTAGTGGGCGCTCATGCGGTGGGATTCATCGAACACCACCAGGTCCCACTCGGGCGCCTGCTCCAGCCGGGTCTGCAACTCCCCATCGCGGGAGAGCTGATCCATGCGGGCGATCAACAGCGGTCGTTCCGCGAACGGATTGCCCAGGCCGGTGGCGTTGATCAGGTCGCGGGTGAGCAGCTCGAACTGCAGCTCGAACTTCTCCTTGAGCTCGTCCTGCCACTGCTCGGTGAGAGAGCCCGGCGCCACGATCAGGCAGCGTTCCAGCTCGCCCCGGATCAGTAGCTCCTTGATCAGCAGGCCAGCCATGATCGTCTTGCCGGCGCCGGGGTCGTCAGCTAACAGGAAGCGCATCGGCTGCCGGGGGAGCATGTGCTCATACACCGCGCTGATCTGGTGGGGTAGCGGGTCGATCGTGCTGCTGCTCACCGCCACGTAGGGGTCGAACAGGTAGGCCAGCCGAATCCGCTCGGCCTCCGACATCAGCCTGAACACCTCGCCGTCCCCCTCAAAGCTCCATTTGCGGCCAGCGGAGAGCAACTCCAGCTGGGCCTCACTGCTGCGAAAAACGATCGTGTCGCCGGTGCTGCCGTCCTGGCCCCGATAAAACACCTGGCAGGCCATGTCGCCCATACGCTGGACGCTGATCAGCCGCACGGCCTCAGTGCCCACCAGGCCCTTGACGAGGGCGTCGGGTTTGAGGTCTTCCAGCCGGGTCATCGGGTCATCAGATCAGCAAATCCTGCAAGCTCGCAAGTGGCATCAGAGCGCAAGAGACCCAGATCTCCCCAGAGTCTGAACCTTTTCGCTGCAAAGCGGAAGCCATTGATGCCAAAGGGAATGGCAGCCCCAGAGCTATGCAGATGCTGCATAAAAGCCGTTCCCCTGGCTTTGCGCGTGGCCCTGGTGCAGGGACTATCGGCGGATCCTGAGCTGTGGCAGCGGGCGATCGCCATCACTCGATGAACTACGGGGGCTGGTTGTTCAACGCGGCTGTGGGTCCTAGGTGGGTGCTGCGATCAGCCGAATTCACAACTTCTTGGCTGACTTTCGCCCCCTCCGCCGGCCTGCTGGAGCAGGGCCTCAACCGCCTGGCGGCTGGTCTTGTCTGAGCAGTCGCACCGGATCGCCCACGGCCACCGGGCCGGGGGTCACCACACTCAGGCGGATGCCGGCCACCACGCCGTTGTGGCGGGCGGTGGCCCTCAGGATCTCCAGGTCTTCGCCCAGGGTGCCCTGGGCCAGGGTGGTGACCACGCAGCGGGGGCAGCCGCCGTCGACCCGGAGCACCAGTTGCTCGCCGATCCGCAGGCAGGAGCCGCTCCAGGTCTCCTCCACGAAGCCTTCGGCCCCCTCCGGCGTGCGGATCAGCAGGTTGGGGCGGAAGCGTTCGACGGCGAAATCGCGCTGGGGTTCCAGCTGCCGCAACCGCTCCAGGGTGGCGGTGGTGATGGCGTGGATGGGGCAGGCATCGAAGAAGGTGCCCGCAGGCAATTCCAGGGCGTTGGTTTCGTCCTGGAAGGCGCGCCCTTCCACCGGCGGCCAGTACTGGTCGAGGCTGGCGCCGTCCGGGGGGGTGTCCAGCAGGCTCACTCTGCGCCCGAACAGCTCGCTGAAGAAGGCACCGACATCGGTGTCACCGCTGCAGAGCTCGGCGGCCCCGTCCCCCTGCTGCGGGCCGATCAGCACCGGCGGCAGGGGCGCAGACGGCACGGGCTCCTCAAGAAAGCGGGCGCGGTAGCTGAGTAGGCCCTGCCAGAGGCGGGGGTTTTTGGCGCTGGCCACCCGGCCGCTGGCGTGGTCCCACAGGGCATAGGCCCGATCGCCCCGGATGCCGCGGGCCTCCACATCAAGCCGCTGTGGAGAGTCTCCGAGCATCGATTTGACCGGGTAGCGCCAGAGCGTTTGCACCGTCCCCACCAACTCCTGCACGCCTGTGACCCGTTGTGGCCTGCCCACTCTGTGGGCGGAGGCGGGATAGCTCCGGTAGCAGGACTTACCTTCTGTCAGCCGACAGCAAAAACTGGACCAGCGCTTTGGGCGTAGGCGGAGATTGACCTCTTGTGCTGCCTTAGCGGCGCGATTTAAGAGCTCGTCAGCCGTTCGTAAACTGCAGTTCAACTATTGCCATCATTGGCAAGCCAATTACTACACCTTGGCGCCAACGGTCAAGCGTTTGATGGCTCGGGGGAGACTTGAACTCCCGACCTTGGGGTTATGAATCCCACGCTCTAACCAGCTGAGCTACCGAGCCTTGGCATATTTTGATTGTAGAGGATGGCCCCTCAGCTGTTTGGGCTGGCCTCAGGCGCGTGGGGGCAGGAAGTTGAGGGGATTCATGGCGCCCATGCCCGGGGCGATGATCTCAAAATGGAGGTGGGGCCCGGTGCTGTTGCCCGTGCTGCCCATCTGGCTGATCACCTCACCTTGGCGCACCTCCTGGCCTTGACCGACCAGCAGGCGGCTGTTGTGGGCGTAGCGGGTCGTGGATCCATCGGCGTGGCTGATCTCGACCAGGTAGCCGTAACCGCCATCGTGCCAGCCGGCAAAGCTGACCCGCCCCTCTTTGGCCGCCACAATCGGCGTGCCGGTCCTGTTAGCCAGGTCAATGCCTTTGTGCATCCGACCCCAGCGCCAGCCGTATCCCGAGCTGAACACCCCTTGGGTCGGCCAGATGTAGTCACCAGACCCTGATCCGGGCAGGGGCGCTTGAGGGAGCTGGGGGAGGTTCGGCAAATCGGGCCAGCTCAGGGCACCACTTCCAGCGGGCCTGAGGGCTAGCAGCATGTGGGCGCGCATGGGAGCCGAGGGGGCCACCCTTAGCTGGATGCCTGGGGTGAGGCTGGCCATTTCGACACCAGGATTGAGCCGCAGCAGATCACTTACGGTCATGCCGTAGCGCTGGGCGACACTAAGCACGGTGTCACCCGAGCGCACCAAGCCCCTGCTGCCCCGGGGGGCTGCTGGCGCGCTGGCGGGTGGCGGATAGAGAGGTTGCCAGTTCAGCCCCTCGGCAGAAGCGATCTGGGCGTGGGTCGATTCGCCGGTCCGGGAGTTGGGTCCTGCTGGCGGGGCCGGCAGGGTCGCGGTGGAGGCCTGCGGGGCATCGCCGGAATCGGGGGCATCATCAACCTCATCTGGCGCGGTGCCTGGAGCCGCCAAGGCAAGAACCAAAGCTTGCTGGGTATCGCTTAATACTGAATCGCGGGCAATAGCGGTCAGGAAAGGGGAAACGATTGCCGAACCAATGAAAAACAGAGTCCAAATTTGAGCGGGCTTCATGCAAAGCAATTCGATGAACAAGACCTGTTGGAGAAGCCATCATCCCCAAGTCCGCCAGACCTTAGCGTGTTGACCTGCGAACGTCAACGCAAACGCTGAATACGATCGGCTTGACATTGGGGCGGTGACGTGCTATGAAATTGGAAAAGGTTTAAAATAGGGATGTTTGAAACAGGCTTTCAGTTCTGGTTGAGATCAATTTTTAGTTTGCTGTTTCCCCTGTTTGATCTGTATTTGCCTTAGGGATTCAAACAGAACCACCGCCACCGCCACGGATAGGTTCAAGCTGCGGACTCCCCCTTGCCCTGGCTTGGCTTTTTGGGCCATCGGGATCGTCAGCGCCCCATCAGCCTGGGCGAGTAAACGGGCCGGTAGTCCG
>JBIIJV010000215.1:0-4797 GCA_044233545.1 Cyanobium sp.
GGAGCTATTTCATTCGTTTCGCTATAAGAAACGACTCGAGCGTGCCTGGACCTATGCGCGAGATGGCAACGTGCTTTCGATCCGCTTTGAGGGTCGCCGGGTCCATGCCCGCGTCCAGGGTACGGATAAGGATCCCTACAAGGTGAAGCTGTGGCTGGATGTTCTTAATGATGAAGACTGGGGCTATGTGCTTGAAGCCCTCAGCCAGAAGGCACGTTGGTCGGCCCAGCTTTTGGCTGGCATTATGCCCCAGGATATCGAGAGGGCTTTCGCCGCCAGTGGCAAGCGTCTTTTCCCGTTTAAATTGCAGGAGGTTCGCAGCGAATGCAGTTGCCCTGATAAGGCAAATCCCTGCAAACATATCAGTGCTGTTTATTATCTTATGGGCGATCGCTTCAGTGAGGATCCCTTTGTACTGTTCCAGTTGCGCGGCCGTTCCCGCGACCAGTTGTTGGGGGAGCTGGCCGAAAGGCGTCGCGCTGGGGCAACCCAGGCTGTCGTCCTTGCCCCCCACCCGCCCCATCCAGCCATCCTTGATGCAGGGCGATGGTGGCGCTATGACGCGCCGCTGGATCCCGATCTGGTGGTGATTACGCCAGCCCTTGAAGGGGAATCGGGTCTCGATGGGGCCGGCCCCCTGCCCCTGGCCGAAGATCACCGTTTTGAGGAAGCCAATCGCTTATTCCTGGAACGGCTCCAAGCCCAGGGCATGGCCATGGGGCAGCTGGCCATGGCCAGGGCCATGACTACTGGCGCCGAACGGTGGCCCGACCAGGGGGGCTAGGTGGTTCCTGACGAGCCGCCTTGGCTCAGTGATGCGAGTCTGCTGGTTGCTTCAACAATCTTGGCGTGCCACCAAAACTGCTTTGGCAGGCCACTCTTGGTCGGCAGTGATACCTGGCCCGCTCGCCAGGCCGCCCAGGAACTGTTTGGGGCAACACCTGTGGTGCTAGCCCACGATGGTGGCGCCGATCCTCGCTTGATCTATGCCAATGCCGCAGCGCTTCGCCTCTGGGATCAACCCTGGGGGTCAATGGTTGGCATGCCCTCCAGACTGACCGCAGAGCCAAGTGAGCGCCAGGCCCGGCGGGTTTCCTTGGAACTTGCTCGCCGGCACGGGGCCATCGCCAACTACGCCGGAATTCGGGTCAACCGTCACGGCCGTCGCTTCCGCATTGAGGGGGCCCGGCTTTGGACGCTGCAGGAGGGCTCAGGCCAGCCCTGGGGCCAGGCGGCCTGTTTCGAGAGCTGGTGGTGGCTGTAGGTAGGGCAGGCCCCGGCCATACCCAGATAGCTGTCGCCCTGCCTAAAGTTAACTCCCTATCCGTACATGTCCACGCCGATGACAGCCGTACCAGTTGATTCCGGCGAAACACTCACCTTGGATGCACCTCTGCCGCGCCTCAGCCTGCAGAGCGAATCCATCGCTGCTGATACCACAACGATTCGTTCACTTGACTGGGAACGCAGCCGTTTTGACATCGAATTTGGCCTGCGCAACGGTACTACTTACAACTCATTTTTGGTACGGGGCGAGCGCACGGCGCTGATCGACACCAGCCATATCAAATTCCAGAGCACCTGGCTAGCGCTGTTGGAAGAACAGATAGATCCAAAACAAATTGATTATTTAATTGTTTCCCACACCGAGCCCGACCATTCCGGCCTGATTGGAGATATTATTGGTCGACATCCCGAGGTGGAAATCGTTGCTTCCAAGGTGGCGATCCAGTTCCTCGAGAACCAGGTGCATCGACCCTTCCGCAGCCGGGCTATCAAGTCGGGTGATGTCCTTGATTTGGGCACCAACAGCAACAGCGGAACGGCCCACCGTTTTGAGTTTCTCAGTGCGCCCAATCTGCATTGGCCCGACACGATCTTTTCCTACGATCACGGCACTGGAGTGCTCTTCACCTGTGACGCCTTCGGTCTGCATTATTGCAGCGACGATCTCTATGACCTCAATCCTGGTGCCATCGCTCCTGATTTTCGTTTCTATTACGACTGCCTGATGGGCCCCAATGCCCGCAGTGTGCTGCAGGCCCTCAAGCGCATGGAAGCGTTGCCTGCTATCAAGATGATTGCGGTGGGGCACGGCCCCCTGCTGCGGGATCACTTGGGGTTGTGGGTGGAGGACTACCGCGAGTGGAGTAGCCAACGCAGTGGGGGGGAAGCCTACGTCGCGGTTTGCTATCTCAGCCAGATTGGTTTTTGCGATCGTCTCAGCCAGGCAATTGCCCGCGGCATCGGCAAGGCCGAGGTGCAGGTGCAATTGGTGGATCTGCGGGCCACAGACGCCCAGGAGCTGGCGGCTTTGGTTGGCGATGCGGCCGCCGTGGTGGTGCCCACCTGGCCCGCAGCCCCCGATGCCGATCTGCAGGCCTCAATTGGTACCTTGTTGGCGGCCCTCAAACCCAAGCAATGGGTGGGCTGCTACGACGTCTTCAGCGGCAATGACGAGGCCATTGACACCGTGGCCAGCCAGTTGCGCAGCATGGGCCAGCCCGAGGCCTTCGCGCCGCTGCGCATTCGCCAGGTGCCCAATGCCGCCGACTACCAACGCTGCGAGGAGACCGGCACTGACTTGGGTCAATTGCTGAGCCGTGAGAAAACGATTGCTGCGATGAAATCCATCGATGGCGATCTGGATAAGGCCATGGGACGGCTGTCTGGAGGTCTGTACGTTGTCACGGCCCGGGAAGCCGAAGGTCAACGCAGTGGCGCCATGGTTGCCAGCTGGGTGAGTCAGGCCAGCTTTGAGCCGCCTGGGATCACCGTGGCCGTGGCCAAAGATCGGGCGATTGAGGCCTTGATGCAGGTGGGTGATCGCTTTGTTCTCAATGTCCTGCGCGAGGACAACCACCAGCCCTTGTTGCGCCATTTCCTGCGTCGCTTCCCTCCTGGGGCCGACCGGTTTGCGGGCGTCAATACTCTCGAAGGGGTGGCTACCGGCGGACCCGTTCTGGGAGATGCCCTCGCCTATTTGGGATGCGTGGTGGCCCAGCGGCTCGAGTGTCCAGACCACTGGATCATCTATGCCTTGGTCGAGCAGGGCAATGTGGCGGACACCGAAGCCGCCACGGCGGTGCACCATCGCAAGGTGGGGAACCATTACTAGAGGCTCAGCTGCCGATAGGCTGATGATTCTGCTTTCGGCCCTGGTCTGATGGTGATTACCCCCAATCCCATCGATCCGGGCCAGGCTTCGGTCAGTGGCGTCATGGTATTCACTGGTCGCCGGGTCATCCGAATGCAGATTGATCCTGGCTTCACCTGCCTAAGGGGACTAAGCCCCAATCGTCTGCGCTTTGAAATCGAGTACGGGCTTGAGCGTGGCACATCTGCCAACAGTTTTCTATTCGATGCTGGTTGCAACGCAGCCGGCCAGCAAGTGCCGCCCGTGCTTGTCCACCCCCTGGGGGCTTCCTTCGCCGAGGCCTTTCTTGCTGAGTTGGCGACATTGGTAAGTCCCGAGGCTTCACTCAAGGTGGTGGTTGATCATGTCAACCCCAATCGCGTTGCTGTCTTGCGCCTACTGGCCAGCCGCTGGCCAGCCCTGATGTTGGTCGCTTCCAATGCCGGTGCCCGACTCCTGGGGGACCTCTGGTACCAGCGTTCCCCCACCGCGACCACCACCGATGGTGCTGACGAGGCGGGTCCACCGCTGCCGCCCATCGATGTGGTGAAGCATGAGGTGAGCCGTGAGTTGGCCGGAGGTCACAAGCTCACCTTGATTCCAGCTCCCACGCCCCGCTGGCCTGGGGCGCTGCTGGCTTTTGAGGACCGGTCGGGACTATTAATGAGCGGCAAGTTCTTTTCCGCCCATCTTTGTGTCGAGACTTTTGCTGAGGCCCATCGGGGCACCAGCGAGGAGGACCGGCGTTTTTTTTACGACTGCCTCATGGCGCCGATGGCGCGCCAGGTGGAGGTGGTACTAGATCGGCTTGAGGGTTTGCCCATGCGGGGCATCGCTCCGGGTCATGGTCCCGCTATCACCGAAAGCTGGCGCAGTCTTTTGGCGGACTATCGCCGTTGGGGGGCAACCCTGCAACAGGCGCGGCGCTCGGTGGCCCTGCTGTTTGCCAGTGCCTACGGCAACACCGCCGCGATTGCGGATGCCCTGGCCCAGGGGGTCGCCAAAACGGGGGTGCGGGTGGAGAGCATTAATTGTGAATTTGCCACTTCGGATCAATTAATCGAGGCCATTCGTAGCTGCGATGCCCTGCTGATTGGCTCCCCCACCCTCGGGGGCCATGCCCCAACACCGATTGTGTCGGCCCTGGGAACGGTGCTGGCGGAGGGCGACCGCAGCAAACCCGTCGGCGTGTTCGGCAGCTATGGCTGGAGCGGTGAGGCCATCGATCTGCTGGAAACCAAGCTGCGAGATGGTGGCTTTGTCTTCGCCTTCGCCCCGATTCGGGTGCGGTTCAGTCCCGATGCCGCCACCCTGCGCACCCTGGATGAAACCGGAACCAGTCTCGGCCGACGCCTTCAGCAGGAGCAACGCCGCAGCCAGCGCCGCAGTGGCGGTGGGCTCAGTGACAGTCGCAGCGATCCCGCCATCCAGGCCCTGGGCCGGGTCATCGGCAGCCTGTGTGTGCTCACGGCCCGCAAGGGGGAGGGAACCTCGGCCCTCAGTGGTGCCATGGTGGCCAGCTGGGTTAGCCAGGCGAGTTTTTCACCTCCTGGCTTCACCGTGGCGGTGGCCAAGGACCGGGCCGTAGAGGGCCTTTTGCACGTGGGAGATAGTTGCGCCCTCAACATCCTGGCCTCAGGTCGCGAAACCGGGCCCTTGAA
>JBIIJV010000035.1:0-18050 GCA_044233545.1 Cyanobium sp.
TTGGTGGCCGCCCCTGGCGGCCTTGAGGGCGAAGCGGCCCTGGCGGTCAGCGGCAGGCAGCCGGCCCTGCTTGGTTTGATTCCCCAACGGTTGCTGGAGGCCTCGGGCCGTTCGCTGCTCAATGGCATCTTGGCCAATATTCGCCATCGGGTCAGTCAGCAACTGGTGGACGATTTCCAGCAGTGGTGTCTCTCGGAGCGGGGGAACGGGCCCCTGGGGATGCGCCTGCCCCCCACTTGAAGGCTTTGGCGGTTGGAGCCCTGGCTCGCGGGCCTCAGTGCAGGAAGCTTTGGCGATGCAGGGGAGTGGCTCCCAGGCTGGCGAGGGCTTGACGGTGCTGGGCGGTGCCATAGCCGGCATGGCGTTCGAGCCCGTAACCCGGAAAGTGGTCGGCAAGGCGAGCGAGCAGGGCATCCCTTTCTTGCTTGGCCATGACACTGGCGGCGGAGATGGCGGCGCAATGAAGATCGCCTTTGATCACTGTGCGTTGGGGCCCGCTCCAGCCCCGTAGGGGCAGCACCCCATCAATGAGAACCAGCTCGGGTGTGATCGAGAGTCGTTGCAGGGCACGGGTCATGGCCGCTTCGGTGGCCGAGCGAATGCCGTGGCGATCGATTTCGGCGGCGCTTGCTTGCCCCAAGGCCCAGCTCAGGGCCTGGTGGCGGAGCAGGGGAACCAGCGCGGCCCGGGCCCGGGCCGAGAGACGCTTGCTGTCGGTGAGACCGGCCTTTTGGACTATGGGCAGGGCTTGCGGCGGCAGGATGACGGCCGCCGCAAAGACAGGACCAAAGAGGGATCCGCGGCCAACTTCATCGACCCCGGCGCAAACGGCCGGAGTGCGACCACCCCAGACCTCGGGCACCGGCTGGTTTTTGATATCAGAGTGTCGCTGACGAGCGCCGCCGCCGCCGCCGGGATTCATCGCTGCTCTCCTCAGGGTTTTCAGCCGGGGGGGCTTGGTTGTTGACGGGCAGAGGCGTTGTTTCAGGGGGCAGTTCGAGCAAGGACGGGAAAGTCGGCAAGATCGGGATTGTGATCAGTTCTTGGCGCTCTTCCTGGTGGTCCATCACGGCAGTCAGGGTTGGCAGCTGCTCATCAGGACTGGGCGTTTCGCTGCCCCTTGCTTCGCCGCCCCGCCCGCGGCGGCGGCGACGGGATCCGTTGGTGGCTAGTTGCGCTCTGGCCTCTTCTCGCACTGTCTCGGGATCAATTCCTGGCCTGGCCACCCGGACCAACAGATTGTCGGTGGCTGGGACTGGATCAAGCAGCAGGGCAGGACTGAAGCCCATCCAGCCAAAGACTTGCTCCTGGTTTTCCTGCATCGGCACCACCAGGACCTCCGGTTCGCTGCGACGGGAAGGGGCCGCAAATGGGGAGGCAAGGGGGCTCTCCTGCGGATCTTGATCGGGCGAGGTTTGGGTCGTTGGCTCGCTGGCGGTGCCAAGGTCTAGGTCAGGCGCTGCCGTATCGACCCGGCCACCGCGCCGGGTGCGGCGACGGCCACCGCTGCCGGGGTCGGCGGCAAGGGCAGGACTGGGCACCTCAGCGCGGGCGGAGGCAGCGGAGCGCACAACGCCAGGGAGGTTGGCAAGGGGTTGGAGCGTGTCTTTGCCGGGAAGCACGGCCACATGGCCAAGGCCGCCGCAGCTGGGGCAGGCCCGGCTGAACAGTTCGTAGATGTTTTGACCCTGGCGTTTGCGGGTCAGCTCCACCAAGCCCAGTTCCGTGAGTTGGGCGATCTGGGGGCGGGCCGAGTCATCATGGCTCGCCTGGGTGAAGTGTTCGAGGAGTTGCAGTTGATCGCGCCGTGATTCCATGTCAATGAAATCGATCACCACAACACCGCCAATGTTGCGCAGCTTGAGCTGGCGGGAGATTTCTACGGCCGCCTCACAGTTGGTCCAGAGCACGGTTTCGCGGGCATTGGCCGAACGGGTAAAGGAGCCGGAGTTGACATCAATGACAGTCAGCGCCTCCGTCGGTTCAATGATGATGTAGCCACCGGAGGGCAGATCAACCCTCGGGCGCAGGGCATCACGGATGGCAGCATTGACCCGGAAGTGTTCAAGAATTTCGGTTTGTTCTTGGAAACATTCGACGTCCAGGCTGGCCTGGTCAGGACCCAGGAAGGCATTGACCCGGGCCACCGCCTCGGGGCTCTCGACGACGACCCGAGTGACCTCCGGTTTGTAGAGGTCTCGCAGCACCCGGTGGACGAAGTCTTCATCACGGTTCAGTAGAACCGGCGGTGTAGCGGTGTCGGCAGCTAACTGAATGGCTTCCCATTGCCTCAGCAGGGTTTCGAGATCGTCAATCAACAGCTCTTCACTCACCTCTTCGGCTTCCGTACGGATCAGCAATCCGGCGCCGGGGGGCTTGATCAGAACGCCGAGGGCCCGCAGCCGGTTGCGCTCGTTTTCGCTGACAATGCGCCGCGAGATATTCACACCCTGGCCCTGGGGCTGGAGCACGAGAAAACGGCCGGGCAGGGTCAAATTGCCGGTGAGCCTTGGACCCTTGGTGCCGGTGGGTTCCTTCATGACCTGCACCAGAACTTTCTGGCGAGGTTCGAGCAGTTCTGTGATGCCGGCGCCGCCTTTCTTCAAGCGCAGGGGGCCTAGGTCGGTGATGTGAATGAAACCATTTTTCTCGCTCTCACCGATATTTACGAAAGCTGCATCGATCCCAGGTAGGACGTTTTCGACGGTGCCAAGATAGACATCGCCAATCTGATAGCGGCCCTGGGCCACCACAAGTTCATCGATTCGGTCGTCGGTGAGCACGGCGGCGATGCGCAGGTGCTCGGCGATGACGATCTGTTGGGGCATAGAAGGGATACGGGCTCAAGGAGCCCTGCCGGGGGCAGGAGTGGAATAATTAGGGATCTAACTAGGAGCTGCGAAGGCGGTGAGTGAAAAACCGCGTCGATCAGCTAAACAAGCTAGGTCATGGCAAATAGTGGACTACAAAAAACTAACCTGAAAAATCAGATTGTTTAAATCAGATTAAAAAATGCTATCAGTTAGTGACTGGTGGAGGTGGGCATGGGCCTCACCCGAATTTAAGCAATGGCCGAACGCGCGTCGCTGGAGACAAGGAATTTCCTTGGTGCGCCTAGTGAAAGGCATGGGCCAAAGGGAAAATCCTGGACGGATAGGAGTCGGATACGAACCCGCTGTACCTTTACCGCCTTAGGTGCAAGCTAGCACGCAGTCAGAGAGGGTCAGGGCCAGGCGGCGGTGCCGGTCGGTCCGCAGGGTGCGACCCAGCTGTTGACCCAACCAGAGGCAGAGATGGTCGGGTTTCAGCCCCAGCCCCTGGGGCGTGATCGCGCTCGCCAAGGTGATTTGCACCGCTGCGCTTTGCCCAACCTGATCCGCTGCCGCAGCAGTCGGAGACAGCAGGCGGAGGTCAAGCAATAGCTGCCTGTAATCCCGCTGCCGTGGCCGGCCCTTCTTGTCGGTGTCCTGCCATGGCAGCTCGCTGGCGGCCAACAGGGCCGTGAGCGCCGCTTGCCACTGGCCCAGGCTTGGGGCGGGCAGACCATCGACGCTGGCGGCCTCAAACTGCCAAAGGGCGCCGGTGACCAGGGCCGAGAGGCTGGGGCCATCGAGGGCGACCTGTTGGGCCGCAAGTAACTGGAATTCGCTGGGCAGTTGGCTCTGCAGGGCAGTGAGGGCCGCTTGGGGCTGCAGCGGGGCGGTCAACTCCAGCTCCAGCCATTCCGCCAACCCTTCGCTGCCGAGGGGCAGGGGCTGGCCAAAATGGATGCGGGGCAAGGGGTGGAAGCCCCCCGTATGGCTGATGGGGATCTGGCTGCGGCGCAGGGCCCGCTCCAACAGGCGCAGGGTGTCGAGGTGGCCGATCAGGGACAAGGAGCCGGTTTTACTGAACTGGAAGCGCAGCCGTTGGACCCGCTCACTGGTGGGCGGCTGCTGGGGCAGACGGGTGGGGATGGGCGGCGGCGGGATGGCGACGTTGTGGCCGAGGTCTGGACCACAGACGCCGCAGTGGCTGCATCCCTCAAAGGAGCAGTCCGGCACGGTGGCCGCCTCCAGGGCGCGGCCAAGGTCTTCGGCCAGCCAGCGCTTGCTCAGGCCCGTATCGATGTGATCCCAGGGCAGGGGTTGGTCACAGAAGCGATCCAGGTCGGCGGCGTCCATGGCCTCGGCGGCCTGCCAGTCGCCCATCTCCAGGGCGCGATAACGGCCCTCCAATCCGGCGGCGACGATGGCGCTGCGCCAGGCGCCATGGCTGCGTTCCGCCGATTCAAACCAGGCATCCAGCCCCGCCCCGGCCCGCCAGGCCGCTTCGATGACGGGGGCCAGGCGCCGGTCGCCCCTGCCAATGAAATCCTCCACGGCCGAGAGGCGCCGATCGGTGTAGTTGGTTTTGAGGCCCTGCAGGGGCCTCAGGGCTTGGCGCAGCAGCTGCTGGCGCCGCTCGAATTCAGCGCTGCTGACGCTGTGCCACTGGAAGGGGGTATGGGGTTTGGGGGTGAAATTGCTGATGGTGAGGTTTAACTCCAAGCGACCCAGGTCGCGGCATTGCTCCTGCAGGCGCCGACAGGTGGCGGCAATTGCGAGCACATCTGCATCGGTTTCCCCCGGCAGGCCAATCATGAAATACAACTTGACCTTGCGGTAGCCGGTTTGCATCGCCGTGCGGATGCCTTGCAGCATTTCGGCGTCGCTGAGGCCTTTGTTGACGATGTCGCGCAGGCGCTGGCTGCCGGCTTCGGGGGCGAAGGTGAGGCCGGCCCGACGGGTGCCCCCGAGGATGTGGGCAATATCGGCATCGAAGCGGTCGACCCGCTGGCTGGGCAGGGTGAGGCTGATGTTGTGTTCCGCTAGGCGGTTGCGCAATTCGACGCCAACGGCGGGCAGGGCCAGGTAGTCGGAGCAGCTGAGCGACAGCAGGGAGAAATCGGCATAGCCGGTGCGTTTCATCCCCTCTTGCACCGCTTCGATCACCGCTTCGGGTTCCACATCCCGGGCCGGGCGGGTGAGCATGCCGGGTTGGCAGAAGCGGCAGCCGCGGGTGCAGCCGCGGCGGATTTCAACCGTGAGGCGGTCGTGAACTGTCTCAATGTGGGGCACCAGGCCCATGGCGTAATGGGGCATCGGCGTGGCCGTGCGCCTCAACAGGCGCGCTGGCAGTCCGGGCTCCAACGGCACCACGCTGACCCCATCCGCCCCGGGCCCATAAAGGTATGGCACGTAGACGCCCGGCACCTGGGCCAGGTCGCGCAGCAGATCGCGGCGGCTGAGGCCGGCGGCCCGTGCTTCGGCCACCACCAAGCCAATCTCGGGCAACAGTTCTTCGCCATCGCCGAGGGCGATGAAATCAAAGAAGGCGGCGAAGGGCTCCGGGTTGCTGGTGGCGGTCGGTCCGCCGGCAAAGATCAGGGGCGGCGCCGCCGGATCGGCCAGGGGCAGGTCGCCCCGGTCGGCGGCTCTAAGGGGAATGGCGGCCAGATCCAGCATCTCCAGGATGTTGGTGGCGCCCAATTCGTAGCTGAGGCTGAAGCCGAGGATGTCGAAGGCGCCCAGGGGTCGGCGGCTTTCGACTGCGAACAGGGGCAGGCCTTGCTGGCGCAATCGGGCGGAGAGATCGGCGGCCGGCAGGTAGGAGCGATCGCAGAGCTGGCCGGGTACGGCGTTGAGGATCGAATAGAGAATGATGTGGCCCAGGTTGCTGGCCCCCACCTCGTAGACCTCGGGATAAGTGAGGGCCCAGCGCACACCGGCCGAGGCCCAGGCCTGCGACCAATCGCGCGGCTGGATGCCGAGTTCGTTGCCCAGGTAGCGGCCGGGTTTGAGGATGTCGGGGCCGATCAGGGCCTCGAAGTCGATGGGCTCGCGGGACTGGATAGGTGCGAGGAGCACGGGGACCGCGGCAGGGCGAGGAAACGATCGTATGCAGGCGTATGCAGGCGTATGCGGGCCGGGGCGGGCCGGGGCGGGTGGGGGTCGGGCAGAGCGGCCAAGGGTGAGGCCAAATAACCATGCAAATTTGTGCTTAAGCTGCATAAATGCATGGTTATTTTTCCAGGGAAGCGGGCGCGACGCTGGCAAAGGCCCTGGCAAGGGCACCTGCGGCCCTGCTGCTAGGGCCGCGCCAGTGCGGCAAATCCACCCTGGCCAGGCAGCTGCTGGCCCAGCGGGGCGATGCGGTGATCCTCGATCTGCAGGATCGGGCTGATCGCGCCCGACTGCAGGAGCCGGAGCTGTTCTTCGAAGCCCATCGCCAGCAGCTGGTCTGTCTCGATGAAATCCAGCTGCTGCCGGAGTTTTTCAGCCTGTTGCGCGCCGAGATCGACCGCGATCGCCGGCCTGGCCGCTTTCTGCTGCTCGGCTCGGCGTCCGGCCCCCTGCTGCGCCAGAGCCATGAAAGCCTGGCCGGCCGCATCGCCCAGGTGGAGCTCACCCCCTTGCTGCTCAAGGAGGTGGCGCAGGCCATCAGCTGGCAGCAGCTGTGGCTGCGCGGGGGGTTCCCGGAGAGCCTGTTGGCGGCAGCCGACGAGGACAGCCTCGACTGGCGCGAGGATTTCATCCGCACCTTTTTGGGCAGAGACATCGCCTCGCTGGAGCTGGGTCTGCCCCTGCCGCTGATGGAGCGCCTGTGGCGGCTCCTGGCCCACAGCCAGGGCCAGACGCTCAATGCCAGCAGGCTGGCGGGGCTGCTGGATCTGCGCAGCACCCGGCTCAAACACTTGCTGGCGGTGCTGGAGCAGACCTTCATGCTGCGGCTGCTGCCACCGCTGGAGGCCAATCTCAGCAAGCGGCTGGTGCGCTCCCCCAAGCTTTACCTGCGCGACAGCGGCCTGCTGCACAATCTGCTGGGCATCGAGACCTACGACGATCTGCTGGCCCATCCGCAGGCCGGCGATAGCTGGGAGGGCTTCGTGATCGAGCAGCTGATCGCCGCCCATCCGCGCTGGCGGCCCCACTTTCTGCGCACCAGCAACGGCGCCGAGCTCGACCTGGTACTGGAGCGAGGTCAGCGGTGGCGGGTCTTCGAGATCAAGCTGTCCAAAGCGCCCAGGGTGTCTCGGGGCTTCCATGAGCTGGTGGGGCAGCTGCAACCAGAGCGCGCCGAACTGATCGCGCCGGTGGATCAGGCCTTCGAAGCCCGGCCGGGCATCTGGGTGCGCCCGCCCCTGCAGGTCTGCAGCGTCGAGACCGTCTGAACGCTTGCGGGCCCCAGGGCAGCGCCCCAGACCGCCGCCATAGGACAATCCCGCCATCCCATAACGCAACAGCCCCGTGGTCCAGGTCAACGGCAACTACCTCAAGCTCAAGGCGGGCTATTTGTTTCCGGAGATCGCCCGGCGGGTGAAGGCCTTCAGCGACGCCAACCCCGAGGCACCGATCATTCGCCTGGGCATCGGCGATGTGACCGAACCCTTGCCCGAGGCCTGCCGCACCGCCATGAAGGCGGCGGTGGATGAACTGGGAACCCGCGAGGGCTTTCACGGCTACGGCCCCGAGCAGGGCTACCTGTGGTTGCGCGAAGCGATCGCGAAGCAGGATTTCCAGGCCCGCGGCTGCGAGGTGAACGCCGAGGAGATCTTCATCTCCGATGGCTCCAAGTGCGACAGCAGCAACATCCTCGACATCCTGGGCGAGGGCAACCGCATCGCCGTGACCGACCCGGTGTATCCGGTGTACGTGGACAGCAACGTGATGGCCGGCCGCACCGGCGAGGCCGACGGCAGCGGCCAGTACGGCGGACTCACCTACCTGCCGATCACGGCGGACAACGGCTTCACCGCGCCCCTGCCCGAAGGGAAAGTGGATCTGATCTACCTCTGTTTCCCCAACAACCCCACCGGCGCCGTGGCCAGCCGGGAGCAGCTGAAGCAATGGGTGGACTACGCCCTGGCCAACGACGCCCTGATCCTGTTCGACGCCGCCTACGAGGCCTTCATCCGCGACCCGGAGCTGCCCCATTCGATCTATGAGATCGAGGGCGCCCGCCAGTGCGCGATCGAATTCCGCTCCTTCTCCAAAAACGCCGGCTTCACCGGCACCCGCTGCGCCCTCACCGTGGTGCCCCGGGGGCTGATGGGCACGGCCGCTAACGGCGAGAAGGTGGAGCTCTGGGGCCTGTGGAACCGCCGCCAGTGCACCAAGTTCAACGGTGTGAGCTACATCGTGCAGCGCGGCGCCGAGGCGGTGTATTCACCCGAGGGCCAGGCCCAGGTGAAGGCCCTGATCGATTTCTACATGGACAACGCCGCCCTGATCCGCCGCGAGCTCACGGCGGCGGGCATCCGCGTGTATGGCGGCGAGCAGGCCCCCTACGTGTGGCTGAAAACCCCTGAGGGTCTGGATTCCTGGGGCTTCTTTGACCACCTGCTGGGCCAGGCCCATGTGGTGGGTACCCCCGGCAGCGGCTTCGGCGCCGCCGGCGAGGGCTACTTCCGCCTCTCGGCCTTCAACAGCCGCGCCAATGTGGAGGAGGCGATGCGGCGGGTACGTGCGCTCTAAAGATCAATCTCAGCGAAGATCAGCCCTAGAATTCACGGCGCCTGTTCCAGCGGCTCAGGGGGTTGCCGCCAGCAGGTTGGTTGGGCGGATCAACGTCAGCCGCGCCAGCCACTATCCGCGCCTCACCCCCCTTGTCACCGTGAACGGCTCAAGCGTGAATCCCAGCCACCGAATAGTTTCAGCTCCCGCCATTGGCGCTCAGCCCCGGGCTGGCGACACCGTTGCCAGCCTGGCCAGCGCCAGCCCCGGCCAGGCCCCCGGCGGCGCCACGGTGCTCGACAAGGCCCCGGAGCGGGTGCGCAAAACCTCGCCTCGCTACAAGGTGCTGCTGCACAACGATCCGGTGAACTCCATGGAATACGTGGTGGTCACCCTGCGGCAGGTGGTGCCGAGCCTTAGTGAGCAGGATGCCATCGCCGTGATGCTCGAAACCCACAACACCGGCGTGGGCCTGGTGATCGTGTGCGACATCGAACCGGCCGAGTTCTATTGCGAAACCCTCAAGGCCAAGGGGCTCACCAGCACGATCGAACCGGAGAGCTGAGCGGCATGGCCCCGGATGCCCCAGAGGCCGGTGCACCGGCCTCGCTGCCCCGTTCCCTGCGCTGGTGGGGCTCGGTGCTGTATCCCACGGCTCTGATGGGTGTGTTTCTGGGCATGCAGCTGCTGCTCGGCCTGGTCGGCGTGCCGCTGGCTGCTCAGACCTCCCTGGCGGCCCTGCCCGCCGTGCTTGCCCTGCTGGTGAGCCTTCCTGCCCGGCTGCGGCGGGCTTGGGGGAGCAGCGAACCCTGGCGGAACCTGGGGGTGAGGGCAGCGGCGCCGGCCGTGGCTAGGGCCCTGCTGCGAGGCCTGATCAAAGCCCTATTGCTGCTGGGCCTGGTGGGCGCCGGCCTTGCTGTGGCCGGCCAGCTGAGCTGGATGCCGCGGCTCACGGCACCGCTGGTGCTCAACGCCCTGCTGCTAGGCCTGGGGGTCGGCTTTGCCGAGGAGCTGCTGTTTCGGGGCTGGCTGATGGGTGAGCTCAGCCTGCTCCTTGGCAGGCAAAGGGCGCTGTGGCTTCAGGCGGCGGTGTTCAGCCTGGTGCACACCCGCTTCAACCTGCCGCCGCTGCAGTTGCTCGGGCTATTGGCAGGATTGCTGTTGCTCGGTTTAGCCCTGGGGCTGCAGCGCCGGGCCGATGGCGGGCTGCTTTGGGGTGCGATCGGACTCCACGGCGGCCTGGTGGGGGGCTGGTTTCTGTTGGTACAAGGGCTGGTGCAGGTGAGCACCACGGCACCCAGCTGGTTGATTGGCCCTGCAAATCCGATCGGCGGGCTGCTGGGCTGGCTGGGGCTGGGGGGGCTGCTGCTGGCCAGGCGGCGGTGGTGGTGAGGCGGGATGGTTGCAAGGATCTCCCCGTGTGGCCATCAATAAACCCATCCCCCCATTGAGAGGGGAAGGGTTGGGGTAGGGGCTTGATCAACGCCTGCTGGGAGGAAAGGCGCTTCGGCGGGCGCCTGCACAAGCCTCAGAACACAACGAAATCCGTTCTAGCAACTGTTGGTGAGCCCGTGAGAGTGGCGAACTGAGTGTAATCACCGAGATTTGCCGATCCTCCAGACAAGAAGTAAAGACCTCCGCCGCTAGCCACCACGTCTGCCCCTACAGCCGCTGAAGTTCCAAAATCGGCGACAGCCAGGGTGCCGATTACAAGCCCGGTGAAAATAGTAGATGAGAGAAAGATTCTGTCAGTGGCACCCCCTGCCTTGAAGTCAGTGATGGTGTCCAAATTGGTGGAAGCATTGAGGGCAGTGTTAAAGTAAAAACGGTCGTTACCATTGCCACCAGTCAGAGTGTCATTGCCAAGATCACCATAGAGGAAGTCACCGTCATCTCCGCCATCCAAGGTGTCAATAGCATCTCCGCCATCCATGGTGTCATTACCAATACCACCAAGGAGTGAGTCCAGGCCAGCGCCACCTATCAAGCTATCAGCGCCATCTCCGCCATCCAGGGTGTCATTGTCAAGTCCGCCATCCAGGGTGTCATTGCCAGTACCGCCAAGGAGTGAGTCCAGGCCAACACCGCCTATCAAGCTATCATTGTTAGCTCCTCCATCTAGGGTGTCATTGTCAAGTCCGCCATCCAGGGTGTCATTTCCGATGCCCCCATTCATGTTGTCCGCACCTGCTCCTCCCGTGAGGATGTTTGCAGCAGAACTACCAGTCAGAGTGTCTGCATAGGCACTGCCGATGAGATTTTCAAAGAGTGATATGACATCGCTTTGCGCATCTCCCCCACTTGCAGTATTCGCCCCTATATCTACGGTTACTGCTGCGCTGGAACTGGCGTAGGAAAGGGTATCGGTTCCGGTGCCTCCATTGAGGGTGTCGCTGCCTATTCCTCCTTCGATGGTGTCGTTTCCGGCTCCACCCAGAATGAAATCATTGCCGGCGAGGCCGCTGATGCTGTCATTGCCATCATCGCCATTGATCCAGTCGGCGACGTTGGCAGTTCCTGAAATCACATCATCACTCTGGCCACCTGCGATGAGGTTGACAAAGGTGATTCCGCCAACGGTTATGGTGCCGCCTGTTGTAAGGGTGTAAGACGTATTGGCAGTCGCATTAACGTATTTTAATGCCAGACCGGCCCCAGTGAACACGTTGGTTCCCGAAAGTGTTGGTGCCGCGCCGGTGTTGGGGGAGGTGATACGTATACCGTAACCATTGGTGATGGTGGTGAATGTGTTGCTTGTGAGCGTGATCCCCGAGATATTTCCGTAGAGGTCAAGGTAAGAACCTTGCGTGAATATGTTGTTACTCAGGGTGGCATTAACGTTTTGCAGCCTGTTGCCTGAAGGCCGTACTGTGCGGTTAAGGGCATTAGTGGTACGATTGAAGGAGTTGTTGGTTATGGTATAGTTGCCTGAGGGTAATGCACCCGTACCAAGGAGGTTCAGGGTACTTGCAAACCCGGACTCATCAAAGCTGCTATTCGTAATCGATACAGCACCACTGTTATTCCAGCTATGCAGGAAAGCCGAACCGCCGTTGGTTCCATCGAATCCATTTTGTCCGCTAATCGTGACTGATACATTGGTGAGCGAAAGAGGAACGTTTAGGGGAGTTGCCGCATTAAAGGAAGTCAAGGAAATATATTTATTGCCATTCCCGGCCCAGCCACTGTGATTTCCGGTAAATCTAACATTACTTAGGGCGAAGTTACCAGTTGTGGCACTAAGCAGAGCGTCGTTACCTGTTGAATAGATTAGCTCAACATCTTTGATAAGACCTGGAGAATAGGGGCCATCTATATTCTGCTGGTAAATGCGGGTGTTAGAAAATTATCTTGTTAATGCGGCAGCTGTACTAGCCCCCTGTGCGGGTGGAGATAGCGCCACGCTGCTTTGAATTGTATAGCCACTGAATGGAACTGCCGGCTGAGAACTATTGCTTGGTGTTTTCGCTAGAGTGGTAACACTGTAAACATTTGGCGTTAAAGCGGTTAGATTTATTATGGGATCTAATATGTTTGCGTTTTGGATGAGTGTCCTGAGTTCGGTGCTGGTAGCGGCGTTGGCCATTGGGAGAAGGCTTTTGAAATATTTTTTAAATATTAACATTCTTTCCGCATTTAATTTCCATTGCAAAGCGATCTCGTTAGTAAATCAACACATCTCCTGCTTGCCGCTGGGATTCGGCTCACGCCGCCCATTTCCTGCGATATGCGGCGCTACATGTTCAAACTACCGCTGTGGCCAGGGCCGGACGGCCTTCCAGAGGCGCTCGCAGTGCTTCCTTCAGGGGCGCCTTGCCGTAATCCCGCTCCAGCAGGGCCATAACCGTGCGGCCAAAATCGCCTGGATTGCGGGCAAAGGCCTCAAGGCAGAGGCGGCCAAACACCGCACCCATGGGTTCGGGGTTCCAGAGCAGCTTGCGGGCCGTCCAGGGCATCATGCTCATCGGGTCATAGCCCTGCTGCAGCCGTCCGGTGTCGAAGGCGTACTGCTCTAGATGGGTGTGGGGCTGCAAGCCGATGAAGAAAATGGCGGGCTCCACCTTGTCGGCCCCGAAAATCGCTTCCAGTTCCCGGTGGTAGGCCACGGTTTGGCGGATCGTCTCAGGGCTCTCGTCAATCACATTGAACGAATAGTTCACCGAAACCTGCTGGCGAAAGCCGGCGCGGGCTAGCAGGCGGCAGTTTTCGAGCACGGTACGCAGGTTGTAGCCCATGCGCATCTTGCGCACCAGCTCTTGGGAGCCGGAGGTGATGCCGATCTCGAAATAACTCATGCCTGTGGCCACCATCAGCTCGGCCAGCTCGGCATCAAGGTTGTCGGCGCGGATGTAGGCGGCCCAGTGGATGTCGTTCATGCCGGCGGCCAAGATCGCCCGCAGCAGATCTTTGGCGTCGTCGATGTAGCGCCGGGCCGGGATGAACTGGGCATCGGTGAACCAAAAACCGCGCACGCCCCGGTCGTAGAGCTGTCGCATCTCGGCCACCACCTCTTGCACTGGATTGACCCGCACCGCCTTGCCTTCGATGACGGTGTAAACGCAATAGCAGCAGTTGTGGGGGCAGCCGCGTTTGGTTTGCACGCCGACGTAGAAATCACCGCCGTGCAGATACCAATCCATCTGGGGCCAGATCGATGCGATGTAGCTGTAATTGCAGGCGGTTTTCTCCAGGGGCAACGGTGCTTCATGGATGAGACCCGGCCGGGGCGGCTGGCCGACCACATAGCAGCGCTGCTGCTGCAAAGAATCGCCGCGCAGCATCGCCTCCAACAGCAGTTCGCCTTCGCCTACAGACACCACGGTGCCCCGGGGCAGCCAGCGGCCCAGCTGCTCGTAGAAGACGCTGACGGCGCCGCCGCCGAGCACTACCCGGGCCGTGGGCTGGTGACGCCGCGCCCAGCGCAGGCCGCGGCGGATCAGGATCATGTTGCGCAACAGCTCGCCGTAGTAGGCGCCCATGAGCTTCAGGCCCCCCAGCGCACCGCGCAGGCGGCGCAGGGGATTGCGGGCGTAGAAGACTTCGAAGGAATGCTGCAGCGGGTTGCCGCCGCGGCCATCGACGGGGGCGTAAATCTGGATGTCGCGCCAGGAAAACAGCAGCAGGGTGGGGCGGAACTGGTCGATGGCCTGGCGCAACGCCGCCTTGCCATCGAGGGCGGGCAACGCCGCCAGATCGAGCAGCTGCTGCTGCAGGCCAGGGAACTGTTTGTGCAGGTGGTCGGCCAGGTAGATGGGCCCCACCGGAAAGATGGGATTGCAGGGCAGGCGCACCAGCAGCAGCCGCTGATCGCCGGTAGGCACGGGTTCAGCCAAGGATCAGGGCCTTCTCAGGCTGGGACCCTAACAAGCCCGCTGCCTGGGGCGTTGGCTTGTCTTAGAGCTATTGAGAGCATCGCCAAGGCGAGAGTGCCAATTCGAAGTTGTTTGATGGTGGCAGCAATAAAAAAAAGGCCCAACTGGCGAACCAGTGGGCCTTTGCGACTAGGTATAACGTAATGATCAGAAGAATTTTATATCACTAGCTACCAAGGTTGGACTACCAGTTAACGATGCAATGTTAACAGCTGCCCCACTACCAGAACCATCGGCATCGTAAGACAATACGCCTCCGAAGTAGATGAATGTCGGGACAGCACTGGTCGCCGCTGCACCCGAAGTAATAAAGTTTGTACCAAGAGTTAGGGTTGCTCCAGGTGCAAAATCAAAGAAAGTAGAACCTCCGGAGGTATTGCCACGGAAAGCTAGCCTGTCCACGGCGGTGGTGAAATCTGTGATAGTATCTTGCCCTTCTGTGGATTCGTAGTAGACAAAAGAATCTGCACCTGCACCACCCGTAAGACTATCAACGTCAGCACCACCAATTAGGTAATCAGCACCTCCAGCACCAGAGAGGGTATCGCTTCCGCCTCCTCCGCTGATCCAATCAGCAAAACCACCACCGGTCACGGTGTTACTACCTGAGCCACCCGCGCAAAGGGTAGTAAAATTCACATTTGCATAATTACCCATCTTAATATTATTGGCACCTACTTTTATTAAAGAATTGTTTGCATTATCGTTATTGACAAGTGCCAATCCATAACCAGTAAAATAATTGCCCGTGACTTGTAGACCCGTTGCATTAAGAGTTGCACCAGAGGAAGAAGTTTTATTGACTGTTATTCCACTACCACCATAAACCGTGTTAAAAGTGTTAGCAGAGCCAAGAGAAGCAGCAATTGCTACACCACCTAAATCTCCGTAGAGATTGAGATAAGAACCGTTGCTGAATGTATTGCCATAAACATTTGCATCTACAGATTCAAGTCGATTGCCTCGAGTGTTTGGGGTTGTGGGCCCTGAAAGACGTGTAAAAGTATTATCGCTTATTGTATAAGCACCATGCCTAGTAGACGAAGCACCATCGGGATATAGCGAAGCAAAGTGGAATGAGCCAGCGTTTAATCCAGCCTCATCAAAATCATTATTGTTTAAATTTACAGAGCCTTCATTGTTCCAGCTCTGGAAAAAAGCAGCATTTCCAGTTTGACCGCTAACCGAAATAGTAGAATTGGATAGGGTTAAATCTGCCAAAATCGGCGTATTTCCATCAGAAACAGTCATTGATATGTAGACACCACCATTACCTGCCCAGCCTGAGTGTTGACCAGTGATGAGCAAATTATCTAAAGTGTATGAGCCGGATGTAGCCCTAAGAATTGCGGTATTATTAGATAAAGAATTGTACTTGAGAGTAAGATCTTTAACAGTAGAGGGAGCATAAGGTCCGTCTATATTTTGCTGATAAATACGTGTATCATTAATAACTGTACCAATTTGAGAAGTCCCATCTATTGTGTATCCATTAATAAATGGAACGGCTGGCGCCGGAAGGTAGGATGGAAGTTTGGCCAGGGTTGTTATCGTAGTATAGTCTCCATCAGCAACATTTATTAAAGGATCTGAGGATGTGACGTTTTGAATTGCTGTACGAAGTTGAGTGCTGTCGGAAACATTGATGGCCATGATTTGGAATTAAAAAACTTCAATCACTTCCACACTATCGGAAACCAAAGCACTCTGGTGAGATACTATTAACGCTAATTGATTAAGGCTAGAAACATCAGATTAACTTATTTAGCTCGCGGAGGCTATGGCGGTGCTCTGATGGCCCAAACTCACCCGGCAAGGCGGTGGCTTGAGGAGACGGCGTGGGTGATTCCAGCCGAAGGGCGTTCGGGTTGAACTGGCCCGCTGGGCTGCTAGTGCTGTGGCTGCTGGCCGTTGGCTTGGCTTTGCTGGGGCTGGGTTCGGTGCCCTTGCGCGATTGGGATGAGGGCATCGTCGCCCGGGTGGCGCTGGAACTGGCCAACAGCCCCTGGCCCCAGCACTTATTGCCCACCTACTGGGGCGACGCCTACCGCAACAAGCCCCCCGGCCTGCATGGGCTGCTTGCCCTGCTGATTCGCCTCTGGCGTCAGTTGGGCGGCGCCGCCGCCCCGGCCTTGCCTCCAGAAGCATTGCTGCGGCTTGGTCCCGCCCTGCTGTCATCAGCCCTGGTGCCCCTATTGGCCTTGGTGCAGCGGCGCCTGCTGCCCCAGCAGGGTCCAGCCCCAGCCCTGGCCAGCGCCCTGGTTGCCCTGACGCTGCTGCCCCTGGCCCGGCATGGCCGTTTGGTGATGTTGGATGGCACACTTCTTAGCTCTATGGTCCTGCTGTGGTGGGGGCTGTTGCTGGCCCAGGGCTCGATGTCCAAGCTGTTGCGGGGCGGTCTGCTGGCGGGGCTGGCAACCAGTGCCCTGCTGTTGCTGAAGGCACCGGTCGCCTTGCCCGTGTTGGCCACAGCCCTGCTGCTGCGCTGGCTCGATCGGGATTTGCGCGGTCGTGATTGGCACTGGCTGCTGCTGGCGCTGGCGCTGGGCTTGCTGCCGGGGCTGGTCTGGCATGGCTGGCATGGCTGGGTGAGGGGGCCCCAGCAGGCGCTGGAGATGTGGACCAGCCAGGGCGTGGCCAGGCTGGGCCAGGGGATCGAAGGCCATGGCGGTGGTCCCTGGCCGCCGCTATTGGAAGTGATCAAGGGAGGCTGGCCCTGGCTGCCCCTGTGGCCGTTTGGCATCGCCCTGGCCTGGCGCCAACGCCGCAGCCGCTGGGGGCGGTGGGTGCTGGGCCTGACGGCGATGGCCAGCCTGTTGGTGCTGCCGCTGCAAACCCAGCTGCCCTGGTACAGCCTGCTGCTGTGGCCGCCGTTTTGCCTGGCGCTGGGGCCGGTGCTGGTGGGCCTGGTGCGCCGTGATGGCGCTTTGGCTTTGCCTGGAAGCGCTGGCTTAAGGGCCTTGCCGCAGCTGTGGTGCGGTTTGGGGGTGTTGGTGCTGCTGGCGGCGGCGGTTAGCGGCGTTGGCCTTTTGCCGGCCCTCAGGCCCGCAGCCCTGGTGGCATTGCCCGCCGGCCTGGGGCTGCTGCTGGGCGGAACCTGGCTGGCCGCAGACCGCTGTAAACAACGCCTGGGCGGCGTCATCGCCTTGGCGCTGGGATTTTGGCTGTCTTTGGCCTTGCTGTTCAGCAGTCCATTGTGGTTGTGGGAGCTCAATGAACGCTGGCCGGTCAAGCCCGCGGCCCTGCAGGTGCAGGCGCAAGTGGGGGCGCAGCCGCTGGCGGGGGCCGATCTGCATCTCTGGCGCCAGGGAGAACGCCCCAGCCTCAATTGGTACCTGGCCAGACGGGTGCCGCTGGCGGATGGGCCCGGCGACCTCCAGGGCGATGGCCAGGGGGTCTCCTGGCTGTTGAGCGAGCAACGGCCGCAGCCGGCCGGCTGGGATTGCCAGCTGCCGGCTGGGGTTGGCGATGGGGCTGGTGCGCAGCCAGGGCCGGGGCCGGGGCCTCAGGCTGGACAACCGACAGCTGAGGTGCGCTTGTGGCGCTGCCAGCGGCGCTGAGGACCCCTCAGGGGTGGCCCCCTCAGGCTTGCAGTGCCTGGTAGGCAGCGGCTTCGACCCAGACCGACACCGAACCGCCGGGGCAGTGGAATTCGGCCCAGCCATCCTGGTTGCTGATGATCGTGTCGCTGAGATGGCCCGTGCAATCGATAAATGCGGTGTCGCGTTTGCCGACTTCCATCCACTTGAAGCCGGCGTCGCCGTTACTCATCAATACGGCCATGGCATGGGGATGTTGTGCACTGCCCAGGCGGCTCCAGCCCACCGTGCAGAAATGGTCAAAGTAGTCCTTTTGGGGGCCGAAGGCAAAATGGCGGCGGGCCAGCAGTAGGCGGTCGATGCTGGCCCGGTGGCTGGGAAGTGAGATTTCGTAGTCGTTGCCATCTTGGCCTTTGTCTTTATAGCTGGCGCCGTAATAATCTGGATAAAAAATACAGGGATAGCCCTCGGCTCTCAGCAGGATGCAGGCATAGGCGAGGGGCTTGAACCAGGCTTCTACTACGGATTCAAGCGCTTGCAGGGGCTGGGTGTCGTGGTTTTCCACCACCGTGACCGCAAAGCAAGGCAGGGTTTGCATCAGGGTGCCAGCCAGCAGGTTGGCCATGTTGTAGTGCCCCTGGCCGCGGCTGGCTTGGTGAAAGTTG
>JBIIJV010000037.1:0-17950 GCA_044233545.1 Cyanobium sp.
TCGATGAACCGTTCGGCGCCCTTGATGCCATCACCAAGGAAGAACTCCACGAGGAACTCCTGGCGATTTGGCGCGAACAGAAACCCACTGTTTTGATGATAACCCATGACATTGATGAGGCCCTGTTCCTCGCCGATCGCATCGTGATGATGACCAACGGTCCGGCCGCCACGATTGGTGAAATCCTCACTGTGCCTTTTGAGCGACCCCGCAATCACGAAGCTTTGCTGGCCGACAACCGCTATGGCGCCTTGCGTAATCAGGCCCTTGATTTCCTATATCGCCGCCACGCCCACGACGACACCTAAGCCCCCTCCTCCCCTGACAGCTGGACGGCAGCTTCCAGCCGAACCGCCGCCGCCTTGAGCTCGGGTTGGCGTGAATGGGGACAGAACAAGGCGTGCATCAAAGCATTGACTTCACAGGCCTTCTCCTGGCTGCCGCCCCAGTGCATCGGCAAAAACAGAGTGCCTGGACGGATACGGTCCGTGATCTGCACCTTGACGGTGACGGTGCCGCGGCGGGAGCTGATCTGGGCCCAGGCGCCATCTGCCAAGCCATAACGTTTGGCATCGGCGGAATGAACCTCAAGCAAGGGTTCGGGATGCATCGCGTTGAGCCTTGGCACCTTGCCCGTGCGGGTCATGGTGTGCCAATGCCCCAGATAGCGGCCCACCGTCAGGACCAGGGGGAAGGCTTCGCAGGGCGGCTCACCCAAACCCAGCGGAGGATCGCAGAGGAAACGGGCCCTGCCACTGGCTGTGGCAAAGCGGTGATCGCCGTAGAGCCGCTTTGCACTGGTTGTGGGTTCGCTGCCGGCCGGAAAGGGCCACTGCTGAGGACCGGCCTGGGCCAACAGCCCATGGCTTAAACCGGAGAGATCACACAGGCGGCCGGCAGTGAGAGCCACAAATTCGGCAAAGACATCCGCCGCCGTGCTGGGGGGGAATTGGGCGCCATGGCCCAGGCGTCGACCTAGTTCGGCGAAAACCTGCCAATCCGGCCGCGCTTCACCAGGGGGTTGGCGAAAGGCTGGAGCAAGGGTCACCCGCCGTTCGGAATTGGTCATCGCGCCCTGCTTTTCACTCCACTGGGCCGCAGGCAACAGCAGGTGGGCGTAGGCGGCGGTCTCGCTGCCGGCGTAGGCCTCACTGAGCACCACCATGGGGCAACGGCTCACCGCAGCGCGCACCCGTTCGAGATGGGGAAGGCTGACCAGGGGATTGGTGGCCGCCACCCACCAGAGGTCCAGGGCACCGGCCTCCATGGCCTCAATCTGTTGCCAGACGGAAAGACCGGGGGCAGGGTCGATGGAACCCGGCGCCAGGCCCCAGGCCTGCTCCAGCTCGCTGCGATGGCTGGCATCCGCGACTGAGCGGTAACCCGGCAGTAACTGGGCCAGGCCCCCGGCTTCGCGGCCCCCCATGGCATTGGGCTGGCCCGTCAGGGAAAAGGGACCGCAGCCGGGTTTGCCTATCTGGCCACTGAGCAAGTGCAGATTGATCAAGCCGCCCACGGTGGCCGTGCCCTCAACGCGCTGGTTCAGTCCCATCGACCAGAGGCTGAGCACGGCACTGGAGCCGGCCCAGAGGCTGGCGATAGCCCGCAGATCCTGCTCGGGAATTCCACACAATGCAGCCGTACGCGCCGGCGTCCAGGCGGCCACGTGGGCCTTGAAATCCTCAAAGCCTTCGGTGGCGGTAGCCACAAACGAACTATCGATGCTGCCGGCCAGCAAAAGCAGATGGGCGATGCCATGCAACAGGGCCAGATCCGTGCCCGAGGCGATGGCCAGATGCCAGTCGGCGATTGCCGCTGTGGCCGTGGCGCGGGGGTCAATCACGATGATGTTCAAGGCACTTCCCTGGCGCTTCTTGCGCTTGAGCAGGCGCTGGAACAACACCGGGTGACAATCGGCGGTATTTGTGCCGATTAAAACGACCAGATCGGCCAGATCGATGTCTTCGTAACAGCAGGGCGGGCCATCGGATCCCAGGCTACGCGCATAGCCCGACACCGCGGAACTCATACAAAGGCGTGAGTTGGCATCGAAGTTATTGCTGCCAATTGCCCCTTTGAGCAGCTTCTGGGCGATGTAGTAATCCTCGGTATGGAATTGGCCACTGCCATAGATCGCAATAGCCGACGGTCCGCGCTCTTTGAGGGTGGTGTTAATGCGGGCCGTGAGCAAATCAAAGGCTTGCTCCCAGCCAATGCGCTCGAAGGGCTGGTCCAATCCGGCGCGGTAGGCGGGAAAGAGAAGGCGCTCTTGATCGAGGGTCTCCCCCACCGTGGCGCCCTTGATGCACACTTGGCCCAGGCTGGAAGGATGCTGCCGGTCCCCCCGGGTGCCCCAGGGTCGGGGCGTCTCCCCGTTCTCGTCATCGGCGACAGGCGGCAACATCTGCAGCCCGCAACCGACGCCGCAGTAAGGGCAGACCGAACGGACCGGTTCAATTGGGGAGGTGGAATCGACAGCCATCGGCGCGATAGGGCAAGGCAGCTTTGGTCACAGCCAAAGACCGTTTGCAGGGCCTGGGATCGCCCTAAAGACCTGCCCAGCTTGACTGACTAGCCTTGGCCCTGGGGGTTTTAGAAAGAAAGCAGTTGCTGTTGGCAGATCAGGCCGATGCCGACGCAAGTGACCCTGCGGGCCTGCTGCCTTTGCGGCGGCCAAAGCCGGCGCATGGGTCAGGACAAGGCCCTACTCCTTCATCCCGATGGAGGCACCTGGTTGGAGCGCACCTTGTTGTTGCTGGCAGGACTGGAACGGCCCCTCACCCTGGTCAGTCACCAGCCAAGCCACCAGCAGGCGGCGCTGGGGTTGGCGCAGCGCTGGGGCTGGGGCGATCGCCTGGAGCTGCTGGTCGAACCGGAGCCCAGGGAAGGCCCGTTGTTGGCCCTGGCCCGCCTAATGGAGCTTCACCCCAACCAGCGGCTGCTGCTCTGCCCCGTCGACATGCCCTGGCTGCGACCCTCGACGCTGGCGGCCCTGGTGGCCGCCCCAACCGATGCCAACCTCATCCTGGTGGCCCATGACGGGGAACGTCGCCAACCGCTGCTGGGCCTCTACCCCAGTGATGGTCGCCACCGGGCCGCGATCGGGGCAGCCACCGCGGCGGGGGAGCGGGGGTTGCAGCGCTGGATTGCCACGGTCGGTTGCCAGGAGCTGGCCCTGCCCCCAGGCCCCTTGCGCAACGCCAATGAACCCGAGGACCTCGCCCCGCTCTGGGAAGGGACGCCAGAGGCAAAGGAACGGCCGTAGCTTGCCGCCATGCAGCCTCCCCCCCTCCAAGACCGTCTCGGCCGCCCCCTTGGGGTGGTGCGCCTGTCCCTGACGGCACGATGCAACCTGAATTGTCCCTACTGCCTCCCCGAGAGCAAGGACCTTCCCGGGATGCTGGGGGTGGAGGAAAGGCGGGAGCTGGTGGCCGCCAGCGTCGATCTGGGCGCCCACACCCTGCATTTGACCGGTGGCGAACCGCTGTTGGATGCCGACCTGGAGAACTTGATCTTGGAGCTGCAACCGCTCCGGCCCCGTCTTCGGCGCATCGCCCTCACCAGCAACGGGCAGCTGCTCTCGGCCGAACGGGCCAAGGCCCTGCGCAAAGCCGGGCTCGACAGTGTCACCCTCAGTCTCGATGGCACCGATGCCAACAGCGTGGCGCGGATGAGTGGCCGCCGCGATGGCGGTCTGGTGCTGGAGCGGGTCCTCGCCGCCATTGAACATGCCCGCTCGGCGGGCTTTGATCCGACCCTGGGTGGCTTGAAGCTGAATGCCGTGATCCAACGCGACGTCAACGAGGATCAGGTGCTTCCCCTGGCTTCCCTGGCACGTCAACGGGGGCTGGAATTGCGTTTGATCGAATTCATGGATGTGGGCAACCGCAACGGCTGGCAACCAGACCAAGTGCTGGCTGCCGCCACCATGGTGTCCCGCATTCACAACCACTGGCCCCTGGAGCCCCTGGAGCGGGAAGCCAACGCCACCCACCGGCGCTGGCGCTATCGCGATGGGGGTGGGGCGGGGTCCCCTGTTGCCCCCCCGATCAGCACCATCGCCTCGATCAGCGAACCCTTCTGCGGCGACTGCAATCGCCTGCGCATCACCGCCGATGGCTTGGCGTTTGCCTGTCTCTTTGCCAGCACCGGCACGGACCTGCGGCCCTGGCTTAGGCCCAGACCCCAAGCGGCCGCCCTGCGCCTTGCCCTGGCCGAGCTCTGGCACTCGCGCAGCGATCGCTACAGCGAAGAGCGGGCTGAGCTGAGGGCCAAGGCCACCTCCCACGCAAGCCTGTCCCCCCACGCGGAAATGGCCTATCTGGGCGGCTGATCCGGGTCTTCGCCGAGGCGGGGCAGAAGCTGCACCAAGTTGCAGGGACGGCAGCTGGCATCCAGCTGGGCGCGGATCAGCCGATCCCAGCCCGTCAATACCGCATCCAGGGAGCCTGGCAGAACGAACACGATGGTGCCGTTGGCCACTCCTGCCAGACATCGGCTCTGCAGGGCACTGGTACCAATCGTCTCAAAGGAAAGCACCCTGAACAGTTCGCCGAAGCCGTCGATGGTCTTGTCCAGCAAGGGAGCAACCGCTTCAGGGGTGCCATCGCGCCCCGTCAAGCCCGTTCCGCCGCTACTGAGCACCACCTGCACGGCGGGATCGGCGATCCAGCGACTCAGCTCAGCGCGGATGCGGTAGCGGTCGTCGGGCACCAGGCGCCGCTCGGCCAGCTGGTGGCCGTCCTCCAGCAGGCGTTGCTGGAGGGCATCACCGGAGGGATCGTCATTGAGGCTGCGACGGTCAGAGACCGTGAGTAAGGCGATGGCAAGACCCACGATCGCTTCTCGGCGCTAAGGACCCATTCTGGACGGCGTAACCGAGGCTGCGGGGGTAGCGGGCCCCAGACGGCAGACTGATTCAGTGGGCCTGAGTTGGGCAATGCCATGACATCTGGGGAACTGCGTGTGCGTCTGTTCGCAGGTCTGCGGGAGGAGGCTGGCTGGCAGGAACGGAGCCTGGTCCACCAAAGCGGCATGACCGCAGCGGCCGTGTGGAAGTTGTTGAACCTCGGCGGCACCGCTCCCCCCGCCACGGTGCGAGTGGCGATCAACCATGAATTTGCCGCCCTCGACACCCCCTTGGACAGCGGTGACGAACTCGCCTTCCTGCCGCCGATCAGTGGGGGCTGAGGCGTGGCTCCCCCCCCTCTCCCCGTTCTGGTGGATGTGGAGCTGCTGACCACCTCCTTTGATCCCCTAGCCGGCCTGGAAGCCTGGCAGGCCCTCTTGAGCAAGGGACCGGCAGCGATTGCTGCGGCCGAAGCCCACTTCTTCGGTCGGGTGCGACCGGTGGCATCAGATGGCGCCCCCCTGGAGGCGCTGGAGCTGGAGCACTATCCGGGCATGAGCGAACGTCGGATCGTGGCGATCAGTCTGGCCCTGGCGCATCAGCACGGAGTCGCCGCCGTGCTGGTGCGGCACCGTGTCGGCCGTCTCAAACCTGGAGAGACCATCGTGATGGTGGCGGTTGCGGCGGATCGGCGCGGGCCTGCCTTGCGCTGCTGCCAGGAGGTGCTCGAAACGCTCAAACATGAGGCGCCGTTCTGGAAACGGGAATGGGTCAACGGCTGCGGCCACTGGGTGGCAGGAAACACTCCCCTCTGAAGCTGGGCCGTCGCCGCCCGGCCAGGCCATCGCCTCAGAACAGGGACCGCCGCAGTAGCCGGGCCCAGAGCTGAGTGCCAGGCTCAAGGGTGGAGGCTGCGGCTGGGATCTCCAACAGCAAATCGGCCCCCTGCAACGAGCCGATGCGGGAGGAGGTCTGGCTGCCCTCCAGCCGCGCCAGGAGCAGGCCCTCCCCATCCACCTCCAGGCGGGCCCGGGCCAGCTCCGGCCGACCGGGCCGACGCTCGCAGCGATCGGCCAGGGTCACCCGCAGCCGCAGGGTAACTTCGGGCTCGGCACCCTCTAGGTGTTGCAGGGCTGGCCAGAGCAATTCCAAGGCGGTGATCGCGGCGGCCACCGGATTACCGGGCAGGCCGAACAGGGGCACCGCGCCCAGGTGGCCAAAGGCAAAGGGACGCCCGGGGCGCAGGAACAATTTCCAGAAGTCAACCCGGCCCCGCTCGGCCAGCAAGGGCCGAATCCAATCGCTGTCTCCAGCCGAAACCCCACCGGTGCTTACCACCACATCCGAGATGCTGGCGAGGTCATCAAGGGCCTGGCCCAGGCGCCTGGGCTCATCGGGCTCCCAGCGGGTGGCGGCCACGGGGTAACCGAGCCGCAACAGCAGCGCCCCCAGCAAGGTGCCATTGCTTTCCCAAATTTGGCCGAAGGCGCGTTGGCAGCCTGGCGCCACCAATTCATCACCACTGACCAATAAACCCAAGCGGGGGCGCTTCACCACCTCGAGGCGTTCGACACCGCATCCCGCCAGGCGCCCCAGATCGGCAGGCCCGAGGCGATGGCCTGCGGGCAACAGCAGGTCCCCCTGGGCCCCTTCCTCATCGGCCGGGCGAATCCAACGGGCCGGACCCGCTGCGGCGATGAGCTGGATGACCTCCGCCTCGCGCCGCACCAGCTCCTGGGCCAACACCCGGGCGGCCCCAGGGGGCATGGGGGCACCGGTGAGGATGCGAATCGCCTGGTCCCTTTGGAGGCGGTCCAGGCAGGGAAGACCTGGGGCCGAGCGACCGACCACGGACCATTGGCGCCCCACAGCAGGCGGAAGCTCATCGCTGACGGCATAGCCATCGAGGATGGCGGCAGGAAAACCCGGCACCGCATCGCTGGCCCGCACCGGCACCGCCGCCACCCGATCGAGGCCCGCCAGCAGGGTCACGGTTTCGCGACCGGCAAGCGGTTGGAGGCTGCTGAGCACGCGCTGGCGGGCCTCCTCCAGGGGAAGACCTTCGGGGGGGAAAGGCTCAGCCATGGCTGGCGGCAGCGTTACTGGCATCACTACTGGCATCACTCGACTGGCTCTGGCGCGCCCAATCCCCCGAGCGGCCGCCCGACTTGCGCAACAACTGCACAGGCCCAAGCACCATCGCCGGATCGCTCGCTTTAACCATGTCGTAGAGGGTGAGCAGACCGACGCTGACGGCCATCAGGGCCTCCATTTCGACGCCGGTGGGTGCCGTGGTGCTGGCCTTTACCTCAAGGCGCAAGCCGCTGCCATCAGCGGCCGCTTCGATCAGCACCTGGACGCCGCTCAAGGGCAGGGGATGGCAGAGGGGAATCAATTCCGAGGTGCGCTTGGCCGCCTGAATCGCCGCCACCCGGGCCACGGCCAGCACATCCCCCTTGGGGGCCCTGCCTTCCAGCACCAGCGCCAACACCGCCGGAGCCATGCGCAAAAAACCTTCCGCCACGGCCTGGCGCACCGTGGCGGGCCGATCGCCCACCTCCACCATGCGCACGGCGCCGGCCGCATCGAGATGGGTGAGGGGTCCGGGCGGGGGCGAAAGGCCAGGTTCGGTGCTGCTCATGGACCTTTGGGGTGGGACAGCCAAAGGCCGCCGATGGCTGATCTTGGCAGTGGCAGCGCCCTGGCCCCGTAACTCAGCGCAGTTCAAACAGCAGCAGGTCGGCGCCCTGATCGCCGGCCTCAAGGGCAATCGGCCTGCCGGGGGCAAAACCAAGCCCGTCACCCTGGCGCAAGACACCAATGATCGGGCCCACCGCGATTGCTGCCTGGGTGTCAGCATCGGCCTCGCCATGGAAGCTCTGGTTTGGGAGCATGGCACCTGCAGGTGTCTGATTCGCAGGCGTGTCAGCTGGAGCAATATCACTCGCGATTACTTCGCCCGCAATCATCTGAATCCAACCTTGGGCGTCAGGTGCCACCGGACAACCAAGCTCCTGGCCGGCGCCAGCACGGGCCCGCCAGAGCCGCACGGACCTGTTGATGGCCATGGCCCCCTGCTGGCCCTGAGGATCGATCAGTAACGTCCAACCCCGCTCGATCACGAAGGGTTTCTGTTCGTAACCTGGGGAAAGACCCTTGCCGCTGGGCTCGATCCAGATCTGCAGCAGGTGGCAGGGGGCGGCCGAAGGGTTGGTTTCGCTGTGCACGATGCCGCTGCCGGCAGTCATCCGCTGCACCTCACCGCAGCGCAAGGCTTGGCTGTGGCCCATGGAATCTTGGTGGTGCAATTCGCCCGCCAACATCACGGTGATGATCTCCATGTCGGCATGGGGATGCATGCCAAAACCGTTGCCGGCCTGAATGCGATCCTCGTTGATCACCCGCAATGGTCCAAAACCACACCACTCAGGGTCGTAATGGCCTGCAAAACTGAAGCTATGCCAACTATCAAGCCAGGGGTTCTGGCTGTGGAAACGATCCGCGCCCGGCCTGTAGGTCAGGCCGGCTTGGTCGAAGCAGGGGTGATTGCGCGTGATCGGGGCGCGGACCATGGCCGGGTCTCTGGGGCAACGGATTACCCTGACTGTGACGTCATAGCAACGCCATGGCAAGGAGGGACCGGCCCAAGGGGGGTCGATTCCACCACTCTTTCGCGGCAGATCTGCTGTGGAGAATAGGAGGGCAGGCGAAGCTGAACTACAACCCCACTAATAGCGGGGTCTGGGCACCCTGGGACTTCAGGATGGGCCGATTTCCAGAATGTAGAACTCGGCGATACTGGCCACCAAGCCCGCCAATAGGGCAAGCCTCCAGACTGAGAAGAGCAGGCGGTTCAGCACGGTGGTCACTGGGGGAATCATCTCCGTAGCTCCGCCACCTGGGGCCTGATCTCACTGCCATGGACAGCAAAGGTGGCTGAACTGCGGGCATCAAGCGGCCAGCGCCGCACCCAGACACAATCGGAGAAATCGTCGAAATTGACCACCTGATAGGTAGTGCCTGGTTTTTGGCTAATGCTGATCAAATCTCCAGGTTGAAAGGTCATGTCAAGAAAAATGAATTTCCGTTACTAAAGCACCGACGGCCATGGCAATGAGTATTGATGCTCAATCGCTGACCCCCCTTTCCGCCAGGATGGCGAAGCCGAGCCCACCCCTGGCAACCAGCGACGCAAGTGGGGATACGGCGTGGGCCCAGACGCACGCTTGTTGAGCAAAGACCATGGCCCAGCCGCGACATTTCCCTTGGGCCAGTCCCTTGGGCCACTCCCTTGGACTAGGAGCTGGCCCTGGAGCAGCCACCGCAATCAGTCAGCGGCTACGGACAACACCGCCTGATCGATCCGCTGACCCTCGGCATTCCAGCCTTCAAGGCGCAGTTTTTTGGGCTCAAACTTGAGCCCAGCAAAGCTGTACTGGCTGGTGGCGTAGGCCGTGTTCCCATTAGGCAGCACCGGCCTTAGGTAGGCGCCACCTCCGCCCACCGTCAGATAGGTGGTGCCATTGATACGCCGGGTACGCTCGTAGTTATGTTCATGACCATTGATATAAAGCTGCACGCCATAGCGCTTGAACAACGGCGTCAGGCGGGCAATACCAGCCTCATCGTCGCCATAAAAACCCGCTGAGTAGAGCGGGTGGTGGCCCACCACCACTTTCCAGGGGGCCGTGCTGCGGGCCAGGGCTGCCTTCAGCCAGGGCAGTTGGTGCTGCCATGCCGCATTGACGTTGGTGTCCAGCATGAAGAATTCCACGGGTCCCCGCCGCAAGTTGTACCAGCGCCCCCCCATACCAAAAGCCGGATAGGCCACCTGACCCTCGCCATTGCGGGTGCGGATGTCGTGATTGCCGAGCACCGCAAAGAAGGGCACCTTGTTGGCCAGCAGCTCCTGATAAGGCTTGACAAAGAGCCGATCCAACTGAGCCGGATCGCCGTTCGGATAAACGTTGTCACCCGCCAGCAGCACCAGGTCCACCGGCTGGCGCCGGTTCACCAGTGCCATGTGCTGGGCCACCGCCAGCACATGCAGGCTGGCCCCACCCGAGGCCGGATCAGCAAGGGCCGGGGCTAGTCGCGGCAAGGCCAACAGCGACGCCACAACGGCCACGGCAGCTAGCACCAACCGATGACGGGCGAGGTCAGGGGATCGATGGAGGCTGAACGGGACCTTGGCGGGGGTCATCCTGGGCTGGCCGCTAGCTGCTGCAGCCGTTGCAATTCGGCCAGCACCTCCTGGCCATGACCCAGCGGCCGCACCCCTAGCCAGCGGGCCCGAAGTTGGCCATTGGGGTCAATCAAAAAAGTGTGGCGCTGTGAATAGGGCGCCAACCAGGAGCCATAGGCGCGACTGACGTTGCCGCCGGGATCGGAGAGCAGGGGATAGGTCAGCCCCTCTGAGGCACAGAAGGATATGTGGGCTTCGGCATCATCGGCACTAACGCCGACCACGTCGGCGCCGAGTTGCTGGAAGTCGGCTAGGGCCGCCTGAAAAGATCGGGCCTCCAGGGTGCAGCCGCTGGTGAAATCCTTGGGATAGAAATAAAGCACCAGCCAGCGCCCCTGAAAGTCAGAGTTACGCAGGCGCACGGGGATCGGGCTGGCATCGTCCTTGGTAGATAGGCCTCCATGGGGAGGCGCCACACCATCGAGATCAAATGAAGGAGCTAGCTTGTCAAGCTCGGGAAGCACACCGCCGATGGCCTCGGCCGGAGCTACTGACCAGGCCAGCAGAAGGCCAAAGGGAAGGGCAGAAGCAGCAAGGCCAAGTAACTGACGGCGGCGCATCAAAGGAGTCCGCGAAAGAGGGGGATGGTCTTCAGAAACGGCGCAGATCCACGCCCAGTTCGCGGGCATAACGACCCAGGCCGAGTTTCTGGATGGTCCGCAGGGCTTTGGTGGAGACCCGCAGGTTGACGAAGCGATTGCCTTCGGCCCACCAAAGGCGCCGATATTGCAGATTCACCTGTTGCAGCTTCTTGGTACGGACATGGGAGTGGCTGACGGCCATGCCGTTGTTGGCACGCTTACCGGTGAGTTCACAGACGCGGGACATGACAGGGGAAAACGGCTAAGGCCCGGAAACGGCCAGTAATTCGTGACTTTACCAAATGGCAAGGCAGGGCATCTAAAGCGTGCGCTGCATCAGCTGACCCATGACGCTGGTGCCCCGTTGCTGGAAGCCAGCTAGATCTTCGGGAGCCAGTCCGCCCACCGCCAGACGGGCCATATCATAAACATGGCGGCCCAGATCGCTGGCCAGTTGTTGGCTGGGGGATCCGCCCGAGCCCGCCCCTGTAGTCAGCACCGCACCCCGGGAAAGCTTCAGCAGCCCAGCCACCAAGGGGTGACGGCGATTCACCAACAAAACGTGGTGGTCGGGCAGTCCAGGCAGGCGTTGCTCCATCAGGGCTCCCATGTCGTTGAGGCGGCGCATCTGCTCGGGCAGCAGAATCAGGGCCGCCGGAGCCTCCTCGCCCTTGAGGGACTGCACCTGAATGGTGATGCGGTCATCGGCGAGGGCCTGCTTGAACAGGTCGCGCAGGTTGTCGTTGTCGTCCTTGCCCTCGGCATCGGTGAGGCCGCTTTCGCTTTCCTGCAGGCTGGCGTCCAGCTCGGCATCGACCCGCTGGAAGCGCAGCTCACCGTGGCGGGATTCCAGCCAGGGCAGGAATTGGGTGTCAATGAAGCTGTCGGCCAGGAGCACTTCGGCGCCCTGGCTTTTCCACAACGCCAAGGCTCCCGCCTGGCCCGCCTCATCAGTGCAATAAAGAATGCGGTTGGCGTTGTCGGCCCCCAGCCGTCCCCGATACCCCGCCAGGGTGGTGTAGGCCTTGTCGCCCCAGGCGATTGGATCGGCATGGGCGTCAGTAGACGGACTATCGCCTTCGGCGCTCGTGTCTGTGCTGTTGTCGTCGGCAATCTGGGGAGCGGCGCTGGTGCCGAACAACACCTGGTCGCCCACCTGGTCGGCGAACTTGTCGTCCTCCATGGCGCCAACCTTTATGAAGGGAGCGATGGCGTCCCAGATCTCGGCGTAGCGGGCCGGCTCCTGGCGGTACAACTCCTTGAGCCGATCCCCCACCTTGCGGGCAACGAAGCCGCCGATCGAGCGCACCCGCCGGTCGGTTTGCAGGGCACTGCGGCTGACGTTGAGGGGAATGTCTGGTGAATCGATTACACCGCGCAGGGGCAGCAGATAGCGGGGCACCACCTCCTTGATCGAGTCGCTAACGAATACCTGGTTGCAATAGAGCCGGATCTCACCCTTTTCCCAGTCGGAACGACCGCCGAGGCGCGGAAAATATAAAATACCTTGGAGGGTGTAAGGATAATCAGTATTGAGATGTACCCAGAACAAAGGATCACCCTGGAAGGGGTAAAGATAGCGATAAAATTCTATATAATCATCCTTGCTTAACTCCCGGGCACTCTTGCGCCTAGGGGCTTCCCGCTTGTTGATCGTTTCGCCTTCCAGCTCCACTGCGACCGGTAGGAAGTCGCAATAGGTGGTAATGAGGCTGCGGATGCGGGCCGGTTCGATATATTCGAGTTCCTCTTCCTGTAGGTGCAGCACCACATCGGTGCCCGCCTCGCTGCGCTCGGCCCCCTCCAAAGTAAAGTTAGGGGATCCATCACAACTCCAGCGCACCGCCTCCGAACCGGGCCTAGCACTGAGGCTGATTAGATCAACCTGGCGGGCGACCATAAAGCTGGAATAGAAACCGAGACCGAAATGACCAATAATTGCATCGGTTTCGCGCTTGTACTTTTCTAAAAATTCTTCGGCACTGGAAAAAGCCACTTGATTGATATAGCGCTTGACCTCATCGGCGCCCATGCCAATGCCGTTATCACTGATTGTCAGTGTTTTAGCCTCTCGATCGATACGGATACGAATCCTTCCCTCCTCGCCTTCGCTGCAATCCCCCGCCATGGCCGCCATGCGCCGCTTGCTGATGGCATCGACACCATTGCTGACCAGCTCGCGCAAGAAAACTTCGTGGCCTGAATAAACGGCCTTCTTGATGATCGGGAAGATGTTCTCAGTGTGGATCTGAATCTGACCCTGTTCGCTTTGAAGCACTGTGCGTCGGTTACGGCGTCGACCCACTCTGCAATAAGGGTATGGGGCTAGGCCAAGTCCGGATTTCCACCCTGCCGTCGGGGTCGAGGCGTGCCCAAAGGGCCATGGCAGCCAAAGCCGGTGCCGACAGCGGCAACGGTGCTCAACCTGTACTGCGCTGCAGTTCAGGCCGCTCCTCCGGCAAGATCGCCCCCGCCACCGGGCAGACCTGCAGGCAGATGCCGCAATCGATGCAAGTGTCGGCGTCGATCCAGTAGAAGGTTGTGCCCTTGCGGTTGGCCCCATTACCGGGATGGATGCAGGCCACCGGGCAGGCATCCACGCAATCGGCCACCCCCTCGCAGATCTCGGTGACGATGGTGTGGGCCATGGCGCGGCGGAAGCTGGGCGGATCCTAAGTAGATGCCGCCAGATAGAGCGCACCGCAGCAGCCCCGCTCGTTGGCGATGCCCTCGGCCTCGGCGCCATCGGCACAAACCTGGTGACACAGCTCGGCCGCCTCACCCCGGCGATGGCATTCGGCCAGTCGCTCCAGGGCCCGGGGCAGGTCCGCCGCCGTCGCCACCGCCACCAGCCAGGGCTTGGCGGGGATGGTGGGGCCAGCGGTGGCCTGCAGCAGCTCGCGGATCGCCCCGATGTCAAAGCCGAAGCCGGTGCCCGCCCCCTGGAGGGGGTCGGTGCAAAAACGCCTGACCAGACCGTCGTAGCGTCCACCGCTGGCAATGGCCACCGGTGCCTCACCTCCCTGGCAAACCAGCTTCAAAACCAGGCCGTCATAGAGATCGAAGTGGGGCTGAAAGCTGGGATCTAGCTGTAACCGCAGGCCCATGCTCTCGGCGGCGGGCCCGACGCTGGCCAAGGTGGCAGACAGGCTGGCAATCAGGGGCACCGGCCCCAGCCATTGCTCGATTTGGTAAAGCACACTGCTGGCTTCTCCCCGCAGTCGCAGCAAGGACTGCAAGCGGCGCCGCTGCACCTCCGGCACGGCCAGCGCTTCGATGGCCAGGGGGTCATAGCCGGTGAGGGCCCGGCGCGCCAATGGCCTTTGGTCACTGGCAATATCCTCCAGCAGGGCCCCCAAAAGGCCGTGGTGCCCCACCAGCAGGGTGGGCCGGTGGCGCTCCTGCAGGCCCAGGGTGGCCGCAGCCGCCAGCAGCAAGTGGATCAACTCGGTGTCCGCCGCAGCCGAGCCGTCCCCCAGGAGCTCCACACCGCTTTGCAGGCGCTCTTCGATGCGCAGACCGCCCCCGTCATCGGTACTGCTGCGAAAGGTGGTGCCTGTGGCCCAGAGCCGCAGCGGGCGGGGGCGGTGGCGCAGGCGGGTGCTGGCGGCCCTGGCAATCGAGGCAGTCAGCTCAGGCCGCAGACCCAGGGGTTGGTCCGCCACCAGACGCACCAACTCTCGGTTGCTGATCGCGCCGCCGGCCTCCAGGGTCTCCAGGGTTTCGATCGTGGGCGGCGTCACTTCCTCATAACCCCAGAGGCGATAGACCTGGGCCAGGAGATCGCAGATACGACGGTTGCTCTCCACATCGCGGGGATGCAGATCACGGGCGCCAGCGGCGGGTTGCAAAGCCATGCGCTCAGGTTTAGTTGGGGACGTCCAATTCGGGGGCGCCGTAACTGGCGCCGCTGAGGGGGCGACAAGTCGCCAAAGCCTCCAGCATCGGCTGTTGCAGTCCAGGGGCACAGGCCACCACCCGGCCACTGGCCAGGCTCAGGGGTTCTCCGCCATAGCCACAGACCAAGCCACCGGCCTGCTCCACCAGCACTACACCGGCGGCCAGATCCCAGGGCTGCAGGCCCCGTTCCCAGTAGCCATCAACGCGACCAGAGGCCACGAAGGCCAGGTCGAGGGCGGCGGCACCGGCCCGGCGCACCCCATGGCTGCGGTGGGTGAAATGGGCGAATTCGGCGTAATTATTGTCGAGGCGTTCGATGCGGTCGTAGGCAAAACCGGTCGCCAAGAGCGCGTCCTCCAGCTTCTGGCAGCCACTCACCTGCAGGCGGGTGTCGTTGCACCAGGAACCCAGGCCAGGGGCCGCCCAGAACAGTTCATCGCCCATCGGCAGGGCGATGGCACCCAGGAGCGGTTTTCCCTGCCAGGTGAGGCCCACGGAGGTACCGAAAAAAGGAAAGCCATGGGCGTAGTTGGTGGTGCCATCGAGGGGATCCACACACCATTCGAGGGGACCAACACCAGCCAGCCGGCCCCCTTCCTCGGCCAGGACAGGCACCTGGGGGGTTTCTTGCCGCAGCACCGCCAGGACGGCGGCCTCGGCGGCCAGGTCGGCTTCGGTGACCAGATTGCCGGCGAGGCCTTTGGCCCGCACCGACTCGAGCTGGCCAAACAGTTGGCGCAGCGGCTGGGCAGCCGCCAACGCGGCTCGCCGCGCCACGGCCGCCAGAGCCTGGATGGCTTGGGGATCCAGGCCCGAGTCCTGGAGGGCCGTATCAGAAAGGGAAAGCATCACAGAATCGGCAGTTATTCGTCGTCGAGGGGCAGGCCGGGCCGCACAGGCCCCCGGCCGAAATAGCGGCCGAACTGCAGTTCATACACCTCGTCCTCGTCTTGAGTCTCCACCTCCAGGGGCCCCAGGGCACGGGCCACGCAGAGCAGGCCATAGCCCTGCTGGCGCAGCTCCCGGGACAGGCCCAAAGCCTCCCGCTGATCGATGGTCCCGGCAAGCACCCGCACGGCGCAGGCGGTGCAGCAGCCGTTGCGGCAACTGAAGGGCAGGGGTTCGCCCTGGGCCTCAAAGCTCTGCATGATGTAGTCCCCTTCCGGGACCTCCAAGCGAATCACCCGGCCCGCCTGGCGCCAGTGAACCGTGACAGCGTGACTGGGGGTCATGGCGTAGTCATCGCAAAAGCTGGATGGGGCTGCTGCTACATTGACACCTGCCCCATTTGCCACTGGAGAGGTGGCCGAGTGGTCGAAGGCGCAGCACTGGAAATGCTGTATAGGGGCAACTTTATCGAGGGTTCGAATCCCTCCCTCTCCGTCAACTAAACCGGCCCTAGGGCCGGTTTTTTTAATGGCAACAGGAATTAATACAATCCGCCAATACCCCTACAGATCGGGCCCTTGATAACCTAGAGCCCGCAAGCTTGATCAGCCGAAACGGCCACTGACGTAGTCCATGGTGGCCTGCTCGGCGGGGGCATTGAAGATTTTTTCAGTTGGGGCAAATTCAACGAGGTAGCCCACCTTGCCCGACCCCCCTTCAACGGCTTCAGCGTTGTAGAAAGCGGTCATGTCCGCCACACGCACCGCTTGCTGCATGTTGTGGGTAACGATAACAATCGTGTAATTTTTCTTGAGTTCATGCATCGTCTCCTCAATTTTCAGCGTGGAGATCGGATCGAGGGCTGAGCAGGGTTCATCCATCAAAATCACCTCAGGCTCCGTGGCGATGGCCCGGGCGATGCAGAGGCGCTGCTGTTGGCCGCCCGAGAGTGAAAAACCGCTTTGACGCAACTTGTCCTTGCATTCGTCCCAAACCGCTGCCTTGCGAAGGGAGCGCTCCACCAACTCATCCATATCACCGCGATAACCATTGATGCGGGCACCAAAAGCGATGTTCTCGTAGATGCTCTTAGGGAAGGGATTGGGCTTCTGAAACACCATGCCAATCCGGCGCCTCACCTCCACCGGATCGACGCGCTGATCGTAAAGATCGTGGCCATCAAAAATCACCCTGCCCTTCAAGCTGCAGCCCGGAATCAAATCGTTCATGCGGTTCAGGGCACGCAACACAGTGGATTTTCCACAGCCGGAAGGGCCAATGAACGCCGTTACCTTGCCATGGGGAATATCCAGAAACACATTCTTAACAGCCTCAAAGCTTCCATAGGAGATGGAAACATTCTGCAGCGACATGCAGATGTCGCCCGAGCTGGAGGAAAGACTCTGGTCGACGCGCGCAGGGGTAGTGAATGTCATGGTACTGGGAAGAAGGGATGGAACAGGCTGGATGAAAAAGAGGGATCGTTAGGCCTTGGTTCGTGCAGCCAGCTTACGAGCCAGCAAATTAGCCAGAAGAATCATTATCACCAACACGAAGGATGCCGCCCAAGCCAGTTGGTTTTGGGCCTCATACGGCATGATGGCAAAATTGAAGATCAGTACCGACATCGTCGCGATGGGATTGAAGACTCCCTCGGGCCAGAACGGTGAAAACAGGGCAGTGAAAATCAGTGGTGCCGTTTCCCCCGCCGCCCGGGCGATGGCAAGCACCATGCCGGTGGCAATGGGGGTCAAGGCGGCGGGCAAGGTTATGCGGGTAATGGTGACAAAGCGGGAAGCACCGACTCCATAGGCCCCTAGGCGAAGGTCGTTGGGGACAAGCCTCAGGCCCTCATCGGTGGTCTTGATCACCGTCGGCAACATCAAAACCGCCAGGGCTATACCACCGGCCAAGGCGCTATAGCTTTGATTGAAAAAGACCCTGGTCGCCACGATGGCGCCGTAAACAAAAACACCGCTGATGATTGATGGCACCCCAGCCAATACATCATTGCCAAAGCGGACGAATTGGGCAAACCAGCCTTTGCGCGAATATTCTGCCAAATAGATGCCGCCGCCCACGCCCACCGGGATGGCGATTAGGGAGGCCAACAGGGTCACCAGCAAGGTGCCGAGGATGGCATTGCCGATGCCACCGCCGCTCAACCCAGGTGCAGGGGGCAACTGGGTGAATAGACCAGGCCGCAACAGGCTACCGCCTTTAAAAAGGACATAAGCCAGCACCAGAAAAAGAGGCAGGACAGCTGTAGTGGCAAAAATGCCGGCAATGCTATTGAACAAAACATTGAAACGGTTGCGGGGCAGATTGGGTTTGAAAAATAATGTGCCACGTTTGAATCCAGATACAGATCCAGGGCCAGAATTAGCGATTGGAATAGCCATGGGTTTCAATCAGTAACGGAGACTCAAACGACGAACGACCCACTGGGCCAAGATGTTGACCGCAAAAGTAAGCAACATCAAAATG
>JBIIJV010000219.1:0-4648 GCA_044233545.1 Cyanobium sp.
GCGATGGCGTTGGTCAGGGGTTGCCAAAAACTGGGCCAGCCGGTGCGGCTGTCGAATTTGGTTGCGGAGGCAAACAGCGGCAGTTGGCAGCCGCCGCACAAATACTGACCGGTGCGTTGCTCCTGGTAGAGGGGACTGCTGAAGGGTCTCTCAGTGCCATGTTGGCGCAATACCTGGAAAGCGGCTGGGCTCAGTCGCTTTTTCCAAGCGGCTTCACTGAGTTGCCACTTGGCATCGCTGCTGGATGAAGTTGCTGCTTGGGCACTGCCGGCGTTTCGCCCTAGAAAAGCAAGCGAGAACAGGGGCACCAGACCCCTATCCCAAAGGGTTCGTAAGGCAAGACGACGACTGGTCTGTGCCATGGATTCAGCCCACCCAGCCGGCACTCAGGACAACCGCCAGGCCCAGGAACAGTCCCAGCAGGGTCCAGGTGACCCGGTTGAGTGTGGCCTCGGCGCTACGGGCACTGGTGAACATCGATCCCCCAGTCGAGAACAGACCGCCCATGCCATCGCCTTTAGGGCTATGCAACAGCACGCTGGTGATCAGGAGGGCGGCGGAAAGCATCCACACAGAAGAAACGATCGTGCGCAACATGCTTGGTTTCCTGGTTCGGGGTCGCAGTGGTGTGGGGGGGGGGACCCCAATGGTGATTGGGAGCTGGCCGGATCTCAGCTTATGACTGCAGAAGACATGCTGCGACTGCTCTGGGGGCTGCCCAGGGGCTCAATCAAAGAATTCCCTGTCATCCTAGCGGGTTTGGGTAGGCCCAGGATCTCTAGCAAGGTTGGGGCGATGTCTGAGAGGCCACCCTGCTCGCGCAGCTGCACATCGGTGCCATGACCAGGTAATTTTCGTTTTTCTCCCTCCACCAGAATCACGGGCACCGGGTTGGTGGTGTGGGCGGTCCAGGGGCGTCCATCGGGCCCCTGCATGACTTCTGCATTGCCATGGTCGGCGGTGATCAACATCGTGCCTCCGCTGCGGTTCGTAGCCTCCAGCAGTCGGCCAATACAGCCATCGACTGTGCTGATGGCTTCGGTGGTCGCCTGCATTTGGCCGGTATGGCCGACCATGTCGGGGTTGGCGTAGTTGATCACCACCAGCGAATAGATGCCTTTTTGTACGGCAGCAATGCAGCTATCTGTGAGTTTCTCGGCCGACATCGCAGGAGATTGATCGTAGGTGGCGACCCGTGGTGATGGCACCAGGTGGCGATCTTCACCGGGGAAGGCCTGTTCGATTCCCCCATTCATGAAATAAGTGACGTGAGGGTATTTTTCTGTTTCGGCCGTACGAAATTGCCTCAGCCCCTGCTCTGATATCACCTGGCCCAACAACCCTTCGAGGGATTCGGGCGGAAAGGCGACAGAGACGGGCAGGCCTTGTTCGTATTGAGTGAAGGTGACAATGTGCAGCGGCGTCAGCAGTTGGCGGGGGAAGCCCTCAAAATCCGGCAGCACCAGGGCTCTGACCAACTGGCGCACCCGATCGGGGCGGAAATTGAAACAAATGATTGTGTCGCCCGCCTCAATCAGCTCAGGGGATAATCGCACCGGTTCAAGGAACTCATCACTGATGCCATTGGCATAGGAAGCTTCCAGAATTTCTGCTGGAGATAGAGGTGAGGGTTCCGAGGGTTCGGTTAGCAGTCGATAGGCTTTTTCGGTTCGATCCCAACGGTTGTCCCGATCCATGGCCCAGTAGCGGCCGCATAGCGTGGTCAGGAGGCCGACGCCGGACTCTTCGATGAGCTGCTGAATGCGGAGCAAAAAAACCGGAGCACTGTTGGTCGGTGTATCCCGACCGTCGGTGATGGCGTGGATGCAGACCTCCTTGAGACCCCTTGCCGCGGCCCAGCGCAGCAACCCCCCCAGATGTTCAAGGTGGCTGTGAACCCCCCCATCGGAACAAAGACCGATCAGGTGCAGCCGACCGCCTTGGGCCAGCAGATGGTCTGCGGCGGCATTCAGCACCGGATTGGCCGCCAAGCTGCCGTCCTGGACAGCCTGGCTGATCCGCACCAGTTCTTGGCGAATAATGCGACCACAGCCGATGGTGAGATGGCCCACCTCGGAATTACCCATTTGGTTATCAGGTAGGCCTACGGCGGCGCCACTGGCCGAAATCAGGGTATGGGGATAGGCGTGCCAAAGGGCATCCATCACCGGGGTATGGGCACAGCGCACAGCGTTGTATTCCTCTTGTTCACGGAATCCCCAGCCATCCAGGATGGCCAGCACGACTGGAGCTACTGGACGTTGATGTTCAAGACTCGCCCTCGGTTCGGGGATGACAGCCATCGATCCAGATCCCTCAGCCCCTGCATGGCCGCTGGACGATTGTTTGGTAGAAGGAACTGAAATCACCCGAAGGCCCGCTCCTTAAGGAATTTGCATTCGCTGCCAACTTACAGCCCGCTCTTCTGAAGCCTCCAATTTGGCCGGCTGGCGTCAGGTTTTGGTCACACGGGCCCCTTAGCATCAGTCCTTACTAGATCAAAGGCTCTGCTCCTATGTCTGCGCCGGCTGTTTCGGAGCGAGAGCCAGGCAATCGCGTCCAGATTCTCTCCAGCGTTGAACTCTGCCGCACCCTGGATCGTTTGGCTTCGCAAATTCTCGAGAGTGTTGTCGATCCCGCGGCTCTCGTGCTGCTAGGAATTCCGACCCGTGGTGTGGCTTTGGCCCAGGTCCTGGCGGATCGACTGGCGCTGATGGTCGGCCATGCCGTGGCCCACGGCAGTCTGGACCCCACTTTCTATCGCGATGATCTGGAGCGCGTCGGCACACGGCTCGTGGAGGCCACCCAGCTCCCTGTCAGCCTGGATGGGCGCCATGTGGTGCTGGTGGATGACGTGATCTTCACAGGGCGGACCGTGCGGGCTGCCCTTGAAGCCCTGCAGAGCTGGGGCCGTCCCCATCGGGTGCAATTGGTGGCGATGGTGGATCGGGGCCATCGCGAACTCCCCATCCAGCCTGATTTTTGCGGTCGGGTGGTACCCACCACAAGGCTCGAGACCATTCAGCTTTGCCTGCAATCCGTCGATGGCGAAGAAGGGGTCTATTTGATCCGTCCCCGCAGCTGATGCCCCAGCAGGGCCCGACGTTGAGAAAGCTCAGAGGGGCGAGAGCTCTTCGGCTCTGAAATGGGCGCGGAAGCGGCCGAAGGCCACGATTACAGGCAAGTTGGGGCTGATCGGCCTTCCTTTCCAGTCCTCAAGTACCTGGACAACTTCCCCCTGCTGGCCCTGCAAGTCGTAGGCCGAGCCCCGATGCTCTGGATGGGTGAACACAACCACATTGCTGCTCACCCTGACCTGATCACCTGCCTGCATGAACTGATCTCGATCACTGGTTGATAATCCTGTCATGGCTCCTGCTTACCTCTGCGGGGCATGCAGTTCACTTCCGGACCCTCTTCCAGCACCTGGCCTCCCACCGCAGCACAGCCCTCCACAAAAGCCTGCCACTGGGGTTGGCCGCGCTGCATACGCCTCTGGACTTCGGCATCGAGCTGCCCTGTATTAACTCCTGCGGGGCCAGGGCCGTGGCTGTGTTGGTGATGCTCTTGCTCCAGGGCCGCCGCCCCCTGCTCCACCCGACGGCGCAGCGCCTGGCTATGCCGTTGCCACCAGGGGTGGTCCAGGCGGTTGAGGGTATCGAGCGCCTCCCACCATTGGCCCGCTGTGGCCAGCCGTTCGGCCCGGGCGGCCTCCAGGCGGTTGCGGTTCCAGTTGCTGCGCAGCGCTTCCCCCAGGGCGGCTGCCTCGCTTGGGTTGGTTTGGCGCAGGGGGGCGAGGGCCGCCACGGCCCCCTCGGGATCTCCCCGGCTGAAGCGGCGCAGGGCCTCCTGACGCTGGCGGGTCGTCGCCACGGTGGCTTTTTGGCTGTGGAGGGGGCCTGGGCGGTGCCTGGGGGGCTGGGGTTGCAGGGCCATCACCAGCCCCGCTGCCGCCAGGGCCAGGCCAAGCCCCACCAGTCTCCAGGGGCGTTGCGGCACAGGGGGGGCAGTCGGTTTAGGGGGTGGACCCTTACTGGCCATGGCCGGGGGGCTCGCGAACAGGCGGCTTCTATCGTGGCTTCGCGATGGTCGCTATGGCGTCAGCGCACCGGACCCAGGCTGAGGGTTCCAAGCGGCTGGGCGCTGCTCAAATCTTGGGCCTCCAGCAGCAATTGGCCACTGGCATCGATCTGGAAGCGCAGGCGCAAGCAGTCTTCTCCCCGGCGTCCCGGGCTTGCCAGGGGCAGGGTTGGGGCGGCTGTAGGCCAAGTTTCCACCCGCGGCTGGCCGGCTCGCCGTCGGTTCAGCACCGGCAAACCATCGACGAACATCACCTCTGAGCGCTCCTGGGGCAGCGGCTCTCCCAGCACCACCTCCAATTCTCGCTGGTCGTCCTGGCTACAGGCCAGCACCACTTCCAGGGGCTGCTCGGTGGGCCACGCCTGGCCGGCCACGAACAGGGGATGCCAGCGATGCTGACCGGAACGTTGGTCCCAGCACCGTAACGAGACTCCCCTGGCCAACACATCCCGCAGGGTCACTCCGGGGGTGAGGGCAAGCGCCCCCATTGCGACAGCTTCGATTGGTCTATCGCCCTGCAGGGGTACCTCGGGTAGCCGCTCCTGCAGCCAGCGGCGCAGCAGGGGCA
>JBIIJV010000221.1:0-4558 GCA_044233545.1 Cyanobium sp.
ATTCAGGAGACGCACTTGGAAATAAAGGCCATTTTGGCCATGCCCCCTGTCTTGAGCTAATCTACCATCTACGCAATGCAGCCGCACATAACAACCGCTTTATGTTTACAGAAGGTGGAAGAAAGAGGCTCTCCAAGCATCCTGCTCACACAAGGGATGGCCCTAGCGGTTACCCCACCAACTCAATTTTTGAAATCACTCCCGACCTTGAAGGAACTTTGCTTATGTGGGAGTTCATGGAAGCAGGAGACATACTCGATGCACTTAAGACGGCCGGCTACTACCTGCATGAATTCTATAGTCAGCAACAACTGCAGATTAAATAGTCCTTTGCCAGGCAGTTGCATCTATCGCTCCGCGCCTAATCCCTACCGCGACAGCTTCTCGAACCTCGCCGTGTTCGTGGCGGTATAGCGGACATTGTGCTGAATGTTGCGATTCCCGAGATAGTCCTGAATCAGGCGGGTGTCAGCACCCTGATCGGCGAGGGCAAAGCCGCTGGCACGGCGCAGCAAGTGGGGATGAACGGCCACCGGTAGCTTGGCCTTCTCGCCGTATTTGCGCAGGGCGAGGTTGACGGTGAGCGGTGCAGAGGCTTTCGCTGCTCACTGAGGAAGAACGTCCGCCCTGGGGCCTTCATGCGGGTCCGCTCCACCAGCCAGGCCTTAATGGCGCGGATTTCGTCCCCTCGGAGAGGGTGGGTGGTGGAGAGGCCCCCCTTGAGGCGAGCGTCGTGCGGCACCCGGCTTTCAAACGTCCACCTGCTCCAGCACCAGGCCGCAGGCCTCGGAGTCCCGGAGCCCATGGCGAAACATCAACAGGACTAGACAGCGGTCGCTGGTCTCGTTCCGACTGCCCTTGATGGCCTCCAGCAGGCGCTCAAATTCCCTGCCAGAGAGATGTTTTCGGTCATTCATCGGCGTCCGGCTTTGTGACTGCCGCTTCGATGTCGCGGGCACCATGCAGCACTCGCACGATCTGAGCGCCGCCTGGGATGGGTAGATAGAAGATGACGTAACGGCCCACCGGGAAGCTACGCAAGCCTTCGGCCAGCTCCTCCCGTCGCCGCCCCAGTCCGCTCTGCTGCGCCAGCAGCTGAAACTTCTGATCGATCAGGTCAATGAACGCATCGGCCTGATCGTCGCTGTCTTCGGCCATGACCTGCCAGATGTCAGAGAGATCGGCCTTGGCCCTGGGCTGGAGAACAATCACCGCCACGGGTTAACCGCCCTGGGCGGCGGAGCGGGGCGAGGGCTTGCGCCGCTGCCCGTCCTGTTTGATCTCGTCGGGGCTCCAGGGTACGGGAGAGCCACTGGCCAGACCCTCCTGGATATCGGAGCGCAACTGCTGGAGCTGAAGGGAGCGCAGCTGGTCTTGCTGCTCCATGAGGCGCAGGGCTTCGCGGACGACCTCACTGGCGGAGGTGTAAAGACCCGAAGCAACTTTGGCCTTGACCATCGCTTCGAGCTGGGGGGAGAGATTGACATTCATCGTCATGGCGAGCACCTCTAAGCCAGTTCAGACCTTCAAGCTGCCAGTCTTGGCAAGACTTGTCAATCTTTGTCAACGGGGGTGGATTGTGGACTCGCGACAAAATGTATCCATTTGTCGAGAGTTGTCGCTTGGAGGCCTTCGGGAGGAGCGCTGACGGGATTCTGGTTGCGGCTGCTATCAATCTTTGATAGTGTCAAGTCCAGGCAACAGGGAGGCCGCCATGCCGTCGAGCTATGTCATTGGGGAGCATTTCGAGCAGTTCATCAAGGGGCAGCTGCAGCAGGGCCGTTACGCCAGCGCCAGCGAGGTGATCCGCGACGGGCTCCGCGCCCTGGAGGATCGCGAGAAGCTCCGGGCCCTGAAGCTGGAAGCCCTCCGCGCCGACATTCAGCAGGGGATCAACAGCGGCCCCGGCAGGCCCGTGCAGGAGGTGAAGGCCGATCTGCAGGCCCGTTACCAGCAATGGGCCGAGAAGGGCGCCCCCGCTGATGCGCTGTGAGCTCTCCCCCCAGGCCGAGATCGACCTGCGGGAGAACGGTGATTACATCGCCAGGGACAATCCGCAGCGGGCCGCCAGCTTTGTCGGTGAGCTGCTGGCCCATAGCCAAAGGATCGCCGAACAACCAGAGGCCTATCCCGCCCGGCCTGAGCTGAATGAAGGGCTGCGCTCCTGCGCTCACCAGCGGTACGTGATCTTCTTCTCGGCCAGCCCTGAGCGGGTGCGGATCGAGCGGATCATCCACGGCTCCCGCGACATCACAGACAAGAGTTTCGATCTGGAAGAGCCATAGCGCCTCGTTGGTCGTTCCTCTCCAGAGCAGTCGACACTCATTGGCTACCCACTGCCTCGATGTGCTGCGGTCCCGCGTCGAAAGGGTCGTCCATTAGGCGGATCAATGGCGCGAGGCCTTGCGCTTGCGCCCGTCCTGCTTGATCTCGTCGAGGCTCCAGGGGACGGGGGGGCCACTGGCCAGACCCTCCTGGATATCGGAGCGCAACTGCTGGAGCTGGAGGGAGCGGAGCTGGTCTTGCTGCTCCATCAGACGGAGGGCTTCACGGACGACCTCACTGGCGGAGGTGTAGAGACCCGAGGCGACCTTGGCTTTGACCATGGCTTCGAGGTGGGGAGAGAGATTGACATTCATCGTCATGGCGAGCACCTCTAGGCCAGTTCAAACTTTCAAGCTGCTAGAATTGGCAAGACTTGTCAATCTTTGACAGCAGCGGCGGCTTTCTGGTTCGTTCACCATTTTGTCGAGAGTTTGCCCCATTCAAAAGCCCCAAACCCCTTGCAATGCGGGGGGGTGGGTTTTGAGACTATCGACAAAATGTACCCATTTGTCGAGTTTTTAAGAACCCAGAAACGGCAGGCCGACGTCACCAAAAAAGACGCTTGACGTAGTGCGTCATTGCTGGCAGTCTGTTCCTATGGCGACGGAGAGCGATGAGGCAAGCCCACAAGGTCCCAACGAGCAGAGAGCACCGCCCCTGTACCGGGACAAGCGCACCGCGCGGTTTGCCAACGGTGAGCGGGTCAGGGAATTTCAGGCTTTCGAAGAGCAGGCCAAAAAGCGCCTACTCATCCTTAGATCTGCCGTCTCCCGCTAGGGCTTGATGCTCTTACCCAGCAACCGCTTTGAAGCTCTCGGCGGAGACCGCAAGGGGCAGTTCAGCATCCGCATCAATCAGCAGTGGCGCATCTGCTTTGAGTGGCCGGAGCACTCACCACGGCCATTCAATATCGAAATTGTTGATTATCACTGAGGGAGAACTACCATGACCAAAACAGAAAAACGCCCGGTCTATCCCATTCATCCTGGCACGATTCTGGCAGATGAGTTGCAGGAGCTGAACATCTCAGCAGCCGAACTGGCCCGGCAGCTGCATGTGCCTTCCAATCGGATTTATCAGCTGATCAGCGGCAAACGGGCCATGACAGCCGATACCGCCTTGCGCCTAGAACAGTGGCTCGGCGTCGAGGCTGCCTTTTGGATGAACCTGCAGAACAGCTATGAGCTTGACTTGGCCACCGAGAAGTCCGGCGAGAAGATCAAGAAAACAGTTCACCGCCGGTTGCCAATCCCTGCTCCCGTTTCCCCGCGCCTAGACTAATGCAGTACACTAGTACTATCTGCAATTAGCGCCATGGCCGACCATCAGCACGTAGTCAAGCAAGAAGACGGCTGGGCCGTCAGGGGAGAAGGCAATTCCCGCTACACCGCCAGGGCAATGAAGACTCAGGAAGAAGCCAGGCAACGAGCTGAGCAAATTGCCCGCAACAAAGGCAGCGATGTCATCATCCATCGCCCTAACGGTCAGATCAGGGATCGGGACAGCTACGGCAACGATCCTTTCCCGCCTAAGAGATAAAGGACTGATCCCTGGCCCTTCACCAGCAACTCTTCTCTGATGTCACTTCAGCAAAAGGCGTTTGCAGCAAAGAAAAGTGGTCAGGTTGCTGGGCCAAACCAAGCCACTTTCGCTGGAAACACCATTTTTATTGAGGACGCAGGCGCTGATGTTGAAGCCGGTGTCTTGTAGTAGGCCCGATCCCCGCCATGGACCACTACCGCCCCGGTGGCAGCTACAAAGCTCTCGGCGCTCTCCAGCCGAACCGCCAGGGCAGGCAACTCATGCCGATCTGGGGGCGAATTCCCCTCCACCTGCGCCGCATTGAAGCCAGTGCTGGTCTCAGGGCCCCTCCTGCCCGTCCATTTGGAAACTGCCTCGTTGATAGCCGTTGCGCTGGATGATGGCGCTGATGGTCTCCAAGCTGCTTGCGTCAAGGGTCTTGCTGCGGGCCAGGATCCAGCCGTATTTGCGGTTCGGATGGCCAACCACGGCCCAGCGGTAGTTCGGATCCAAGCCAACAATCCAGTAATCGCCCCAGAACGGCCGCCAGCCCAGCAAACTCACCAGGCTGACCTTGAGCTTGGCGCCCGTTTCGGCGTCGACAACCTTGGCGATGCCCCTGGCCTGATCCACACTGCCGTTGCGCTTGATGCACTGATTGACCACATCAATGCGGCCATCAGGGCGCAGGGTGTATTGGGCAAGGGTGTCG
>JBIIJV010000222.1:0-4555 GCA_044233545.1 Cyanobium sp.
ACAAATGCGCTTGGAGATGGGCGCCGCGCCGCGCCGGCGCCAGGAAGGGGCCCTCCAGGTGGGCCCCCAGCAAGCGGCAGCGCCCCGGCTGGTGGTCGGCCCGGGCCTGGCGCAGCACCGCCAATGCCTGCCGCAGGGGGGGCACGGCGCAGGTCACCAGGGTGGGGCAGATGGCCTCCACCCCATCGCGCCAGAGAAGCTCGAGCAACTGCTGCAGCCGGGGTTGGTCGGCGGCGCTGAGTTCGGGGAAGGCCAGCCCCAGGCCGCCATTGATCTGCAGATCGACCCCCATCGGGCTCAGCCAGTCCCCGCCCCAGTCAGCGCCGGCGGCGGCGCTGACTGGCGGCAGCGCTTCGATTTGGTACACCCGGTCTTCCTGGTCGAGGCCGATGCGCCAGCGCCGCTGGCTGCGGTGGCTGCAGGGCGAGGCCTGGGCCAGGCGCACGTTGCTCAGCCAGCGCATCGGCGGTGGGGGCGGGTGGTGCCCCCATCTTGCTGGCGGTTGCACCCGAAGGCTGTTGCCCTGGCAGCGGCGGCCGGGGCGGGAGGATGGGGCGAAACGCCTTGCCGCCGTGGTCGCTGCCGCCTCCGACCCTTCGCCCCCCAGTGCCGGCGGCGGCGCGCCAGCGCCGGTGGCGGTGGTGATGGGCAGCGATTCGGATCTGCCCACCCTGCAGCCGGCCGTGGCGATCCTGCGGGAGCTGGGGGTGGCCTGCGAGGTGCGGGTGCTCTCGGCCCACCGCACCCCCCTGGAGATGGTGGCCTTCGCCGAGGCCGCCGCCGCTCGGGGCCTGCGGGTGATCATTGCCGGCGCCGGCGGTGCCGCCCACCTGCCCGGCATGGTGGCGGCCCTCACCCTGCTGCCGGTGATCGGCGTGCCGGTGCAGAGCCGGGCCCTATCCGGGGTGGATTCGCTGCATTCGATCGTGCAGATGCCCGCCGGCATCCCGGTCGCCACCGTGGCCATTGGCAATGGCGCCAATGCGGGTCTACTGGCGGCCCAGATCCTGGCGCTGGCCGATGCCGACCTGGCCCAGCGCCTGGCGGCCCACCGGCGCGGCCTGCATGACCAGGTGCGTGCCAAGGATGAACGGCTGCAGCAGCTGGGCAGTGACGCCTATCTGCAGGCCATGGGCGCCTGAGGGCTAAGGCCCATCGCCCAGGATCCCGCCTGCAACAGAAGCTGGCGGCCCGGCGCTGACACCGCCAAGCTGAAGGCAGGTTTCGGTGGCCCCTCTGGGCCCTGCGCAAATGCTTGAGCGGCTGGTGCTGCCCCCCTGGTTGCGGATCAGCCTGGCGTTGCCGCTGCTCACCCTCAATCTCTGGGTGTTGAAGCAGCTGCTGCTGCCCCTGGCCCCCTTCCCGGCGTTGTTTCTGACGGCGGCCCTGCTGGCCTTTCTGCTGGATCTCCCCACCCGCTGGCTGATCGACCAGGGATTGCCCCGGGCCCTGGCCCTGTTGCTGGTGCTGGGCCTAACCCTGGGGCTGGTGGCCCTGGCGGCCGTCTGGCTGGTGCCCCGCCTGGCCCAGCAGCTCGATGAATTGATCCATGCCCTGCCCCGCTGGTTGGTGCAGGGGGAGACCGTGCTGGCCCAACTGCAGCAATGGGCCAGCCAGCGGGGCCTGCCGGTGCGCTTCGATGATCTCACCAGCGAATTGCTCAACCGCGCCAGCCGCCTCGCCAGCCAGTTCAGCCAGCAGCTGCTGGGGGTGCTGGGGGCGACGCTCGGTCTCACGGTCAACACCGTGATCGTGCTGGTGCTGACGGTGTTTCTGCTGCTGGGCGGCGAGCGCACCGCCGAGGGCCTGGGCCAGTGGCTGCCGCCCCAGGTGCGGCCCCTGGTGCTCAATACCCTTAATCGCACCTTCAGCGGCTATTTCGCCGGCCAGGTGCTGCTGGCCTTGATCCTGAGCGCCCTGCAGCTGGTGGTGTTCACCCTGCTGGGCATTCCCTATGGGGTGCTGTTCGCCGTGGCGATCGGCTTCACCACCTTGATTCCCTATGCCAGCGCCCTCACAATTGTGGTGGTGAGCCTATTGCTGGCCCTCGAAGATCCCCGCAAGGGCTTGGAGGTGCTGGCCGCGGCAATCACCGTCGGCCAGGTGGTCGATCAGATCATCCAGCCCCGCCTGATGGGCAGCATCGTCGGCCTGCAGCCCGCCTGGCTGCTGATCTGCCTGCCCATCGGCGCCCGCATCGGCAGCCTGCTGGGCTTAGGCGAACTGCTGGGTTTGCTGCTGGCGGTGCCCCTGGCCAGCTGCGCCAAAACCTTTTTCGATGCCTGGGCGCTGCGGCTGCGGGCGGGGGAGGTGGGGGGTGAAATGGGGGAGTGACCAGGCAGTTGTTCAGAGTGACCAGGCGGTTATTTAATAGATGGCCAAACGACCCGATGCCGGACTACATAACTCGCTTCAGCAGAGGCCGCCCGTTATGGGGCCTTCGATGCCATTCGGCAACTCTGCTCAGCCTGCGACGGCCATGGGTGGATCGTCTCGAAGGCGGGCCCACGCATGAAGGAGCGAACAGCGCTTAGTAGTATTTCCTGCTACTCTATGTCCCAACGCCAGCCAGAAGTGGAGGACGCGCGATGCAATCGGCTGAAAAGCTCTCCATCACCCTGCCGCCGGAAATGGCCAGCTTCATCCGCCAGAAGGTGGAATCCGGCCTCTATGGCTCCAACAGCGAGATCATTCGCGAGGCCATGCGCGGCCTGATGGAGCGGGAGCGTCGTCTGGAGCGGCTCGACGGGGCCATCGCCCTGGGCCTGGCCGACGCCGAGGCGGGGCGGGTGCAGGAGATCGAGGCGGTGCGGCGGGAGCTGCGTGGCTTAGCCGCTGACAACACACCTGCCGCATGAGGGTGGTAATCACGGCGGCGGCGAAGGCCGATCTGCTTGCCATTCGCCGCTACATCGAAGCCGACAACCCCACCCGGGCGGTCAGCTTCGTCGAGGAGCTACTGAATCGCTGCCTGGCCCTGGCCGACACTCCCAGGGCCTACCCATTGGTGCCGCGCTACGAGCGCTTCGGGATTCGCCGCTGCGTCCACGGCAATTATCTGATTTTTTACCGCCTGCAGCCGGAGCAGATCGAGGTGATCCACGTCCTGCAGGGCGCACGGGACATCGAAGCGCTGTTGTTCGGTTCTCCATAGAACAGGACCAGCAGCAGGAACCTACGTGCTGAAAGCCCACCGACACGGGTCTCTGGGCGTGGGGTGAACGGAGCGGGAAGGGGGTTGACGGGCCGCAAGCACCGCCCAGATTCCGCCCACGCCCCCTTGATCAATTACGGCAGTCTGCCGTAAAATCTCCTTTGGGAGAGCCTTCATGGCCACAGAACAAACCTCACGCCTCGAAGCACGCCTACCTGCAAACGTCTATGCCACGCTGAAGCGGGCGGCGGAACTGCAAGGGCGCAGCCTCACGGATTTCGTCGTCAGCGCCGCCCATGATGCCGCCAAGCGCGCCATTGAGGAGCAAGCCATCCTCCACCTGTCCGCTGAGGATCAACGGCGTTTTGCCGATGCCCTGATCCAGCCACCGGCTCCGAACGCTGCCCTGAAGCACGCCAAGCGTCTTCATCTGGAGAATGTTGAGGCTCGGTGACGCGCTTCGTTTCAGAAGCCCTCGCCAAGCACGAACGGGCGGCCTTCCTCAGCGGCAATGACCGTGTTGACCTTTACTTCCGCGAGACGGTTTCGCAGGACGTCAAGCGCAAGTACGCCGCCTGCTATGTCCTGATCGAGCGCAGCACCGGCAAGGTCGCGGGCTTCTCCACGCTTTCGGCCCACAGCAACATCCCACTGAATGATGTTGCCCCGGAACTGGCCAAGAAACTGCCCCGCTATCCCAGCGTGCCCGTCGTCTTGATTGGCTGGATGGGGAGAGACTTGGCCTTCCGAGGGGCAGGGGTCGGCAGCCTGCTGCTTTATGACGCCATCAGTCGCGTGGCCAAGGCGCCAATAAGGGCTTATGCAATCTGCGCCGATGCTATTGATGAGAGCGCCGTCGGCATTTACCGGAAACACCAGTTTCAGCAGCAGCTCAGTCGCCATAAAACCCTTTTCCTGCCGGTCAAGACCGCCCAGGCCCTGGCGGACTCTGCTGTCTGAACACTCCAGAGACGTGGGTCACGATGCAAAGGCCACATTTCCCACTATCTATAGAGGCTGAGCGATGGTGGCTTAGGGTTTCACTCACTTTGCCCCTATGATGCTTCTACTATCAGTTCTCCGCCACCATGGCCAAGACACCCTCCAACCACGGCAAGCAGTGGTCACCGCAAGACGAGACTCAGCTGAAGACTTTGATTCAGCAGAACACACCTACCCGTGTAATGGGCCTCAAGCTGGGTCGCTCTGCCGAAGCAGTTCAGCAAAAGGCCAATGACCTTGGCCTGTCCACTAAACCCACCAACCAGTCGCCATATAACCGGCGGAAGCCCTAATTCTGATCCGGTAGGACGACCATTCTTAGGAGCTGATTGCGGCCGGTTGCCCGGCCCCGGCTGACGCTCAGGTACTGTATAATTGATGATGCAGCAGCCTACAATT
>JBIIJV010000048.1:0-15610 GCA_044233545.1 Cyanobium sp.
ACCAGCTACAACGAGGCAATGAGCCAGCGTTGTTGCGCTGCCACCACAGCGTCTTTCTCAGGAGGCCCTACTTGCCGACCCTTCGAACGCTGCCCCTGAGTGGCAGGCAAGGAGCCTAGGGTGGCGAAGCACAGAGCTAGTGCTGGCCTGTCCACTCGAGGGGCTTGTTAGACAGTGCAGCTACCTAAACGGGTATGAGCGCCACCATAGTTTTGCGACCGAGATACGTGAAAATGCTACCTTCACGCTCGTAGTCTGTCTCATCCGTGCGCTTGAGCACACCGAGCACTTGACCTACTGCTACCTCCCAAGGCTTTGCACTTCCGACAAGACCCATCAAGTCGTTTCGAAGGTCCTTGATCTTGTGATTTCGGCGATCGAACCCAGAGTCCGCAAATGCCTGCATTTGAGGATGGTGCTTATGGCCAGCATTCGCCATCAGCCACTCAGCGATCGCTTGCTTTAGCGTGCCCCAGCTTGAATTCAATGACTCTAACACCTTGTCTGTGAGCAGCAGGTTCTCTGCTGCGTAGCACTGGAGCCGGAGGCGTACGATTGGTAGATCATCATCAAGTTCTCCCTGATTCCCATCGCCATCACGTAACGAGAACGCGCGAGCAGAATCGTAGACAGCATTCATGATGTCTTTAGCAGATTTCTCGTACTCTACCAATTCTTGTACATTGTCACAGACGCAAGGGTAGACTTGAATCCGTCCTTTAGAGGAGCGAACGGCCTGCTGAAAGATGAGTTCATCGTCCTCCCCCTCCACTAGAAGCGCTGGCGCTTCGTTAAAGATGTTCGAGAGCGGATGGGCGCCGAACACTGGCAGGATACGACGATGCTTCTCATTTATCGGTGAAAACTTGAGTTCACGATCGCCTGACCGCATGAACGCAACACTTACTCTGTCGTGATGGCGAAGTGTGCCGAACAAGGCAGTGCTGTGAGTCGCGAGAATGATGCGAGCCGGCTTGTCTTTTACAAGCAAGCAGAGAAACTCCATCAAGCGAACTTGAAGGTCCGGATGAATGTGTACATCTGGTTCGTCGAGCAGCAGGATATTCTCTTTGCCGCTCTCAACCTCCTTCTCAAATACCAGCGCTTCGATTCCAAGCGCGATCAGTTCAGATTCGCCGCTGCTGATGCTGCTTGGTGAGATTTCTGTCGTTGATCCCTTCTGAACAACTACAAACGCTGTATCCTTTGGTAAAATCTCCACGCGGTCTAATAGCGCATTTATGCGACGGAGGTAGGTTCCGAAGGTCGCTGGCTTCCCCTCAATGTCGCTATCGAGGTGCTTCTCAACCTCACGAGCGACTAGCAGTTCAAGCTTTCGAAACTGCACCACACTCTGCTGTTTAAATTCGGATTGTTGGTTGCTGCGCCTGTTGTTCCGCAACTGGTCACCAGACCCAAAGTTGTTTTGCTCTACATGGGCTTGGTAAACCAGCGTGCCCGCTCGCTCTGGCGTGATATAGGTAACCCGGCCGTAGTTCGCGATCGATGTCGCATGCGTGTCAACGGCGCGGAGCATAGTGCTCTTCCCGCATCCATTCTTCCCGAGCACGATGTTGATCTTTCCTAGATTACGAAGCTCCCATCCGTCGGCGAGTGAAATGTCCATTGATCCCAAAAGAGGTCTGGAGTCCAAGCTGTCTAACTCTTTACTGGAAGGTTCCGAGAACCACTCCCCTGGTGCGCCCCCATTCCGTGAACCACGGTGAGACATCGGGCTGAATAACCGCAAAACCATTGCGGTGCAGTGCTCGTTGGCGGAGACCATCGAAACATGGGAGTGGTTTGCGGGTCCGATAACCATATGTTCGGCAAGATACACAACCCAAATCGGATGACCAGATCAGCCACAAGCACGATTGCAGGGTACGTAAATAGTGGTTGCCACTCAAGACGCCAACAACGCCTCAACAAATTCAAAACTATTAAATGGGCGCAAATCACGGATCGTTTCGCCGGCACCGATGAAGCGGATCGGCAACTTGGCTTCCGACGCCACGGCCAGGGCCACACCGCCGCGGGCACTGCCGTCGAGCTTGGTCAGCACAACGCCGGTTAGGCCTGCCGCCTGGGCAAAGGCCATCGCCTGTTTCAACCCATTTTGGCCCTGGCTGGCATCCAGCACCAGCAGGGATTCAACGGCAGCTTCGGGGGCCAGCTTGTCGATGATGCGTCGCACCTTGGCCAGCTCTTCCATCAGGTTGTGTTTGGTCTGCAGGCGGCCGGCGGTATCTACCAGCACCAATTCGCTGCCCTTGGCTTGGGCGGCGCCGATGGCGTCGTAGACCACCGCCGCCGGATCGGCATTGGCCGAGGGATTGGAAATCACGGCAACGCCACTGCGCTCGCCCCACACACTCACCTGCTGCACCGCCGCCGCCCGGAAGGTATCCGCTGCGGCGATCAAACAGCTATAGCCACTGCGCACGGCCAGATTGGCCAATTTGCCCAGGGTGGTGGTTTTGCCAACCCCGTTAACCCCCACCAGCAACCAGACATTCAGCCGCCCCCGTTCGGGCACCAACAACTCGCGGCCACTAGCGCTGATCGGCGCCTCCAGCAGACCCCGCAATTGCTCCTTGAGAAAACGCAAACCCTCGGCCGGATCGACAACTTCTTCGTTGAGCCGCTGCCGCAGGGCCGCCAGCACCTGATCGGTGGCCTGGACGCCCACATCGGCCCGCAAAAGCGTAGTTTCCAGGTCATCGATCACCTCGGGGGTGAGGGGATCGTCGCCGAGACTGTCGAGCAGTTGGGTGACGAAACCGCGGCGGGTCTTCTCCAGGCCGCGCCGCAATCGCCCCAGCCAGTCGATTTCCTCGATGGAAACCTGATCGACCGTGCGCCCCTGGGCGGCCAATACCTCCGCCGACCAGGTGAAGGTGTCATCGAAATCGCCCAGCTGGGGATCATCGCCAGCGGGCACCGCAACGGCGGTACCGGGGACGGAAGTACCGGTGCCAGCGGCCGCTGGCCGGTCAGCAGGGGCGGCCAAAGCCTCGGAGGCGGCCAGGCTTTCCTGGGCCGTCAATTCCTGCAGCCGCTGCTGACGCTGGGCCGCTGCTTGCTCCAACAGGGATCGGCCCGGGGCCGCTGGGGCGGGGCCATCGAGTGACACCGGCGTTGGTGCCGCAGGCTCGTTGGGAGCAACTTCGGCTGGGCTGGATGGGGAAACTGCCGGCGAAGGCGGTGCGGAGACAACTGTCGCCGCGGCAGGCGAAGCAGCTTGCTGCTGGGCCTTCAGGCGGGCATAGGCCTGTCGCGCCCATGCCAGGGCCTCTTGATCAACGGCGCCGGCGGTCGCCGCAGCCGGCGCCGGAGGGGTCGAGGCAGCCTCGGCTGGGGAATCCGGCGGGGCCACAGAAGCTTCAGCAACCTCCGAAACAACGGCAGCTACGGCAGCAACAACCTCAATCTCGGCCTCAGGGGCGACGACCTCCAGATCTGAATCTGAACCTGTGCCAGGGGCCTGCTCAGCCGGTGTCTCGGCGGCTGTTTCGGCTTGGGGCGCGGTGCGGCGGCGAAACCAATCAAAAACCATCTTGGCTGAAACCCTATTTAGACCTTGGTGGCGTTGGTGAAGCGCCGCAGTACACCGTTGATCATGCGCCTTCCTTGCTCATCGCTATAGCGATTCGCCAGTTCGACCGCCTCACTGCAGGCCACGGCCAGGGGGGTGCCGAACCGCTCCAGGTCGACCGCCGCCAGCCGCAGAATGTCCCGATCGATGCGGGGCAGACGGGTCAAACGCCAGCCCTCCATCACCCGATCCAAGCGGGCGTCCAGGTCTTCGCGCTGTTGCAACACCGCCTGGGCCCGTTCGATCGCCCCCCGGCGCACCGCCTCTTGGTCGGCCAACACCAACAGCCGCGGCAACTCAAGGCTGGCCGACAAACGATTCAGGGCCTGTTCAGCCAAGGCCAGACCCTTCTGCAGGTGCGTGCGCACCCGGGGCAAGCTCTGCTCGCCCTCCTGCTGCAGCTCGCTGTCGAGCAACTGTTGCTGGGCCTGTTCGAGATCACCGGCGGAGTGGTCGAGGGCCTCACGCACATGCAGGGCCAGGCTGGCCTGGACCTGATGCAATAGCGCCTCCATCGACAGATCCGACGGCGGCATGGGCTTATTGCCCCGATCATCCACCTGACCGAGCATCAACAGGGCCAGTTCACGGGCAAGGGAGTGACTCTGCATCAGGAGAGCTGGGGGGCCCGCAACTGGGCCATCAGGCTGGAGAAGCTGCGATTGGAGGGGGGCTGACGCTCATCTGGGTTGACAATGCCAGCCGAAATGATCGTGCGGAAGGCATCTTCGACGCTGAGATCGAGGTCCTTGACAAGGCGCTCTGGTACCACGGCATACCAACCGGTGGTGGGGTTGGGGGCGGTGGGAATGAAGACGCTCAGCATGGTCTCACTGAAATCCGCCTGGATCGAGCTTCCCATCGCTCCGGTGACGAAGCCAAGGGCATACAGACCCTCCCGGGGATATTCCACCAACACAACCCGACGAAAGCGGCTGGAGTTATCCCGCAGAAAGGTTTCCAGCAACTGCTTGAGGGTTTTGTAAACCGAACCGGCCACCGGAATGCGCAGCAGGGTGCCTTCGCCAAACTCCAGCAACCAACGCCCGACGATATTGCGGGCCATCAGGCCGATCAGCAGGATGCCCAGCAGCGGCACCAAAAGGCCCAAGCCAAGATTGATAAGTTCCTGCAACAAGGGATGCAGGGTGTTGAAGGGGTTGAACTGCTTGGGAATCGAAGTGAGAAAAGCCAGCACAAAACGGCTGACCGTGGTGGCCAGCCAGATGGTGGTGGCCAGGGGGATCACCACCAAGAGACCCGCGATCAGGTCGTTTTTGATGTCCTGCTGCAGCCTGGAATTAAGGGGCTGATCGGGTCTTGGCAGGGCGGGAGGGGGATCCAATGGGCTAGGGATGGGGCTATGAGGGCTGGAAATCAAACGCTAACCAGCGATTGGGCCGGAAACCGGGAACCTCCAGCACCGAAGGGCTAAAGAACACTGCCCAGGCAAAGAATGGTGAAGGCGGCAATCAGCACCACCGCACCGGCGGAATTGCCCAAGCGGCGCTGGTTGAGGGTCACGGCGCTGGTCTGTTGCATTTGCTTGAACTGACCTTCCATCTGGCCCAACTGACGCTCGACGAAAGTGCGGGCCGCCTGGGTTTTCTGTTCAGGGGTTGCGTTGGCGGGCACCTGGCCGCGGGCCTCGGCCTGCTTCACCAACTGCTGCAGCATGGCCGGATCCTTGCTTTGTTGACGGGCCATTTCCAGCTGACCCTTGGAGGCTGCCAACTGCTGGTCGGCCTGCTCCTGCATCAATTTATCGCCCCCAAAGGCAATCGGCAGGGCGGCCGTCAGCAACACCGCCAGCAAGCCGCTCAGCAGACACACGGCCCAGAGCAGCGGCGAGCGCTGGTTGCCGCCATCGTCAAGCCTGGCTGCGATGTACATCAACACCAGGCCCACCAGGGCCAGGGGGGATTGCTGCACCAGCCGTTCAACCACCAACTGGCGAAACGGTTCGGACCCCCAATCCCAAAGCGACAAAACCGCCAACAGATTGAGCAGCAGGAGCACCACCAGGGTGATCCCCATCCAGCGAAGCAGCGGGCTGAAGCGGGTTGAGGAAGAGAAGGACACGCCTGGTGGTCTTGATTTGGCCAGACTTTACCGACTGCCCGTGTCCGCTTCCAGTTCCGACAACCTTTCTCAAAGCCTGCGCCAACGGGCCCTGGACGAGGGCTTCGCCGTAGCAGGCATCGCCACCGTTCCCGGTAGCAGCCGTCTGGCCCTGCGCAGCGCTGCCCTGGAGCGCTGGCTGGACGCCGGCTACCAGGGTTCGATGGCCTGGATGGCGGATCCGCGGCGACGGGCCATCAACGAGCTATTACCAGGGGTACGCAGTGTTCTGGCGGTTGGCCTTAATTACCATGTCAAGGCCCAGCGCCAGCCAGGCAGCCTGGCAGTGGCACGCTATGGCTGGGGGCGCGACTACCACCGGGTCATCGATGGTCGCCTGCGGCGCCTGGGACGCTGGCTGCAGGACCAGGTGGACGGGGCCAGCTGGCGGATCTGTGTAGACAGTGGGCCGCTGATGGACAAGGCCTGGGCGGAGGAGGCGGGGCTCGGCTGGATCGGCAAACACGGCAACCTCATCAACCCCGAACACGGCTCCTGGCTGCTGCTGGGTCACCTGCTCACCACCGTGCCCCTGAGCCCCGACAAGCCCGCCCCAGCCCGCTGCGGAACATGCCGCCTTTGCATCGCTGCCTGTCCCACCGAAGCGATCCGCGAACCCTTTGTCGTCGATTCACGCCGCTGCATTTCCTATCACACCATCGAAAATCGAGACCCGGTCCTGCCCCCGGCCATCGCCAACCATCTCCAAGGCTGGGTGGCCGGCTGTGACATCTGCCAAGACGTATGTCCCTGGAATCGTCCCGACCTGCCCAGTGCCACCGATCCCGAAGTGCAGCCCAGGCCCTGGTTGCTGGATCTGCAGGGAGACCAGGCCCTCGCCTGGAGTGATGGGGACTGGGATGAACATCTACAGGCCTCCGCCCTGCGACGCATCAAACCCTGGATGTGGCGCCGCAACCTGCGGGCCGCCCTAGGTCTTTCTCCCCCCTCTGCCTAGGGTAGGGAGGATTCTTAACGACTCCATGGCAGGCCGTTCCTGGCTGAATTTTGCCCCTTTCGTCCTTCGCCATTCACATCAAGCCAAGGGGACATCCAGCTGGCTGAGGCTGCCCCGTTTTGGCCTTGGCCTGACGCTGCTGACGGCCGGCCTGCTGGTGACGACGCGGCCGGCAGCGGCCATGGTGCCCTTTGTGTTCGTGCCCCAGCCCGAGGCCCTGGAGGGGGCCGGCAGGGGCATTGCCCAGGCCGCAGCCAAGTTACTGCGTTTTGGCCAGCCCGAAGACGCTGCCCGTCTGGCCGATCTCACCGTGCGGCTGCTCCCCAACGAACCGATCGGTTGGGTGCTGCTGGCGGAAGCCGAACTGCGCAGCAACCGATCTGAACAAGCTCTCAAGGCCCTGGAGAAAGCCAAGCGCCTCGATCCAACCAACCCCGGCATCTGGTTTGCCGAAGGGGCCGTAGCGCTGCGCAATAACCGCCCCGCCGATGCCCTGGTCCTACTGCGCCGTGGCTTGCAATTAGACAACCAGAACGCAGGCGCCTACTTCGATTTGGGTAATGCCTATTTTATGCTTTCCCAACCGAATGAAGCGATGGCTAGCTTCAACAAAGCAGCCAGCCTACGCAAAGATTTCTGGGAAGCGATCAATAATCAAGGACTGGTGTTGTTCGAACTCGATCGGCGCTCAGAGGCCATGGATCGTTGGCGCAATGTGCTGACCAGCAAGCCAGATGCCGCCGAACCCTCCCTAGCCCTCGGCAGCAGCCTTTTGCTCACCAACACCCAACAGCGAGCCGAAGCGTTGCGCCTGGCCAAAAACGCCCTGAACGAAGACCCCAACTACGTCAAGGAGAGTTACCAAAAAGACCAGCTCTGGGGGCCCAAACTGCGGGCAGCAGCAAGGAATTTGCTCTCACAACCCGAGCTTAAATCTGCCGTTGAGCGGGCCAGCGCCAACGCCAATGGCAGCTCCAGCCGGCCGGAGTGAATCAAGGGGCCAGCTGCCATCTGTAGGCTGAGCCCCGTCTTCCGCCCCAAAAACCCAGCACCGGATGGCCGAGGACCGCGCCGGAGACCGCATCGAGTCGATCGCCCTGCATCAGGAGATGCAACGCTCGTACCTCGAATACGCCATGAGCGTCATCGTCGGCCGGGCTCTGCCGGACGTGCGAGATGGCCTCAAACCCGTGCAAAGGCGCATCCTCTTCGCCATGCACGAACTTGGGCTGACCCCAGATCGCCCCTACCGCAAATGCGCCCGGGTCGTAGGCGATGTGCTCGGCAAGTACCACCCCCACGGCGATCAGGCGGTCTATGACGCCCTGGTGCGGCTGGTACAGACCTTCTCCAGCCGCCACCCGCTCCTGGATGGCCATGGCAACTTCGGTTCGGTGGATGACGATCCACCGGCGGCGATGCGCTACACCGAAACCCGGCTCGCTCCGATCGCCCATGAAGGGATGCTCGATGAGATCGGCAGCGAAACGGTGGATTTCGCCCCCAATTTCGACGGCTCCCAGCAGGAACCGACCGTCCTGCCAGCCCAACTTCCCTTTCTGCTGCTGAATGGCTGCACCGGCATTGCCGTCGGCATGGCCACCAACATCCCCCCCCACAACCTGGCGGAGGTGGTAGACGCCCTGATTGCCCTGATCCGCCAGCCCGATCTGGACGACGACAAGCTGCTGCAGTTGGTGCCCGGCCCCGATTTCCCCACCGGCGGTGAGGTTCTGATCGGCAGTGGTGTGCGCGAAACCTATCTGGGTGGCCGCGGCAGCATCCCGATGCGCGGTGTGGCCCACCTTGAAGAAGTTCAACCCGGCAAGGGTCGCCATCGCCGCGGTGCCGTAGTGATCACGGAATTGCCCTATCAACTCAGCAAGGCTGGCTGGATCGAAAAGTTGGCCGAACAGGTCAACGACGGCAAAATCACCGGCATCGCCGATATTCGCGATGAAAGCGATCGAGACGGCATGCGGGTGGTGGTGGAAGTGCGCCGTGATGCGGAGGCAGCCAAGGTGCTGGAAGATCTGCAACGGCGCACGGCCCTGCAGAGCAATTTCGGTGCCATCCTGCTGGCCCTGGTGAACGGCCAACCCCAACAGCTCAGCCTGCGCCAGCTGTTGAACCATTTTCTCGAATACCGCGAACTCACCCTGCTGCGCCGCACCCGCCACGCCCTGCGGCGCTGTGAGGATCGCCTGGAGGTGGTTGAGGGTCTGATCAAAGCCCTGACCAACCTGCAGCAGGTGATTGCCATGATCACCGCCGCCGCCGATGCGGCAGCCGCCAAAGCGGCCCTGCAGGTGCAACTCGACCTGACGGAACGCCAAGCCGAGGCCGTTCTGGCCATGCCCCTGCGACGCCTCACCGGTCTGGAACAGGAAAGCCTGCGCAAGGAATCCGAAGACCTGGCGACCGAGCGCACCAGGTTGCGGCACCTGCTCGACGACCGGGACACCCTCTTGAACACGATGGTGAGCGAGTTGAAGGTGCTCAAAAAGCGCTACTCCACCCCCCGCCGCACCCGCCTGGTGGAGGGGGGAGACGAACTGGTAGCCCTGCGGGCCGCGGCGGTGCGGCCCAACACCGAACTGCAGCGGCAACAGGCCTTCGAGGGCCTTGCCAACGACAGCCAACTGCTGATCCAAGCCGATGGACTGGTGCGCATCGTCTCCGCCCAGATCCTGGGCAAACTGCACCTGCAGGAAGCCGCTGAGCTGGGAGAGCATCCCGCCCCGGCCCGCCTGCTGCTGCCCGTGCAGGCTCAACCGGCCTTACTGGCCTTCACCGCCGCCGGCAGGGTGGCGCTGCTGCGTTGGGAATTCGCCGGGCAGCAAAGCGGCGGGTTGGAGAAGTTCCTGCCCGACAGCCTCGAAGGCGAACGGGTGATCCAGGTATTGCCGCTGCCCAAGCAACCCGGCTGCAGCCTGGGTCTACTCAGCACCGATGGCCGCTTCAAGCGCTTGCCCCTCGAAGAATTCCTGGAACTCTCCGGTCGGGCCGCCACCATCCTCAAACTCAAGGAAGGGGTGGAGCTGCAACGGGTGGTGGCCTGCCGCGAAGACGAGGAGCTGGTAGTGGCCAGCAGCACGGGCCGGATGTTGCGACTGGCCATCAACGAAGCCAATTTGCCTGTGATGGGGCGCATGGCCCAGGGGCCCACCCTGATGCGACTGTTGCCCGGCGAACGGGTCGTGGGAGCCGCCTGTAGCCCAGCCAGCGGCAACGTGGTGCTGGCCAGCCGCCTGGGGCAACTGAAACGGCTGGCATTGGAAAGTCTGCGGCTGTGCCAAAGGGGCGATCTAGGCCAGATCGGCCTGCGTTTCCTTGATCGCTCCGACGAGCTGGTGGACCTGCAAGGACCAGGACCCAGCATGATGGGGGTGGTGTTGGCCGGTGGCAATGGCCGCAGCTTGCGCTTGAAGTTGGCGGCAGTGCCTTTGCAAGACACCAGCGGTTCGGGCCTCAGCCTCGGCCTGGCCACGGGGCAGCAGGTGCAAGAGCTGGTGCCCCTGCTGATGGACGAAGCTTGAATCAACCAAACTCCCCCTGCTTGCCTTGGAGGAAGGCCTGGGGTCTGCTGGTGGGAGCCAGCCTGCAGGTCGGCGTCGGATTCCCCGGGCTGCCCGGCTTCAGTCAGGCGCAAATCCCGACCCCCCAGGAACTGGCGACACCGATTCCCCTGCGGGAACCCGCCGGTCAGGAGTTGCTTCGCAGCAGTGATGCCCAAGCCGACTACGGGCCCCTATCCCAGGATTTTGAAACCCAGGCCAACCTCTCCTATTGCGGCGTCGCCAGTTTGGTGGTGGTGCTGAACAGCTTGGCAGTGCCAGCCCCTGCTGTGCCGACGTACCCCGGCTACCACTTCTGGACCCAGGAAAATGTCTTTGGCGGGCCTGGTGGCGACCGCTTCGTGCGGCCCGAGCGGGTGCGACGCGAAGGCATGACCCTGGCCCAACTGCATGGCTGGTCCAGCGACCACGGTCTGGTGGTGCGGCGTTTCAACGGGGACCAGCTGAGCCTGGAACAGTTCCGCCAACTGTTGCGGGAGGGTCTCCGCGATCGCCGCGATCGTCTGGTGGTGAATTATCTGCGCAGTGGCATAGCCCAGAAAGGAAGCGGTCACATTTCGCCGATCGCTGCCTACGACAGCCGTAGCGATCGCGTTCTGATTTTAGATGTGGCCCGCTATCGCTATCCTGCGGTGTGGGTTAAAGCCGAAGCGCTGTGGCGAGCCATGGGCGAAGTTGATAAGGATTCTGGACAGAGCCGGGGGCTATTGAGTCTGCGCTGGAATCAAACAAACTAATTTTATATTACTACAAATTTTATATTCCTGCCCAAAATGCATTCTCTCCATAAAACTTAAACCTATAAAACTTAAACCTAGGCGACCGGCACTGGCGCAGCTGCCAGGCCGGCAGGCTCCAACATTAATTTACTGCCACGCACTTTCTCATCCATTTCAATGGGATATTGGCCATCAAAGCAGGCCGTGCAGAATTGGCTGGAGGGGGCATGGGCGGACTCCAACATGCCATCCTTACTGAGATAGGCTAGTGAATCAACGCCAAGATGGGCCTCGATTTCGGCCAGGTTGAGGCGGGCCGCAATCAAATGATCCTGGGTATCGGTGTCGATGCCATAAAAGCAGGGATGGGTTACCGGCGGTGAACTGATTCGCATGTGCACCTCGGTGGCCCCGGCATCGCGCAGAGCCTGAACCAACTTGCGGCTGGTGGTGCCCCGCACGATCGAATCATCAATCACCACGACCCGTTTACCAGCCAGCACATCGGGCAGGGGATTGAGCTTGACGCGAATACCGACTTCCCGCATCGCCTGGGTTGGCTGAATGAAAGTACGACCGACATAACGATTCTTGATCAGGCCATCGGCAAAGGGAATACCGCTAAATTGGGAATAACCAATGGCCGCAGGGATACCGGAGTCAGGAACTCCAATAACAAGATCGGCCAGGACTGGTTTCTGACGCGCCAGTGCCTCACCAATACGCACGCGATAACTGTAGAGTGATTCACCAAAGAATCGACTATCGGGACGGGCAAAATAAATCATCTCAAAGACGCATAATTTGGCTGGTTCTTCACACCAAATCTGCCGATTTGGCTCTAAATCACCGCTACGAAAATGTATCAACTCACCAGGATTGACATCATCGACATACTTAGCGCCAATAATGTCTAGACCACAGGATTCACTACTGGCCACCCACTGCCCCTCCTCCTCTTCCCCCAAGCGACCAAACACGAGCGGCCTGATGCCATGGCCATCCCGCACCGCAAACAACCCCTCGGGGGTGCCGATCAGCAAGCTGAAGGCGCCGCGGCAACGGCCCACCGCCTGACGGATGGCCGCGGCCCAGTCCAAGCCGCCATCCACCGCCTGTTGCAAAGCAAAGGCGATCAGCTCGGAATCGGTGGTGGAAGTGAATTCAGAAGAGAGGTGATCGAGGGCCAAGCGCAGCTCGGCCGCATTCACCAAGTTGCCGTTGTGAGCCAGGGCTAAGGGCCCGAGGCGGGTCATGATCACCACCGGTTGGGCGTTGCAAACCTTGCTGCTACCAGTTGTGGAATAGCGGTTATGGCCGATCGCCAGCTCGCCGGCCATGCGCTCCAGGACGTCCTGATCGAACACCTGGCTGACCAAACCCATGTCCTTGTGCAGCCGCACTTGGGGGCCATCGAAGACCGCCATGCCCGCCGATTCTTGGCCGCGGTGCTGGAGAGCGTAAAGACCGAAATAAGCGAGGTTGGCGACCGGTTGCCCAGGAGCCAGAACCGCAAACACACCGCAAGCTTCTTCTGGCTTGTCGGCGCGATCAGCTGGGATCTCAACCAGTGGGGACTCAACCATGGAAAAAGCCATGGGGAGGACGGGTTGGCACGGGGCAGACCACCTCCTGACTGCGTGCATCTTGACGCATCGACGCAGGGGCGGATGTGGCGAAAGCCGCCGGACTCAAACCGTGGGCGGCAATTCGCCAAGGGGATTCGCCCCGAGGCGACGGGGAATACCCCCCTCAAAACTGTCCCGCAGGGAGTCCAGGGACAGCCGTAGCAAGGTTTCAGCCCCAATGCTCAGCTTCAGCTCGGCCTGGGCCACCACCTCCCCTAACAAAGTGGTGGGGACACCTACGGCAGCCGCCTCGCTCAGCAACTGGCGCCAACCGGCAGCCGCCCCAACCGGCACGCTCACCAAGACGCGACCGGCGGACTCCGCAAACAAAAGACGGTCAAGGCGCACCCCACTGGCAGGCAGCTCCAGGCAGCACCCCAGGCCACCCGCCAGGCAGGCTTCAGCGGCGGCCACCGCCAAACCCCCATCACTTAGGTCGTGGGCACTGGCCACCAGATCGGCGGCGATGGCACGCCGCAGCAGCTCCTGGAGCCGAGCCTCCAGCTCCAGATCAATGCGGGGGGGGCGACCGGTGCAGAGGCCATGGATGACCGTCTGATAGCTGCTGCCCGCCAAGCTGATCCTGTCATCGGAACCCTCAACACCGCTCTCAGGAGCCAGGCCCAGCAGCCAGATGGCATCGCCCGGCTGGCGCCAACCCATCCCCCGCACCCGGTTGAGATCGCTGACCAAGCCCACCATGCCCACCACCGGTGTGGGCTGGATCGGTTGGATGCGGCCATCGGGCAGACGGGTTTCGTTAAATAAAGAAACATTGCCCCCCGTGACGGGGGTGCCGAGGGCCAGACAGGCCTGGGACAGGCCGCGACAGGCCTGGGCCAGCTGCCAATAGCCAGTGTCGGTGTCCGGGGAGGGAAAGTTGAGGTTGTCGGTGACAGCCAAGGGTTCGGCGCCGACACAGCTGAGGTTGCGGGCGGCCTCCGCCACGGCCGCCATGCCGCCCCGCTCCGGATCCAGGGCCACCCAGCGATTGGGGCAATCGACCACCGCCGCCACCCCCCGGTGGCCAGCAGCCATCGCCCCCTCCCCCTGCTGGGGTCGCAGACGCACAACGGCGGCATCGGCACCCCCCGGAGGCACCACGGTGTTGGCCTGCACCTGGTGGTCGTACTGGCGCCAAATCCAACGCTTGCTGGCGATGGTGGGGTCATCGAGCAGGCGCAGCAGCACCTCCCCCCAGGACAACTGGTCCGCAGCCAGAACCACGCCTCCACTAGTTGGCACAGGCAGGGAAGATTCCTGCCAGCTCCAGTGCTCCTGAATCTCGGCAGGGGGGGACTCCAGGAGCACGTGGTGGTTGATGGGCGTGTCGTCGGCCAGGGCACTGGCAGGGACCTCGGCGGCCACCTGCCCCCCCTGCAGGACCCGCACGACGTTTTCGGCTAACACCCTTCCCACCACAGCCGCTTGGAGGCCCCAGCGGCGAAAGCGTTCCATCAAGGCCTCCTCGCGGCCCGGTTTGACCACGAACAACATGCGTTCCTGGGATTCCGAGAGCAGAAACTCGTAGGCCGTCATGCCTTGCTCGCGGGCCGGCACCCGATCTAGATCCAGCTCGATGCCGACACCCCCCTTGGCGGCCATCTCCGAGCAACTGCAGGTGAGGCCAGCGGCGCCCATGTCCTGGGCGGCGACCACATCGCCAGTTTGGAAGGCCTCTAAACAAGCCTCGATCAAGCCCTTCTCCAAAAAAGGGTCCCCCACCTGCACGGCGGGGCGATCGTCGAGGGAAGCCGCACTGAGTTCGGCACTGGCAAAGCTGGCGCCCCCCATGCCATCACGGCCGGTGGTACTGCCCACGTACACCACCGGATAGCCAATGCCGGCGGCACCAGAACGCACGATGCCCTCGGTTTCCATCAGGCCCAGGGCCATGGCGTTGACGAGGGGATTGCCGGAATAGCTGGGGTCGAAACCAACCTCGCCGCCCACGGTGGGCACGCCAACGCAATTGCCGTAATGGGCAATGCCGGCCACCACCCCCTCCAACAGGCCGCCATTGCGGGGATCTTCGAGGGGCCCAAAGCGCAGGGCATTGAGCAGGGCGATCGGTCGGGCGCCCATGGTGAAGATGTCGCGCAGGATGCCGCCGACTCCGGTGGCTGCCCCCTGGAAGGGCTCGACGGCCGAGGGATGGTTATGACTCTCAATCTTGAAAGCCAGGCGCTGACCTTCGCCGAGATCCACCACGCCGGCGTTCTCACCGGGCCCCACCAGGATGCGGGGACCGCTGGTGGGGAACTGGGCCAGCAGGGGTCTGGAGTTGCGATAGCAGCAATGCTCCGACCACATGACGCCGAACATGCCCAACTCGGCCCGGTTGGGGGCGCGGCCCAGGCGCCGCACGATTTCGTCGTAATCGGCTTGGCTCAGGCCCTCCTTGCGCAGGGCATCAGGCACCGAGAAGGTCAGGGTGGGGTCCACCAAAGCGGCGCCAACAACGACAGCACCTGAGTCTCCAACAGCGCGTCACCCGAGGTGTCCAAGGGCATTACACCCAGGGGTCCCCCTCTTCCTCCGGCTCTACCGATGCCCCGGGTCGGGGGGAACGGCGGGAGCGGGGAATGGCACTCTCGACGGGGCGGCTGCGGCGACGGGGACTGCTGGACTCGACGGGGGCGCCGGCCGGTGCCGTTTGCCATGGCGCCCCAGCGTCGTCGTCCCAATCCTCCAGCGGGTCGGAGCCAGTGGCGCGACCACGGGCGTCGGAAGGTTCATCGGCAGGTTCATCGGCAGGTTGATATTCGCTTGGATCCCAACGACCGCCTGGGCCATAGGAGAAGGGACCTTGCGGTTCTCCCCGTCCCCGTTCGCCCTCCTGCCAAGGAGGTTCCTCAAGCCAACCCTCCAATTTGTCTTCAACCCGATCGCCAACCTGCTGAAACTGATCCCGCAGCCGGGAGGTCTCCTGGCCCACCTGATCGCGAAGGCGCCGGGATCGACGCAGGAATTCCTGACGCACACTGGCCCGGGCCAGGGGCAAATCA
>JBIIJV010000047.1:0-15744 GCA_044233545.1 Cyanobium sp.
ACCGCCAACGCCTTCAGCGAGCTGATCGATCCACTGGATCAGCGCCGCCGCCTCGAGGCCCAGCAGGAGCGCCGCCGCGCCGGTGACCCCGAGGCCCAGACCGTGGATGAGGATTTCCTCCAGGCCCTGGAGGTAGGCATGCCCCCCACCGGTGGCCTCGGCATTGGCATCGACCGCCTGGTGATGCTGCTCACCGACAGTGCTTCGATTCGAGACGTGATTGCGTTTCCGTTGTTGCGCCCGGAAACGGGACCCATGCAGTGAGATAATGGTGGGTAAGAATGCTTTGTCTCACAGCCCATGAGTGGCGAGCGCGTCGGTTTCCGGTTTCAACACGCCGATGCGGTGGTGAAGCGCAACCCCCAGGGGCGTTCCCGCCGGGGTTGGGTCATGGAACCTGTTGAACAGACCACCAGTCGAGGCACCAAGATGCCCGCCTATCGCATTCGCTGGAGGGACAGCGAGCGCCCTGAAATTGTTCTCCAGCACATGCTCATCGCCGATCCCGATCCCACCCCACCACCGGAAGGGGTCAGTCTGGTGCCTCCAGCCCCCAAGGCCTGATCCCCTGATCCCCTGGTCCGGCGTCTGGCTTGCGATTGCTTCTCTTGGTCAGCTCCAGCCGCGTAGTTTGTAAACCACCAGCCCCATTAGTTCCCGCAGGTTTGTGGAAGTGTTGGATAGGGCTCCGGCGCTGGGGAGCACGTCATCCAGCAGGCTTGCGGCGGTACCGCTACCGGTGCTGGCTTGGTTGACCACATGGAAATCACAGGCCACCGGCACGATCTTCAAAGCCGTGAGCTGGCGAAAGGTGGCCACCGAACGGGGCAGGTGCCTGGCACTGGTGACTAGCAACACTGAGTGCCAGTTTCGGGCCGTCGCGATGGTTTGCAGGGCCCGGGCCTCCTCCGCAGTATTGCGGGCTTGGTCGCTCATCAGGATGCGGTCGGCATCCACCCCCAGCCAACGGGCCAAGGTCGCTGCCGATTGGGCCTCCGGTGGGGCTGGATCCTGGCCCCGCAGGCTCACGACTCCTCCAGAGACCAGCAGCCACTGGGCCTTGTTCTCCCGCATCAGTTGCACTCCCGTCAGCAAGCGATCGCCTGCATCACTGATCTCGACCCCCCGACGGGGAGGGAGGGGCGCCAAGACGCCGCCCCCAAGCACAAGCACCGCATCGGCTTTTGGGAGGATGGGGGGCACCAGGGCCAGGGCCCTTTGCTCAATCTGCCGTTCCATCGACCGGCTCACCCAGGGCATTGAGGCCACCCAAAGCAACAGCAGCGCCGCTGCTGACACCCAGGGACTCCAGCGCCGCTGCCGACCCAGCAGGGCAGCAAATTGCAGCAGCAGGGCCAGACTAAGGGGATAGAAGAAAGTGGGCAGCAGTTTGGCCAGCAAGAAGTCCATCGCTGCTTGGTCAGCGCTGCATCTTGCGCCGCAGTTCCTGGAGGTCCTGGTGGGTTTCGAAGGCGGCCCAATCGGATTCCAGATCGGCCTGGGGGGAGGATTCCGGCTTCGCCTGGCTTGGGGAGCTGCCGTCGCCGGGGGGGGAGGTTGACGCCTGGCCAGGCCCCCCGACGCTCGCTGGGGCCATGTTGCGCAATTCCAGCTCGACTGCACTGAAGCGCTGGCCCACCTCCGCCAGGGTCTCCCAGCGACAGCGCCCTTGCTCCATCAATTCGTTGATGTGGGCCTCAGCCCGATCGGCCAGGGCGTCGGCGCCGGCGCTGCGGGCCCGCCGCACCCGCTCTTGCCAGGCTCGGATTTCACTTGCCAGCCGTAACAAGCCCTGGCGTTGCAATTCCGCCTCTTGTTTCAGATCGAGACGCTGATGCCGCAGGCTTTGCTGGCGTTCGCGGGCCTGTTGCTCGGCCAAGAGGGCTTCCTGTTGGGGATTGGACTTGAGAAAGGATTCGAGTTGCCGATCCAGGCGGGCTTCCAATTCCTCAAGCCAATTGCTGCTGCCGCTCATGGGTGCTGGGTGGCGGGGGCGCGGGTGATCAGGGGCGCTTCGATTTCTTGCTGCAGGGGCGTGATGGCAGCCTCGCGGGAGCGCAGCAACAGTTGGGTGAGGCGGGCGATGGCGCCTTCGCCCAGGTCTTGCCCAGAGATGCGATCGAAGGCTTGGCGATAGAGCACTTCCAACTCTTCGATCAGTCCCTCCCGCAGCGAGCGCATCGCCTGGCGCTGGTCCTCACGGCTCATGGCTGATTCCGCTGCAGGGTTGGATGGGCATGGTTGCAGTGCTGATTAGTTTACTGCAACTAGCTTTGGGCCAATAGGTGGAGCGACAGGTCATCGTCGCCGTCGCTCCAGCGCCCCAAGGGAAGCCAGCCCGCCTCTGCCGCCAGGGCGAGGAAGGCTTCAGGGGTGTACTTAACGCTGTATTCGGTGATCAGGGGCTCGCTGGCGCTAAAGCTCCAGCGCCGGCCGGCCAGATCGACGATCTGGTTGCGGCGGCTGACCAGGGCCATGGCGATGCGGCTGGCGGTTGGCTCCCAGTGGGCCTGGTAACGGAAGCCGGCAGGGTCGAAGTTGCCTGCCAGCTCGCGGTTGAGACGGCGCAGCAGATTGAAGGCGAAGGCTGCTGAAACGCCGGCGGCATCGTCGTAGGCCGCCTCCAGGCGGGCCGCTTCTCGGGGCTGGTCGATGCCGATCAATAGTCTGCCGTTTGGGCCCAGGAGCTCGGCAAAGTGGGTTAACAACAATCGGGCCTGGGGGCGATCGAAGTTGCCCAGGGAGCTGCCTGGGTAGAAGCCCACCCTCGGCCGATCTTCCAGCAGGGGATGGGGGGGCAGATGGTCGATGTTGGCGTAATCGCAGCAGATGCCCAGCACCGGTACGTCCCGATGCCGCGCCTGCAGGGCCCGGCAGGCCGGCGCCAGGTGGTCGGCGCTGATGTCGAGGGCCACGTAGGCGGCCGGCCGCAGGGTCTTGAGCAGGGGGCCCACCTTGCGGAGATTGCCCGCACCGAATTCCACCAGAACCGGTTGTTTGTCGATGCCTTGGCAAAGGGCCTGGGCCATTTCCCCGGCCCGTTCTTCAAGCAGCTTGGTTTCGGTGCGCGTCAGGCTGTATTCGGGTTGTTCGCAGATGCGCTCGAACAACTGCGAACCCTCAGCGTCATAAAGAAACCAGGCTGGAAGCTGACGGGGCTGGCGAGACAAACCCTCTATCACCAACCTTTCCATGTCCGCCACGGCGGGATGGAGATCAATCAGCTCGGGCCCATCCGACTCGGGGCCCCCCTCGCTTTTGGCTGTGCCCGTGGGGGCCGCTAAAGGCAGGATCATGGCTGGCTGCCTTGTTGGGCCAGTCGTATGCCAGAGGCCATCCAGCGGCTCGCAGGTGGGAAGAAGTTGCGGTATGTGCGCCGCTGGGGGCCAGAATGGCACTTCGGTGTCATGTAGCCACTGCCTCGCAGTACAAACTGGGAGCACATGAATTTGCCGTTGTATTCACCCACCGCACCAGGGGCTGGTGTAAATCCTGGATAGGGACTGTACGGGCTGCCGGTCCATTGCCACAACACCCCAAAGGCTTGGCCCAGGTCGGGACCGAATCGTTCGCAGGCAACCTCCCATTCGGCCTCGCTGGCAAGGCGCTTGCCACACCAGCGGGCATAGGCATCGGCCTCAAACCAGCTCAGATGGCGCACGGGGGCATGAGCTTGGCGGGGCTGGCGCCCCGCCAGGGTGAACTCGTCGTCTTCACGCCAGTAGCAGGGACCTTGCCATTGGCGTGCCTGGCATATCGCCCACCCCTCGCTCATCCAGAGGTCGGGGCGTTGGTAGCCGCCGTCGGCTTGGAAGGCGGCGAATTCGGCGTTCGTCACCAGTTGATCGGCGATGGCGAAGGGTTCCAGCCAGACCCGGTGGCGAGGTGCTTCGTTATCAAAATGGAATTCATCCAAATCCAAGCCCTCGCCCCCGTGGCCGATCGCCACCAGGCCTCCTGGGTGCTCCAACCAACCTGGTCGGCCCATGGGCCCTGACGTGCGCCAGGCGGCTCCAAAGTCGGCTTCCGGCCCTGCTGCCGCAGGGCGATAGCTAGGCTCGCAGGGGCTGCGGCTGAAGCCGTCGAGCAGGTCCATCAGCAGCAGTTCCTGATGCTGATGCTCGTGCTGCAGGCCCAGTTCCACCAGCGCCTCCAGGGCCCCAGCCACTGCCGCCGGTCGCTGCGATTGGCCCTCCAGCAGTTGGGCCAGCCCGTCGTCGACCCGTCGACGCCAGTCCAAAATCGCCTCCAAGCCTGGCCGGGTCAGCAGACCCCTCTGGGGGCGCGGATGGCGGGAGCCGGCGGCCTCGTAATAGGAATTGAACAGATGGCCCCAAAGGGGATCAAGGCCGGGCCACTTTTCAAGGTGGGGAGTCAGAACAAAACAATCAAAAAACCAGTTGGTGTGGGCCAGGTGCCACTTGGGGGGACTGGCGTCCGGCATGCCCTGTAGGCAGAGGTCCTCCGGTTCCAAGGGGGCCAGCAACTGCTCGCTTTCCTGGCGGATGCTGCGCCAGCGGTGGTTGCTGGAGAGGTCCACGGCGAAGCCACCATCTAACTCACACCCTAAACAGATGCCGCTCCCCAGCCCCTAGCCGTCGGGGCGGGAACCTATCGACAGTGGGCCCCCTTACCATCGCTTCGCGATAGACATTGTCCGCTCCCATCCACCGCCATGGCCGGCATCACTGATGGTTTCACGGGCGCTGTGGGCCGTACCCCCTTGATCCGGTTGCGGGCCCTCAGCGAGCTCACCGGTTGCGACATCCTCGGCAAGGCCGAGTTCATGAACCCTGGGGGCTCCGTCAAGGATCGGGCCGCCCTGGGCATCCTGCAGGCGGCCGAGGCCAATGGCCAGCTCCATCCAGGTGGCACCGTGGTGGAAGGCACGGCCGGCAATACGGGGATCGGGTTGGCCCACCTCTGCAATGCCCGCGGATACCACTGTCTGATCGTCATCCCTGAGACCCAGTCAGCTGAAAAAATCGCCCAACTGCGCACCCTGGGGGCGGAGGTCCGTACGGTGCCGGCTGTCCCCTATGCCAATCCCGATAATTACGTCAAGCTTTCGGGTCGTATTGCCGCCGAAACCCCTGGCGCCGTTTGGGCCAATCAATTTGACAACCTCGCCAACCGTCAGGCCCACTTCGACAGCACCGGCCCTGAGATCTGGGAGCAATGCGAAGGTCAGGTGGATGCCTGGGTATCGGCGACCGGCACGGGGGGCACCTATGCGGGCGTCGCCCTTTTCCTCAAGGAGCGCCGCCCAAGTCTGCGTTGTGTCCTGGCCGATCCCTACGGCAGTGCCCTCTACCAATGGGCGACCAAGGGCGAGTTGCATGCCGAGGGCAGCTCGGTCACCGAGGGCATCGGCAACAGTCGCGTCACCGCCAACTTGGCAGGCGCTCCGATCGATGACGCCGTGCGCATCGACGATCCCGAAGCCCTGCGCACGATTTACGAGCTGCTCTGGCAAGAGGGTCTCTACATGGGAGGCTCGGTGGGCATCAATGTGGCCGCGGCCGTTGAGACCGCCCGCCGTCTCGGACCTGGCCACCGCATCGTCACCGTGCTTTGCGATAGCGGCGACCGTTATCGCTCTCGTCTCTACGACCGGGATTGGCTGACCAGCAAGGGCTTGGAGATGCCTCGCAAACCCGACCCGGAGCCCGGTCAATGACCACCGGTGACCCTGGTTCACTCATCGGCGGCCGTTATCGCCTCGAACGGCTGCTTTCGCAAACCCAGGGGCCCCAGGGGAGCCTGTGGCTCGGCACGGACAGCCTGGCAGCGGAGGCCCCTGTGGTGTTGCGCCGGGTCGGAGCGGAGCGGGACCAGGAGCGAGTCCGCCAGCTTTGGACCCGGTTGCAAGGGGTGCTCCATCCCCAGGTACCCCGCTTTGGGGCCGCGATTGAGGAGGAAGGGGCCCTGTGGTTGGTGCGCGAATGGCAGGGGGGCCGCACCTACGGCCAGCTGCTGGCTGCCCGCCGCGACCGTCAATTGGTCTTTGGTGCTGGCGAGGTGTTGCTGCTGTTGCGTCAGCTGCTGCCCGTACTGGTAGTGCTGCATGGCCAGGAGCTGATCCATGGGGATCTCACCCCCGCCAATTTGCTGCGCCGCGATCGTGATGGCCAGCCGGTGTTGCTTGATTTCGGCCTGTTAAGGGGTTTGGCTGAGGCGGCGGATCCCGGCGGGGCCACCCCCGGCTATGCCCCGCCCGAGCAGCTGGCGGGCGGGGCCCCCCAGACCTGGATGGATCTTTATTCCCTCGGGGTGGTTGCCATGGTGTTGCTCAGCGGCGACGATCCCGAAGCCCTGCTCGATCCCGTCAGCCTGGAGTGGCGCTGGCCGGCGGCCCTGGAGACCGAGCCCGCTCTGGCCAGCCAAATCAGCCGCCTGGTGAGTCTGGATCCCAGGCGCCGTTACGCCAGTGCCGCCCAGGCCCTGGCGGCTTTCCAGGCCCTGGCCATGCCCGATAGCACCGGTCCGGTGCCTCGCGCTGACCGCACGTTGGTACTGGTGCCCCCGCCTGTGGACCATTCCCGGCCGCCGGTTGAGCCTGCCCAACCACTTGCCTGGACGGAAGCGGACCCAGTAGAGGCCCCAGCAGCGGCCCCGGATCCTGCCGTCGCCCTGGCCAGCCCCCCCCCGCAGGCCCCGTTGAAAGAGCAACTGCCGCCTGGCGCAGGCGCAGGTCCTGGCTATGGCTATGGCGCAGGCCTTGGCGCAGGCCCTGGCAGTGACGCTGGCGCTGGCGCTGGCGCTGTGGAAGCGCCCTTGGACGATCCCTGGAGCGAGCCTGCCGCCCTGGAATCGTCGCCCCAAGACCAGCGGGAGTTGCGCAAGCGGCGCCGGCAGGAGGACCGGGAGACGGCGGCGGAGGGCGGGCTTTGGCCAGTCTTGATCGCCTTGGTGCTGTCGGTGCTGGCAGGGACGGCCCTGGGCTGGTGGTGGCTGGGTCGGGGCAAGCCCCAGGCTCCGGCAGCCCTGGCCCCCACCGATGAGCCTTCCGGCGGGGCCAGCCTGCCACCGACCGAGGTGGACCAACGACAACAGTTGCTCAGCCGGCTGCGGGCGATGCAAGTGGACCGCGGCTGGTTCCTCAGCCTGGTCGATGCCAATTTGTTGGCCCAATATCCCGAGCGCCGGGGGCGCCTACCCACCGATTCACTGGAGGATGCCCCCCTGCGGCGGGTCTGGAACCAGTTGGCTGAGGATTGGCTGGCGCGGGTGGAGCAGCTGCCGATGGCCCTCCGCCGTCGTTTGGGCAGCTTCAGTGCGGGGGACTGGAAGCGGCGTCAGGAATCCTTTCTGGCCCAGGGCCTGAGCACAGAGGTACTGCAGCAGCTGGTTTCAGGCAGTACCCAGAGCCTTCTGCCCGGGCGGAACGGCCAGGACATGCCGGCGGAGCCGTTCCGCCAGCTTTGGTATGCGGCCGCTGATCAGACCCTCGAGAGCGTGCGCATCGAGCCCATCGAGGTCCCCCCCCAGGTCACCCAGCTGCTGTCGGCGGATGTCCCAGCAAGTGGCGCCCGCCTGTTCCCGATCCGGCTGCCCACCGATCATGCTTTGGTGCTGGGGGTCAATGGCTCGCCGTTGCTGCAGATGAGTGTCTACGGGGCCGATGGCACTTTGATAGCCCCCAAGGGGCCCCTGCGGGTCCTCAGCCTCGGGCAACAGGTCCGCCTGCCGGTCCAGTTGCTGGTGACCAATGAGGGAGTGGCCCCGGCCCGCATCAGCCTTTCATTGCGGGCCGATCCCCCCGCGCCTGCTCCTCCCACGGCCGGCGACACCCCGCCCCCCCCTGAGGAGGTAGAGGCGCCAGACACCCCTGCACCCGGCGCTGCGGCGGAACCAACGGGTCCTTCGGCCGCTCCCGGGGGGGACTCCCCAGTGCCTCCCCCGCAAGCTCCCTCGGTTTCTCCACCCCCTCCAACCCAACCCCAGCCGGCCCCAGGCCAGGGTGGGGTTCTGTCAGCTCCCGTGGCCCCAGCAACCCCTGCGGCGCCACCTCCAGCCCCGGCCCGGCCCTGAGGGTCAAAGGCGGGCGATGGCCGCACGGGCTTCCTTCGCTTCCACTTTGCGCTTTTCTTCGTGGCGCTTGTCGTGCAGCTTGCGCCCCTTGCCCAGCCCCACGGTCAGCTTGATCCAGGATCCCTTGAGGTGGAGATTGAGCGGAATCAGGGTGAGGCCCTTCTGGTCTAGGGCGCTGCGCAGCTTGTCGAGTTCGCGGCGATGGGCCAGGAGTTTGCGCACTCGCAGGGGTTCATGGTTGAAGAAGCGGCCGGCGTGGCTGTGGGGCGAGATGTGCACGTTGTGGAGTTGCATCTCGCCATTGCGGATCAGACAAAAACCGTCGCGCAGGTTCACCTGGCCCGAACGAATGGATTTCACTTCCGTGCCGAGCAGCTCGATCCCGGTCTCCAGGGTTTCGAGAATTTCATACTGATGGCGTGCGAAGCGGTTGTCGGCCAACAGTTTGTGGGCCGGATCCTTGGGCTTGCCACCCCCCTGTCTCCCGGGTCCCTTCGCCATGGATGGCCCCCTGAGTTCAGCCAATCCTCAGAGAGTAGTTGGGCTTTGGGACCTGGGGGATGGCCGCAGCCGTTACCCTCATGGATATGGCGATCGTGTCTTCAGGCCCCTCTCCCCTTCCCGGTGGTGATCGGGCCAAGCCTGCTGCGCCCCCAAGGCCGCAGCTGCTTGATCCAGCCGCGGGCGAGGCTGAACTCTCAGGTCGGGAGGACACTCTGCGGCCGCGGCGGCTGGCGGATTACATCGGTCAGAGCGAACTCAAGCAGGTGCTAGGCATCGCCGTCGCTGCGGCCCGGGGCCGCGGCGAAGCCCTCGATCATGTGCTGCTCTACGGCCCGCCCGGTTTGGGTAAGACGACCATGGCCCTGGTGCTGGCTGAGGAGTTGGGGGTGCGTTGCCGCATCACCAGTGCCCCCGCCCTGGAACGCCCCCGCGACATCGTCGGTCTGCTGGTGAACTTGCAGGCCCACGAGGTGTTGTTCATCGATGAGATCCACCGCCTCAACAGGGTCGCCGAAGAAATCCTCTACCCCGCGATGGAGGATTGCCGGCTCGACCTCACCGTCGGCAAGGGCACCACCGCCCGCACCCGCAGCCTGGAGTTGCCCCCCTTCACCCTCGTGGGGGCCACCACGAGGGCGGGTTCCCTGAGTTCACCCCTGCGTGACCGTTTCGGTTTGCTGCATCGCCTGGAGTTCTACGGCCTCGACGATCTGCGGGCGATCGTCGAACGGGCCGCCCGCCTGTTGTTGATGGATCTGGCCCCCGATGCGGCCCAGGAGGTGGCCCGTCGTTGTCGTGGCACGCCCCGGATTGCCAATCGCTTGCTCAGGCGTGTCAGGGATGTGGCGGCGGTGGGGGGCCACGATTTCATCGACCGCCAGCTGGTGGCCGAGGCCCTGCAGCTACATCGGGTCGATTCGATGGGCCTGGATGCCTCTGACCACCGCCTGTTGCGACTGCTGCTAGACGGCCACGGCGGCGGACCCGTAGGACTGGAAACCCTGGCGGCTGGCTTGGGCGAGGACCCGGCGACCCTGGAGACGGTGGTCGAACCCTTTTTGCTGCAGGTGGGCTTCCTGCAGCGCACGCCGCGCGGCCGCTTGGTCACCCCTGCGGGCCGGGCCCATCTCGGCGACCCCCAGCAGGTGGCGGCATGAGGCGCTCCCTTCTGGTTTGGTTGGCCCTGGGGCTGTGCTGCGTGGGCCTGTTGCTGCCCCTGCCCGCCAAGGCCCTGGCCAGTGGGGTGGTCGACCCTGCGGGCCCCAAAAGCGGCATGGCGGCCAGCGAGGAATTGTTTCGGGAGGCCCTTCGGGCCAGCCGTGAGGGTCGTTTCGACGCAGCCCTTCCCCTTTGGGACGCGGTTCTCGACCAGGCCCCAGAGGATGCGGCGGCCTGGAGCAACCGGGGCAACGTGTTACTCGCCCTGGGGGATGCCCCCGGAGCAATCGCCGCCCAGGGTCGCTCGATTGCCCTGGCTCCCAATCAAACCGATCCCCATCTCAACCGCGGCACCGCCGAGGAAGCCCTGGGTCTCTGGCAGGCCGCCGCCGCTGACTACCAGTGGATTCTGGAGCGCGATCCCCTGGACGCCTCCGCCCTTTACAACATGGGCAACGTAGAGGGCTCCCTCGGGCACTGGGATGCGGCGCGTCGCAATTTCGAGGCGGCGGCCGAAGCCAGGCCCGATTTCGCCATGGCCCGATCCAGCGCCGCCCTGGCCGCCTTCCAGCTCGGGCAGGGTGATCAAGCCGAACAGGAATTGCGGCGTTTGATCCGACGCCATCCTCTCTTTGCTGATGCACGGGCCGGTCTGACCGCCGTGCTCTGGCAGCGAGGTGGCCGCGGTGAAGCCGAGAGCCATTGGGCCGCTGCCTTCGGGCTCGATCCCCGCTACCGCCAGGACGAATGGCTGCGGCAGATACGGCGCTGGCCCCCCGATGCAGTCGAGGCTCTGGCCCAGTTTCTGGCCCTGGGCCGATGATTGCAGCCATGACCTTCTCCCCAGCCTGCGATTCCCCAGCGGATCCCCTGCAGATCCCCCCTGGCGACTGGGTTGACCTGGGGCTGGAGCAGACCTTGGCTGCGCTGTTGCCCGAGTTGATCCAGCTGCGTCGCCACTTCCACCGCCATCCCGAGCTGAGCGGCCACGAACAACAGACGGCCGCCCTGGTGGCTGGCGAATTGCGCCGCTGGGGCTGGCAGGTGAGCGAAGCCGTCGGCCGCACGGGGGTGGTGGGCGAGTTGGGTCCGGCGGGCGGGCCGCTGGTGGCCTTGCGGGTGGATATGGATGCCTTGCCGATCGAAGAGCGCACCGGCCTGCCCTGGGCCTCGTCTCACCAGGGCCTGATGCATGCCTGCGGCCATGACTTCCACACCACCGTGGGACTGGGCGTGGCCGCCCTGCTCGCTTCGGTGTCAGATCAGCTCAAGGCCAGGGTGCGGTTGATCTTTCAACCGGCGGAGGAAACGGCCCAGGGGGCGACCTGGATGCGGGCCGATGGCGCCATGGACGGGGTGCGGGCCCTGTTTGGGGTACACGTCTTTCCCAGCTTGCCTGTGGGCACCATTGGTGTCCGTAGTGGCAGCCTAACGGCGGCGGCTGGGGAACTGGAAATTGAGGTGTTGGGGGAAAGCGGCCACGGGGCCAGGCCCCACCAGAGCACAGATGCCATCTGGATTGCGGCCCGGGTGGTCAGCGGTCTCCAGGAGGCGATCAGTCGTCGCTTGGATGCCCTCCATCCGGTGGTGGTCAGCTTTGGCCGCATCGAGGGGGGAAAGGCTTTCAATGTCATCGCCGACCATGTGCGGCTGCTGGGTACGGTCCGCTGCCTTGATCTGGAGCTCCATAGCCAGTTGCCGATTTGGATTGAAGCCACGGTGCAGGCCCTTTGCCGCGGCCATGGCGGTGAGGCCAGGGTGCACTTCCGCAGCATTTCACCCCCCGTTCACAACGATTCAAAGCTCACCGAGCTCGTGGCCCTGGCGGCCAGCGATTTGCTTGGGGCCGAAAAGGTGCAGTGGCTTGAGCAGCCCTCCCTTGGCGCCGAGGATTTTGCCGAATTGCTGCGCGATTGTCGCGGCACCATGTTTCGCCTGGGGGTGGCGGGACCCGGGGGTTGCTCGCCGCTCCACAGCAATACTTTCCTTGCCGATGAAGGCGCCCTGGAGGTGGGCATCCGGGTGCTCAGCTTGAGTCTGCTGCGCTGGATGGGCCAGCAGGAACCGTGATGACTGGGCCTCCCCTCCTCCAGGATTCGCCAGCGTCGGCCACCCGTTGGCGGCAAGCCCTGCTGGCGCTTTCTTCGCCCCTTTTGATCGGGTTGGCTTTTGTCCACGGCCTGGCCGGGGACTGGGTTCAATCCCTCCCGGCCCTGACCATTGGCCTGGGCTTGCTGATCTACAGCTTGATTGCCCGCCGCCGCCGCCGTGGCGAACTGCTGCGGGCCCTGCGGCTGAAGCGAAACCCCTGAGAGGCCCCATGGATTCCTCCCTCGATCCGTTGTCCAATTCGGAATTGCTGCAGGCGATCCGCTCGGGTGATCCATCCCGCGCCATGCCTGCTCTGGCTTCTCTGCGGCAGTTGCCAGCGCCGGAGGCGATTCCGCTGCTGTTGATCGGTCTGCAGCAGACGGCTTTTGCCATCCGTTCCCTCTGCTGTGCCGGGCTCGGCTACAAACGCAGTGAGCAGGGGCGGCAGGCGCTGGTCAAGGTTCTGCTGGAGGATCCCGATGCCAATGTGAGGGCAGAAGCGGCCAATGCTCTTGCCTATTACGGGGTGGTGGAAGCCTGGCCACTACTGCGCCAGACCTTTGCCGACGACGACCATTGGTTGGTGCGTTGCAGCATCCTGGCTGCCCTTGCCGAAGACCCCACCATGCAGCCGGCCTGGTTGCTGGATCTGGCCGAGCTAGCCCTTGGTGACACCGATGGCACGGTGCGGGTCGCTGGTGCCGAGCTGCTGGGCCGGCTGTTGGGGCCACCTCCAGTTCCGGCGGGCGCTGCCGCCGTGGGCGACCTGGCCCGAGAGCGACTGCGTTCCCTTACCAAGGACCCTGATCACCTGGTGGTGGCGGCGGCGTTGAATGGGCTCCATGCCCGACGGGGAGGCCCAGCCCCTAGCAAGGACTGATCAACCTAAGGGACTGGCGCCCAGGCCGGACCGCGTCCCGACTTGTCCGTGGACAATGGCCGCATCGGCCTTGCTAGTTTGTTGGCACACTAGGGGTGCCCAGAACCAGAACCTGTTTCAGGGTCTGCTGCTAGGGCTGAGATCACACCCTCCGAACCTGATCCGGGTCATGCCGGCGCAGGGAAGTGCGGAGAACTCATGCCAGGCCCCCTCCGCTCCTTGTCCCCGGAGCTTCCTTCGCCTTGTACATCATGCGCAGCGCCTGGATTGAGAAGCGTCGAGCCGAGGGCAACCCTGGAGCCAATGTCACCCAGCTGCATTACGCCCGCCAGGGGGTGATCACCGAGGAGATGGCCCACGTGGCTCACCGGGAGAATCTGCCGCCTTCCTTGGTGCTGGAGGAGGTGGCACGGGGGCGAATGATTATTCCGGCCAACATTGAGCATCCCAATTTGGAGCCGATGGCGATCGGCATCGCTAGCCGTTGCAAGGTCAATGCCAATATCGGGGCTTCCCCTAATGCAAGCGATATTTCAGAAGAGCTTGACAAGCTTGAATTAGCCATTAAGTATGGCGCCGACACGGTGATGGATCTATCAACGGGTGGGGTCAACCTTGATGAGGTTCGCACGGCAATTATTCAGGCATCATCGGTGCCGATCGGCACGGTTCCAGTCTATCAAGCGCTTGAAAGTGTCCATGGCTCAATTGAAAGGTTGAGTGAGGATGATTTTCTGCATATCATTGAAAAGCATTGCCAGCAGGGCGTTGACTATCAGACGATTCATGCTGGCTTGTTGATTGAGCATTTACCCAAGGTCAAGGGTCGACTCACCGGCATTGTTAGTCGTGGCGGTGGCATCTTGGCCCAATGGATGCTGCATCACCACAAACAGAATCCACTTTATAGTCGTTTTGATGATATATGTGAAATCTTTAAGCGCTACGATTGTACATTTTCCCTCGGCGATTCACTGCGACCTGGCTGTCTCCATGACGCCTCCGATGAGGCCCAGTTGGCCGAACTCAAGACCCTGGGCGAGTTGACCCGGCGGGCTTGGAAGCATGACGTCCAGGTGATGGTGGAGGGACCCGGCCATGTACCCATGGATCAGATTGAGTTTAATGTCAAAAAACAGATGGAGGAGTGCTCAGAGGCTCCCTTCTATGTCTTGGGTCCCCTTGTTACTGACATTGCCCCCGGTTATGACCACATCACCAGCGCCATAGGTGCTGCCATGGCTGGATGGTATGGCACAGCGATGCTTTGTTATGTCACACCGAAAGAGCACCTCGGCCTTCCCAACTCAGAAGATGTTCGTAATGGGTTAATTGCTTACAAAATAGCCGCCCATGCCGCCGATATTGCCCGCCATCGACCCGGCTCACGCGATCGGGATGACGAACTGAGTAAGGCTCGTTACGCCTTCGATTGGAATCGTCAGTTTGACCTATCTCTCGACCCTGAACGGGCAAGGGAATACCATGATGAAACTCTGCCTGCTGATATCTATAAGCAGGCTGAGTTCTGTTCGATGTGTGGTCCTAAGCATTGTCCTATGCAAACCAAGATCACCGACGACGACTTGGCCGGGCTGGAGGAGGTGCTGAAGCAACAGCAGGCTCCGATCAGTCTCTGAGCAAGAACTTCTCGAACCAAATCAGTATGCTACTCGACCGTGGGTCATGGTTATACTTATGAGGAGTCTGTTCTCCCATTCGTTGCCTCGATTTGCAGCCTCGGGAGTGGTGATCACAGCGGTCAGTCTTTCCATTACTGCAGCAATCCTTATGGTCGGGGGTACCCGTGCGCTGGCCGTAAGTCTCGGCTACCTTTTGTCCTCTCTCCTTGGGTATTTTCTACATTCGCTCGTGAGCTTCCGCCGTTCTCTCGATGGCCAACTGGCGCCAGTTCGCGGTTATCTTGTTGTGCTCGGCATTTCCGCTTTGCTGGCGTATGCTGGAAGCGGCATCTTTGACCTTCTTTTTCGTGGTAGTATCTTTGCGCTGCTCATGGCCATAGCCTTTCCAGTCGTTGTCAATTACTTGTTGTGGCGAGTGCTGTTAACTCGCTACCAATGACGCCGCAGCAGTTGTAGTCAGCAACACACTTCCGACCAGGGGAATCTTTTCCAGCGATGGCAGATCTGAAGGAGTCCAGTCTCTTCCTCGATGTCGAAGATCAGAGACGACACTGGTATTACCACTACAAGACTAGAGTCATTGGGAGCCTGCTTAACCGCCATCTCGTCCGTGGCCAAGGTCATGGTGGTCTTCCCCGAGGATCGCACCCTGAGGAATGTCCATTGAAGGGCCTTGACATCGGTGCCGGCAATGGAATCATCAGCCGCTCGCTGGGCTCGAGCCTAGGGGGTAGGCCAATCGAATGGGACCTCGTTGACTCTGCGTACGATCAGAACGCACTGGGCTCCGACCCGCACGATGCCTCGATCACACTTTATGCGGCGATTCCTGAAGGGGCCATCTATGATGTGATCGTCGCCATCGATGTAGTCGAACACATCGAGAATGACTCGGCTTTTGTCAATTTGCTGGCCGACCATCTGGCTGGGGACGGGTTGATGATGATCTGCGTTCCGGCTTTTCAGTTTCTCTGGAGCAACCACGATGTTTACCTTGAGCACTTCCGTCGCTATCGTCGTGGAGAGTTGGTCTTGATGATGCGAACTTCTGGCCTCCAGGTGGTGGACTCTGGCCATCTGTACGTACTTCTTTTCCCGATCGTTGCGGCAATCCGTTTGGTTAGCCATTTCGGCGTTTCAGGCTCTATGCCAGAATCGGAGCATTCCGATCTCAGGGTTTATCCCGAAATCATCAACAGATTCCTGCGTGGAGTGATGGGATTTGAACGGAGACTCTTAGGTCTCTTCCCATTCGTGGGTAAGGCATTTGGAGTTTCTTGCTTTACCGTAGGTGTTCAGGCATCATCCTTATCCTCGCAGCCGACGGCAAGATCTATCACCTCGCGTAAAATGTAGTGGGGTCGCCGCTTACTTTCTATATATATCCTTCCAACGTATTCACCGATGATGCCGATGCCAAGCATTTGCAAACCA
>JBIIJV010000038.1:0-17333 GCA_044233545.1 Cyanobium sp.
CAGCCCCGGCCCAAGGCCTCCTCCACAACCCTGGAGCCGGTCTTGCCTGATGCTCCCGTAACGGCAATGCGCATCGGCTCCAGAAGCTGCTGAAGCCAATTTAGCGATGGCAACCAGATTTACCGATCTGTCTTGCGGCAACACCAGGGTACCGGCTCTGCCGTCTCAGGCTTCGGGTCGCCTGGGCAGCACCCGGCCGGCGGCATCGCGGAGTGAGCGGGGCAGCCGGTTGGGGTCAAGGCGCTGCATTGTCTTGAGATCGAAGCTGGTTTCCACCAGGCGGGGGGGGCTGCCGACCAGATCCAGCACGGTGAGGGTCTGGGTGGGCTGGGTGGTGCCTGCCAGCAGCCGGCGGGGGCCGCTGCCCATGGCCCCGAGGTGGAACAGATCAAGCTGACCCAGGCGGGCGGGGAAGAAGGCGTGTTGATGGCCGCTCACATAGGCCTCCACCCGATGGCGTTCCAGCAGCTGCTGCAGGTCCCCCGACCGCGCCAGCACCTCGCCGGGGCGGTCGCGGCCCTGGCTCACGGCCCGCAGCGGCAGGTGGCCCACCACCAGGCGCCGGCTGGCGGAGCGGGCGACGGGGCCCGCCAGGACCCGCTCGGCCCAGCGCAGCTGCCCGGCCGGCACCGTGGCGGTGGAGGCGTCCCAAACCAGCACGAAGACGTCCTGCTGGCGGATGGCGTAGTGGAAGGGGAAGCCGCCGCTGTCGATGAAGTTGAGCCCGAGGCTGTCGCGGCGAGGGAGCCAGAAGCGGGCCGCCTCGGCGCGGTCGTCATCGAAGAGAAAGCGGCCGGCGGCGCTGGCGCCGGAAGCGTCGTGGTTGCCTATGGCCGGCGCGAACGGCAGGCCGGCGTTCCGCAGCGGCCCGAGCACGCTGCGATCGAAGCCCGCCCACATAGCCGCCAGCCGTTGGCGGCCCAGCCCCGCCTTCTGGCCCGCCACCATGTCGCCGGCGCAGATCACCAGGTCGGGCCGCAGCGGCGGGATCAGGGCCACGCCCCGGTGCACCTCGGCGATGTAGGTGGTGGAGCCGTAGGCGCCGTTGAGGTCGCTGATCAGCACCAGGCGGGTGCCGCCGCGGGGCGGGACCGCCAGGCCGGTGGCTGCCCAGGATGGGTCCGCCCGGGATGGGGCCGGCCGGCAGACTTGCCAGATCCCGGCCCCCAGGGCAAGGCCCGAGAGGGTGAGCAGCTGACGGCGGCCGAGGGGCGGTGGCACGGGGGAAACGGGGAAACGCGGGGTTCCACTGCTCACAATGGCCGCTCAGGGGACCATCGCTGGCGACATCCGCGCCATCCGAGCCGGGTTTTCCTTGGCGGACCCTTGGGTGCCAAGGGCCCCTAGCCTGGCCCTGCGATCTTGAAAACCTTGCGGACCTTCGATGGCCGAACCCCTGAGCTGCGCAGACCTGCCTCCCAACGAGCGCCAGGCAAGCCTGGATGATGCCCAGTGGCGCGAGCGCCTTACACCCGAGCAATACCGCGTCGCCCGCCAAGGTGGCACCGAACGGGCCTTTACGGGCACCTATTGGAACCACAAGGGCCGGGGCACCTATGCGTGCATCTGTTGTGGTGCCGACCTTTTCGCCTCGGATACCAAATTTGATTCCGGCACGGGCTGGCCCAGCTTCTGGGAGGGTGTCAACCCCGAAGCGATCACGGTGCACACCGACAGCAGCCACGGCATGGTCCGCAGCGAGATCCGCTGCGCCCGCTGTGACGCCCACCTCGGCCATGTCTTCAACGATGGCCCGCGGCCCACGGGCCAGCGCTATTGCGTCAATTCCGCGTCGCTGCTGTTTCAGGCGGAATAGTGCGTCCGAGGCTCCTGGGCGTTAGGGCAGATGGCAAGCATTTAGGAATAAACCGGACTGCATCTCTAGGGGGAATGGGCATAGATAGGCTCTTTAAGCGACTACAAAAGGTTATCAACCGGTCGATGTAAGCTCCTTCATCAGTCCTCGATTAATCCTTTACGAAGGATTGGTTTTAAACATTGGTGCCATCAATCAGGGTCGCAATCGCCGCTCCCTGGATGCTCACGGTATTGGTAGAGAAAACATGCTCTTGAAAGATTCGGCCGAGCGACTTGATCCTTTGCGGATCCTGCTGCAAGGCAAAGAGGGCTTCGGCGAAGGCTTCAAGGTCAAGGTAATCGACGGATACGCTGCAGCCCAATTCAGATAGTTCGGCGATTCCGCCACAATTTTTGAAGCACACACTCGGAATGGCCATGGCACCGGCTTCCAGGCTGACGACGGGCCCCGGATCTTCCCTGGAGAGGCATGCCATGACATTGAGTTGCCTCAAGGCTGCCGCCCCACAAGACACGCCGGGCAGCAGCAGCGCATGTTCGCGTATTCCCAGCAGGGTGAGATCACGCTCTGCTTTCACATAAGCGAGGGAGCCGGGCCCGCAGCCAATCCATACGGCTCGGAAAGGGATGTCGGCAAAGCGTTTGGCACAAGCTTTGACCAGCAGAGGGAAAAGATCAAAACCCTTGCGATCAATGGCTGAACCGGCAAAGCCAAAGAGGAAAACGTTGTTGCTTCTGAAATCTTGCAGCGTGTCAATGACGGATTGACTGGAATCTTTGCAGGAAAGCTGCATCATTTCTTCCGGTCTTTCGTAGGGTACATACGCTGGCATTACCACGCATTGATCGGGGTTTGTCTGGTGGTTCTGGACAAGATTTTGTTTGACGCTTTCGCCTTCACAGGTGAGTATGTCGGAGATTGATATCTGTCTTTTGATCGCGTCTGGCGTACTCGAAAGAAGCAGTCCGATTTCCATTTCGTGAACACTGCTGATCACCTTGGTCCGACTGCAATCAAGCGTCAGTTTGCCCAGGCAATAGCCCAGCACCAGGGTGTTCAGGTAGAGGCAGTCGGGATTTACTTTCGCTACGATCTCCGCCAGCCAGGCTTCGGGGTCGGTGGTCTGGGTGGCGAAAAAGCGACGCTGCAAACGCCTGTGCAATCGCTCGGCCACCGGCTTGGTGAAGGTATAGGTGGGGCAGATGGCGCTGAATTCTTCCCGCAATGGGCCATCCCGCATCAGGGCCACCACCGGGCGGATGCTGGTGTTAGCCAACAACCAACGGATCAGCCAGAGCAGCAGCAGGGGGGCACCGGTGCGTTGTCCTTCATGGCAGACAAAAAGCGTGGTGTTCATGCCGGGGCCTGGGCCGTGGTATGGGTCTGGGCAGCCTGACACAGGTGCCGCTGAGCACTTCACCAGGGGTCATCCATGGGCTCAGCTTCCACATCCACCGGCCCGTCGTCCCTGGGGCGGCCGCTGGGGGGGCCATAGGAGAGGGGCCGGTTGCTGGCCGGCTCCAGCGGCCCTGCCTCCAGGGGCCGGGGACCAGCGGATCGCTCGGTTTCGTAGGCGAGTGGGTCTTGATCGCGATCGCGGCCTCGCCATGGCTCGGGTTCCGGGTCCCGGTAGCGGCTGGGGGGTTGGCGATCTCCACTCCGCTCTCGCTGTTCATAGCGATCCATACCCCGATCCAGACCCCGATCCCGTTCGCGTTCCAATTCGCGATCTAATTCGCGATCGCGATCGCGTTCTCGGTAGCGAGGGGCAGGTTCGGGTTCGGGCTCCAGATCCCGATAATTGGATTCGGAATCCCGGTAGCGCTCCTGCCGAGGCCCATTGTCCTCGTCCAGGTAGCGGCGCTGGCGCAAGGGTTCGCGCTCACGCCGCTCCTCCAGCTCGACGTATTCCATCTCGCCCTCCGGTTCGAAGGCGCGGCTGCGGGCCGGTTGAATGCGGCGCTGCTCAACCGCCGTCGCTTGCCCAGGGGCCAGCTGGTTTTCGGCCGGCACCGCCGCACCGCCAAAGCGTTCCCGCTCTTCCTGCTCCCATCCGGAGCCGCCGATGCCCAGTTTCTCCAGCAGGCCCGTGCCCAGTTGCTTCAGCTTGTCTTCAGCACCCTCATAGACAATGATTCGGTCGGTGCCGCTGCTGACCACCTCCTCGACCGCCAGCTCCCAGGTGCTCAGCACCCCTTCCCCCAACAGGGGCACCCCCAGGGCCCCCAGCACCAAGGTGGTCAATTCGCCCGTTTCGATATCGAAACTGAACCCCAGTACCCGGCCCAACACCGCCCCCGATTCGGTGATCACCTGGCAATTGATCACCTTGCTATAGCGATCAGAGTCAAAGCTTTCGTTGAGGGAATCGGCCGAATCCACAAGAATCACATCGCCCACCTGGCGGATGCGATCCAGGGGCATCCAACGGGGCAGGCCCGGCAGGAAGCGAGTGAGGGGGTTGTCGCGCAACCCCAAGGCGACCACCTCGCGCCGATCGATATCCACTACCACCTCTCCCACCACCCCCAGGCGACGGCCGGTATCGCGGGTGATCACCTGGGTGCCCATCAGCTCGGAGCGCAGCCAGAGGCGATCGCTGGGGGCGGAGGCGGTGGAATCGTTGGCAGGGGGGATGGAGGAAGTCAAGTCCGGGGCCCAGTCGGCCCATTGTGACTTACACCGCCAGCTCAGGCCGCCGGCGGCAAACCGACCACCTGGGTGTGGGCGCCGCGGGCCTGGGTGACGCCAATGGTGCGAGTGGCGGCGGCGATCATGGGGCGCCGGTGGCTCACCACCAGGAACTGGGCCGCATCGGCCTGGGCCGCAATCAGGGCCGCCAACCGCTCCACATTGACCCCGTCCAAAAAGCTATCCACTTCATCGAGGGCATAGAAGGGCGAGGGCCGAAAGCGCTGCAGGGCGAACAGGAAACTCAGGGCGGTCAGGGACTTCTCACCGCCGGACATGGCGGCCAGGCGGCGCACGGTCTTGCCCTTGGGGTGGGCCACCAGGGTCAGCCCCCCCTCCAGGGGGTCGTCGGGATTTTCGAGCTGGAGCTGACCTTCGCCATCAGATAGTCCGGCAAAGATGCTGCGGAAGTGGCCATCGACGGCGTTGAAGGCCTCCAGGAAGGCCTCCTGGCGCAGGGTGGCCACCGTTTCGATGCGTAACAACAGTTCTTCCCGTTCGTGGCTCAGCACCGCCAGCCGTTCGGCTAGTTCGGCCAGGCGGGTTTCCAGCTGCTCCAATTCTTCGAGGGCCAGCATGTTGACGGGTTCGAGGGATTGCAGGCGCAAAGCCAGGGCCCGGAGTTCGGCCTGCAGGGCCTCTAGTCCCGCCTGACGCAGCTCGGCGGGAACCTCCGGCGCCGGCTCGGGCAGCTCCCGGGCCATCTGCTCGAGCCGCAGGCCCTGGGCCCGCTGTGCCTCGCTCAAGGACTGCTGCTCTTCGGCTAGCCGTTGCTGTTGCCATTGATGCTGCTGCAACGCCTGGCGGGCGCCGGCCAGCTGGGCTTCGGCGATATCCCGGGCCCGTCGCCGTTCGCCGAAGCGGGTGGTCAACTCACTCTGGCGCAACTCCAGGCTGGCCCGCCGTTCTTGCTCGGCCTGCTGGCGCTCGCGCCAGGCCTGCCGTTCCGCCATCAACGCCGTGATCGCCTCTGCCAGCCGCCGCTCCTCCTGGCCAAGGGCCTCCAGTTGGCTGGATAGGCGTTCGCTGGCCAGGGCCCGCTCACGCCGCTCCGCCACCAGGGCATCGCGGCGTTGGCGCGCCTCGCTGAGGTTGTGGTCGGCGGATTCCAGGTCCTGCTGCAGGGCCTGCCAGTGGCCACCATCGGCGTTGCCGCTGGCGCTGGCCTCGGCCGCCTCCAACGCCTGCAGCGCCGCCTGCAGCGGCTGGAGGGCCGCCTCAAGCTCCGCCAGCCTTTGGTTGTCCTGCTTGTGGGTGGCCTGGAGGGACTGGTGCCGTTCCTGCAACTGGCGGCCGCGCTGCAGCAAGGGTTCGAGGGCCCGGCGGGCCGCGCCCCGTTCGGCCTCCAGGGCAGCCCGGCGCTGCTGGCGCCCCTGCAGGGCGGGCCGCCGTTCTTCCAGTTGCCGGCCGAGATCGCCCTCGCGGCGGCGGCAAGCCAGCAGGCTTTCGCCCAGCTCCAGCAAACGGCGCCGCAGCGGTTCGGCCTCATCCCCCTCCTGACTGCTGCCGAAACCCAGTTGGCCAGAGCGAACCTGGAGGCTGCCGCCGGTCATGGCGCCGCTCTTTTCGAGCAGCTCCCCCTCCAGGGTCACGGCCCGGCAGCGTCCCAGTTCGCGGCGTGCCTGCTCCAGGCTGGCGAACACCAAGGTGTCGCCGAAGACGTAGCGGAAAACCTCGTCGTAGACGGGCTCGTGACGCACCAGGTCCACCGCCCGCCCGATCAGGGCGCTGCCAGGGGAACCAGGGGCGCCGCCCGGCGCCGAACCGCGCTGCAGGGCCGCGCCACCCCCGCCCCCACCACCGCCGCGGATGCGATTGAGGGGCAGAAAGGTGAGGCGGCCGGCCCGGCGGCTTTTGAGCAAGTCGATGGCCCGGGCGGCGATGGCGTCGTCCTCCACCACCACTTGGGCCAGGCGGGCCCCGGCGGCCACCTCCAGGGCGATGCGGTGCCGTTCCTGCACCTCCCCCAGCTGGGCCACTGGCCCGTGGATTCCCTCAAGCCCCGATTCCAGCAGCAGCCGCAAGGCACCGGTGCCCCGGCTTTCCTGCAGGGTTTCGCGGCGGCTATCCAGCCGAGCGATCTCCCGCTCCAGTTCTGTCTGCTCCTGCTCCAGCCGCTGGCGGGTGCGCTGTTGCAGGGCGAGGGCTTCCACCAGCTCCTGCAGGGCGGTTTGCTCCCGTTCCAATTCCTGCTGCAGGGCCAGGGCTTCGCTTTCATGGCCCGCCAGCTGAGCTTCCAGCTCCTCGTGGCCACTGCCCTCGGTCCGCCGCTCGGCCTCCAGCTCCGCCAGCCGTTCGGCAGCCTGACGGCAGCGCTCCTGCCGCTGTTGCCGTTCCGCCTCCAAGGGGGTGAGGCGTTCCCGCAGGCTGCGGCGCTCCTCACTACGTTGCCGTTGCTCGTCCATCCAGCTGCCGGAGCGGCCGGCCACTTCCCCCAGCCGCCGCCTTGAAAGCTCGACGGCGGCCTCGCCGTCCCGGCAGGCCTGCTCAGCAACAGCTAGGGCGTCATCGCCACCGGCGCTGGCCAATTCCTGGCCCTGACGGCGCAGATCCCCTTGCCGTGCAGCCAATTTTTGCCGCAGTTCCTGCAGGGCTTCGGCCTCCTGGCGATGTTTGTCGCCTTGGCGGCCCAATTCGCGGCCACTGGCCTCAAGGCCGGCCAGGTCGGATTGCACCGCAAGCAGCTGGTCTTCGCCCAAAGCCTTGACCTCGGCCTGCAGGGCCTCCAGTTCGGCGGCGGTCCGATCGAGAACCCCCTGGCCGACACTTATGGCTTCCTCCTCCAGCCGTTGCTTCTCCACCAGGCCAGCGGCCTGCTCCTGCAGCCGTTGCCGTTGAAGCACGGCCTCCTCCCAGGCCAGCACCTGCTCCTGTTCACGGCCCAATTGCAACCGCTGGCGCAGGTCTTGATAAAGACGGGCCTTGGCGCAGTCCCGCTCCAGCTTCTGGCGGGAGTTGAGCAGCTCTTGCTCGACAATGCGGCAGCGTTCCTGACGCTCCTGCACTTCATCGAGCTTGCTGCGGCTTTGGTCAATGCGGGTATCGAAAAGGGCGACGCCAGCCAGTTCATCGATGATGCCGCGACGCTCGCGGGCGCTCATCGACACGATGCGGGTCACATCCCCCTGCATCACCACGTTGCTGCCGTCCGGATCAACCCGCAGGCGACGCAACTGGGTCTGCAGTTGCTGCAGGTTGCAGGGCACCCCGCCGGCGCTGTAGCTGCTGGTGTAGGTACCGCCAGGGGCCACCCGCAGGCGACGGGTGACGCTCCAATGGCGCTGGCCGATTTGGATCCAGGGTCCCTCCGGTGGGGCATCCAGGCCGCTCTCGGCTGCATCGGGCTGCCAGTCACCCAAATCAAAATGGACGGTGACGCTGGCCTCGGCGGCCCTGCCAGCACGCAACATCGTGCTGTTAACCAGATCGGGCAGCCGTTCGGCGCGCATGCCCCGGCTGTTGGCCAGGCCGAGGCAAAAAAGCACGGCATCCAGAATGTTGCTCTTCCCTGATCCATTGGGGCCGGTCACCACAGTGAAACCCTCTTCCAGCGGAATCGCCAGCGATCCGCCGAAGGATTTGAAGTGGGTGAGCTCGACCTGGTTGATGTGAACCAACAGGCCCGAATGCCGGGCGTTTGCATTTTAGCGGAGCTGGCCCGTTCGCCCAGGCCTGCCAGCGGGCGGGACTACGCTCGGTTGGTACGGCTTGCTTTACTGACGGCCGGATTTCCCCTGCTTAGCCTGAAGGGCAAGGCGACCACAATCCGCCCTTACCCCGCACCCGGCCTTCGCCATGGACAGCATCCCCGCAAGCTACGGCGCCAGTCCCGGCGCACCGGTTCCCACGGACCAGCCCGTCCCCCCCAGCAGCGCAGACAAACCGATCGGTACCGCCGCGGCCGCCGCGGCCATGGCTCCAGCGGTGATCTCCGCTGCCGGCGCCCCCTTGCAGGCGATCTTCCGCGATCGCTTCGACGCCATCCTGCCCACCATCCAGCGCCGTTGGCCCGAGGTGGCCCGCCACACCCTGGAGGCCAGTCGCGGCAGCCTGGATCAGGTGGTCGATGAGATCAGCCGCCAAAGCGGCGATGCCAGTATCCGGGTTAAGGAGCAGCTGCTTGATCTGGCCCACCTCACCGGGGAACAGGCCCGCAACGTTGGCGATAGCCTCAAACCACTGGAGGACCAGCTTGAGCAGTTGCTGGACGATCTCAACAGCAGCCTGCGTCCCCGAATTACCAAGCCGGTGCGGGAAAAGCCCTTGATGGCGCTCGGCATTGCCGCCGGAGTCGGGCTGCTGCTCGGCATGCTGCTCAACTCAGGACGGCGTTCGGCATGACGGTCCGTGACGGTGCGTCGAAAGTCACCGCCCTGCTGACTTCGGTGATGGACCTGCATGTGCGCATCGCCCTGCAGGAGGCCGACCGGGAGAAGCGCCGCCTAATTGGTGGTGCCGTCTTTCTCGGGGCTGGAATCTCTTTTGTGGTGATGGCCTCCCTGCTGGGTCAGGTGGCCTTACTGCTCTGGCTCCATGAGGCATTCCGCTGGAGTTGGCTGCTTTCGGCCCTGGTAATCACCGTGGCTAATTTGGTCTTGGCGGGTCTATTTCTGCGCATCGGCGGCGGCATGCTCAAAGGGCCCCTACTGCCCCAGACCACCGCCGGTTTGGGCCGCACCACCCGGGCCCTGATCGGCCGCATGTGATCGCCCCCAGGGTAAAAGCAGGATCAGACTCTCGCTGCCTGTGTGGTGTTGGGCATGAACCGCCCGCCTTGGTGCTGATGCATGAGGATTTGCTGGCCCGCCATGGCGGCAGCTGGCACAACCCCCCGGAAGTGGGGGAGTGGCCCCCCCTGCACGGGGCCGTGCGGGATCTCTTCATTGAATCGCGCCATGGTCGTCCGCTCTGGGGCTACACGGGATGGCATGGGACATGACAAGGGGCTGGCCCTAGTGGCCCCGGTGCTTGGTTTGTATGAGGAATTGCGCCGCCGGGCCCTCAGCCCAACTTGACCGGGAAAGAACCGCTGGGCGGCGATTCCATTGAGCCGACTACCGCAAAGCCTTCACGACGCAAGATGGCCTCTTTGGCCGCCTCCTGCTTATCGGAAGCCACCATTTCAGCCACCAATTCTTCAAGAGTGGTTGTAGGTGTCCAACCGAGCTTGGCATGGGCTTTGGTGGGATCCCCCAGGAGGGTCTCCACTTCGGCTGGACGGAAGTAACGGGGATCAACCCGCACCACCACCGCGCCGGTGTCGGCCCGGGCGCCGGTTTCTGCCACTCCCTGGCCACTCCATTGGATGCCACCCCATCCCAGCTGCTGGGCCGAGAGTTCAATAAAGCGTCGCACCGTTTCCTGGCGGCCGGTGGCAATCACGAAATCCTCGGGTTTGTCGTTCTGGAGCATGCGCCATTGCATTTCCACATAGTCACGGGCGTGGCCCCAATCACGCAAGGAATCCATATTGCCCATAAACAGGCATTGATCAAGGCCGGCATCGATGCGGCAAAGGCCACGGGTGATTTTGCGCGTAACAAAAGTCTCACCGCGACGGGGACTTTCATGGTTGAACAGAATGCCATTACAGGCATACATGCCGTAGGACTCGCGATAGTTGACAGTGATCCAATACGCATAGAGCTTTGCCACACCATAGGGACTGCGTGGGTAGAAGGGGGTGGTTTCCTTCTGGGGTATCTCCTGGACCAAGCCGTAGAGCTCCGAAGTAGAGGCCTGGTAAATGCGGGTTTTATCAATCATACCCAAGATGCGTACCGCCTCTAAAATCCTGAGGGTGCCGAGGGCATCGGAATTAGCCGTATATTCGGGGCTTTCAAAGCTAACCGCCACGTGGCTTTGGGCGCCGAGATTGTAGATCTCATCCGGCTGTACTTGCTGGATTATGCGTATTAGATTGGTGGAATCCGTCAGGTCGCCGTAATGGAGCACAAGCCGGGGATCATCAACGTGGGGATCTTGATATAGGTGATCAATGCGGTCGGTGTTGAAGCTGCTGGCCCGTCGCTTGATGCCGTGCACCACATAACCCTTCTCCAGCAACAGCTCCGCCAGATACGAACCGTCCTGGCCTGTGATGCCCGTGATCAGGGCGATCTTGGAGTTGGGAACGGAGCCGTTGGCGCTGGTCATGGAGGCGGAAGGGGAGAAATCGGGGGAAACTGGGGTGGGGAAGGGCTGGCTGCCAGGCTTTCAGGTGCGGCCACCCGCAGCGAGGGCAGCGGCTTCGGCCAAGGTCAAGGCCACGGGATCAGCCCGTAGCAGACCAGGTTCAGCCTTGGTATTGCTACGGCCATAGCGATCTTCGAAACGCACAATGTCGTCTTCGCCGAGATAGGCCCCACTTTGGACCTCGATCATCTCGACCGGAATCTTGCCTGGGTTGATCAGACGGTGGCGGGCACCAAGGGGGATGTAGGTGCTCTGGTTCTCTCCCACCATCTCTTCAACACCGTCCTTCTCGACCAAGGCGGTACCTCGCACAACCACCCAATGTTCGGCGCGATGGTGGTGCATCTGCAGCGAGAGGGCAGCCCCTGGTTTCACCTGGATCTTCTTGACCTGCCAGCGGTCTCCCTCGACGATGCCGTCGTAATGGCCCCAGGGGCGGTAGATGCGGCGATGGGCCTTGCTCTCAGGGGCACCGCTTTTCTCCAGTTGGCCAACGATCGCTTTAATCTCCTGGGCCCTATCCCGGTGGGCGACCAGGACCACGTCATCCGTTTCAACCACCACTAAATCTTCCACCCCCAGACCCACCACCAGTCGGTGTTCGCTGCGCAGATAACAATTACGGACCCCTTCGCCGATGACCCTGCCGCGCAGCACGTTGCCGTTGCTGTCCTGGTCTGAGGTTTCCCAGAGGGCGCTCCAGCTGCCCACATCACTCCACTGGGCATCGAGGGGAAGCACGGCGCCCAGGGAGGTCTTTTCCATGACTGCTACATCCAACGAAACGTTGGGACAGCCAGCGAAGGCCTCCGGCTCCAGCCGCAGGAATTCGAGATCGGCGCTGTCCTGTTCAAGAGCGGAGCGGCAGGCACTCACCACCTCAGGAGCCAGCCGCTCCAGTTCGGAGAGGATGGCGCTGGCGCGAAACAGGAACATGCCGCTATTCCAGGTGAAACGCCCGGAGGCCACAAAGGCTGCGGCTGTAGCACTGTCAGGTTTCTCTACAAAGCGAGCGATGGGGACCGGTCCCGCCTGGCTCAGGGATTCAGCCGCCTCGATATAGCCGTAACCGGTTTCGGCGGCGGTCGGCACAATGCCGAAGGTAACCAACCGGCCCGCCGTGGCAGCCGGCAGGGCTGCCTCCACCACGGCCCGAAAGCGTTCGGGACGACGGATCACGTGGTCGGCGGCCAGGACCAGCAGCAGGGGGTCCTGGCCGCAGGAGGTGGCTTTCAAGGCGGCAACGGCCACCGCTGGTGCGGTATTGCGGCCCATCGGTTCAAGCAGAATGGCGGCAGGTTCAACGCCGATCTGCCGCAATTGCTCGGCCACAATAAAACGGTGGTCTTCGTTACAGATAAGTAGGGGTGGGGCCAGGCCGGGAAGCCCCTCCAGCCGCTGCTGGGTCTGTTGCAACAGGGTTTGGTCGTCGTTGCCGGCAAGAGCCCAATACTGCTTTGGGTAGCTGGCGCGGGACAGGGGCCAGAGTCGGGTGCCTGTACCTCCGCAAAGGATGACTGGAACAAGAGGCGGACTGGGAAGAGAAGCGTCAGGTTCCATGGGGATTGTGTTCAGCGCACTGGCAACAAAGATGGGCCCACTGGGGACCCAGCGGGCTGGCGATAAAAAACGAAACCCGCCCAATCGAAGTCATTCAACCATGGGTCTAAGGCTGAGGTTGCTGGCGCCATAGCAGACTTGAAGTCTGGTTCAACGCAGGTCGTAGCGCAACCAGCGGCAATCCAGCCCCCCATTGCTGACGGCTACCCGGCGACTGGCCTTGAGGCGCAAGGCGCCGCTGAGGGCGGGGTTGCCGCTCAAAAGCCAGAGGGTCCAGCCGCCACAGCGTTCCTTCAATAGCCGACCCAGGTCTGCGTAGAGGGCTTCGAGGTCTGCGTCGGCCCCGAGCCGGGCGCCGTAGGGCGGGTTGCAGACCACCAGCCCCTGGCCAGGGGGCGGCACAAAATCACGAAAATCTCCCTGCTGGAACTGGACCTGATCCGCCAGGCCAGCGGCCGTGGCGTTGGCGCGGGCCTGCTCCAGGACTGCGGGATCCCGCTCCCTGCCCACCACTGGGGCCAGGGGGCGGCCAGCGGCCAGGTCGGGCTTCAGCGTGGCAATGGCGGCATCTACTTCTTGGCGCCAGAGGCCGGCCTCGAAATCGGGCCAGCCTTCGAAGCCGTAGCGCCGGGGTCGGGGCTTGCCGCCACGGTCGAACAGCATTCCTGGGGCAAGGCCAAGGGCGGCGGCGGCGGCCTCCAGGAGCAAGGTGCCGGAACCGCAGAGGGGGTCGACCAGGGGCACCGAGCCATCCCAGCCGGTAAGGGCAATCAGGCCCGCCGCCAAGTTTTCCTTCAGCGGTGCCAACCCCATGGCGGCCCGATAGCCGCGGCGGTGCAGGCTGCCGCCGTCGCCCTCCAGGCTGAGGATCGCGGTGCCGCCCACCCCGCCGCCCCGGCCTGCGGGACTGAGGTGCAGATGCAGGCTGAGGTCGGGATCCTCAAGGTTCACCATTGAGCGGGCTCCCCAGCGCTGCCGCTGCCAATCCACCAGGGCGTTTTTCACCTGCAGCGCCGTGTAATGGCTGTGGTTGAGCTCAGGCAAGCTGCCGCTGGCCTCCACCTTGAAACTGTGCTCTGGCGGCAGCCAAAATTCCCAGTCGGCGGCGGCCTGAATGCCGCGGTACAGGTCGTTGCGGCTGTGGCAGGGGAAACGGGCGAGCTGCCGCAGAAAGCGAAAGGGAAGGCGGGCGCGCAAATGCAGCCGATAGAAGCCGGCCAGGTCGGTGCGGCAGGCCACGGCCCGGCGCAGGGGCCGCACCGCCTCGGCGCCAAGGGCCAGCAGTTCGGCGGCGGCGGGTTCCTCCAGGCCAGGTGGCACCACGGCGATGACATCCAGGGCTGATTGCATCAGCAAGGGCCGCAGCGAGCTGGTCGGCTCCGTTTCTAAACGTTGGCGCTGGCTGGCGGGCCGGGCCGCGGCGGGGATCAGGGGAGTGCTGGCAGCGCTGCTGGCGGTGGGGACCGGACGGTGCTCCGGAAGGTTCGGCCATGCCCACCGGCGTTGGCTGCTCTTGCGGGGGTTGGCAGTGTCATACTGAACAGGTCGGATTTAGGTCCGACTAGGTGATCCACACCACTGTTTCGGACAGCGGTTCGATTCCGCTCAGCTCCATTTCCCCCACCGGCTGCCTGCCGATCGGGACCCCCTGACGACACCAGTTGCCAGAGGAGGTTAGGGGGGCTGCAATGGTTTCGACGGGGCAACAGGAGGGTGACTGAAGCCTGCTCGGTAAGAGCAAACACGTAACAGCGAACAACATCGTTCGTTTCTCCCGTCAAGCCGCCCCTGTGGCTGCCTGACACTCTTAACGGAGACGGGGTGAGGTCAGCCTTGTCACCCAAATGACCCATGGGGGCCTGGAAGGGCCCCTTTAATTTTTGTTTTTTTTCCGGTGACGCCTCCTACTGGCTGTTAGCTGAAATAGATCTGAATCGATGGCTTGTCTGCTTAGTCAAGAGAATAGTTAAGGAGGCAGTTAAGAGCGAAGTACGGCATTCCGAAATGGATCGATCCAGGCATGCCTTTACGCTCAAAGTCTGCTGCTTTTACCCCTCCGGCCAGCCATGGTTTCTACACATTGGAAGTTGGAACGGGGCCTGGCTTTGTTTAAACCCGAAGCCATGGTGCAGGCAGGTCTTGGCGTTGCCCCCAGGCTGGCGGGCCTCCTGTTGGCCTCTTGCTTTGCGCTGCCAAGCGCCCAGGCCGATGGCTGGCAAGGGGGCAGATCTTGGGGCAGCACTGGGGGCAATTATCACAGTGTTAATTATTACCGCGGTGGTTTTCGTGGGGACGGTTACCGCCCTGGCTACGGTTACCGCCCTGGCTACGGCTACCGCCGGCCCTACAGCTACCACCGGCCCTACGGCTACCGGCCCGTCTACGGCTACGGCCGTCCCTACGTCTGGAACCGGGGCTGGAACCGGGGCTGGCAAAACGGCGGCTACTGGGGCTATCGACCCTGGCGTACCGGTTGGTACAACTGGACCCCAACTAACTGGTCCTGGTGGGGCCCCAGTGCCGTGGGTTGGGGGGTGATGGGCCTGGCCACAGGGGCAGTGATCACCGGACTGGTTAATAGCGCCGCCACGCTGATCGTGGTGCCTGATACCACCAATCGTCTTGATTTCGCTTCGGTGCTGCCCGCCGGCGAGGGGGTGGTCAGCTTCCGTTACATCGTCGGCAGCAGCGGCCCGGCATACCAGGGCAATGGCGATTGCCGCCAGGGTCTGTTCAACGGCCAGGCGCCCCGCTCCGTGGCCGAAGCCCAACTGCTAAACACCACCTGCCATGTGGCCTATGGCAACGGCAACGGCAACGGCGCCCCCTAACCTGCGGCGATTGCCCACCCTTGGCCAAGCCCTTGTTCCGCCTTCGATCCCTGGGCCCAAGGCCCGTGCGCCCGCTGTTCAGCCGCCGCCGCCTTGGCGTGCTGGTAGCTCTGCTGGTTGGTCTTTTGGTATCGCCTCTCGGGCTATCAGGAGCCGCCAGGGCTGCCTCTCCCCCGGCAACCGCACCCGAGCTGGCCGCCAAAGCACTCGATCCCGCTTTTGAGCAGCAGGTGCTGGCGGTGATCCGTCGCCACCCTGCCGTGCTGATTGAGGCCCTCAATGCCTACGAGCGCGACCAACAGGAGGCCCAACGGCGTCAGCAGGCCGAAAAGTTGCGACGTCTCTATCCCCAACCCCGCGACCTGATCGGCGATTCCCCCAGCCGCGGCAGCGGCAAGGTGGTGGTGGTGGAGTTTTCCGATTTCCAATGCCCCTATTGCGCCCAGGCCCATGAGGCCCTCAAGGCCTTTGTGGAGCAGCACGGCAAGGAGGTGACGTTTGTCTATAAGAATTTTCCCCTGACCCAGATCCATCCCCAAGCGCTTCCCGCCGCCAGAGCCGCCTGGGCCGCCGGTCGCCAAGGCCAGTTCTGGGCCTATCACGACGCCCTCTTCGCCAACCAGGCTCGCTTGGGAGAGCCCCTCTATGGCGAGATCGCCAACAACCTGAAGCTCGACTTGTCCCGTTTCGATCAGGACCGCAAGGGACCGGCCTCGTTGCAAGCAATCCAAAAGGAGGTCGACCAGGCCGAAGCCCTGGGCTTGCAAGGCACCCCCACCGTGGTGATGGATCGTCAATTTCTGCCAGGGGCCGTCACGGCCGAAGTCTTGGAGAAGCAACTGGCTGAACTGGGCCGCAGCAAGTAGGGGCAACCCTGTCAAGAACGGCTTTTTGACGGCTCTCCCCCTGCCTGGCAGCCCGGGGTGATCCATAGGTTGAATCCATTCTCGACATTGCTTGATGGCCCCATTTACCGCTTCGGCACCCCTGCTGCCCGCCCTTGTCCAGGAGCGAGCTGCCCGCACACCCCTGGCCACCGTTTGGGTGCTCAACAGCCTTGAACCGGTGATCGAACCCCTGCGCCGGGCCATTGCCGGTCTGCCGGCGGCCAGTGCCAACTGGCTCGATGAACGGCTGCAACGCAATGGTGCTGCCATCGTCTTCAGGGGCCATCCTGAAGCCGCCCGCCGTTACGAAACCAACCTCAAGGCCGCCGGACTAACCACCTCGTTGAACCTGTTGATGCCCCACTCTTGATGCCCCACTATTGATGCCCCACTAAGGCGCAGGGCGCTTGGGGGGGTCGCCTAGCAAACGGCCCAAGGCGTCCAGGGAAAGAATCCCCTCCACCCGCCTATCCCCCAGCACCCAGGTGGGATAGGCCTTGATGCCGATCCGGTCGCAACGTTGGCGATCGGCGGCGGTTTTTTCGCATTCGACATAGGGGAGTTGGTTGCCCGCCTCTTGTCCAAACAGATTTTTCTGCCGGAAACAGGCAGGACACCACCAGGCGCCATAGAACACAGCCCCCCGCTCGCGCAGACGGCGCACCAGGGCAAGCTGGGCCCCGTTGGAAGGGTTAATGGCCTGGCCCAAGGTTGGGGTGGTTGAAGGGCCTGCCGGGGCCTGTTGGGACAAACCCCTGTTGGCTAAGAGCGGCAAGCTGGCCAGCACCAGGGCGGCGGCCAGGGGGCGGGCCCAAGGGCCACAGGCCCAAGGGCCCCGGGGGAACAACGGCGCCACGGCAAGGGATTGCAGGGTTTGGGACTTTAGGGGGCTGGGACAGTACGGCCTTCCGCCCCGACTGGAAGGCCGCAACCAGACCGGCACCAGGGACAATGGAATGGCCAGGGGTGCGCCTTGATGCCCCTGCCGGCCTGTTCGCCTGCCCCCCCGCGATGAGCGCAAACGGATATCGGGACTACTTCAAGGTGCTGGGGGTTGAGCGGAGTGCCGATGCCGACGCCATCAAGCGCGCCTTCCGCAAGTTGGCTCGCGAATTCCACCCCGATGTCAATCCTGGCGACGCCTCGGCCGAAGCCCGTTTCAAGGAGATCAGCGAGGCTTATGAGGTGCTCTCGGATCCGGATAAACGGCGCAAATATGAGCAGTTTGGCCAATATTGGAGCCAGATGGGCGGCGGTACGGGCCGGGGACCGGCCGGTGTGGACGTTGATTTCGGCCGCTATGGCAATTTCGACGACTTCATCAACGACCTGCTCGGCCGCTTTGGTGGC
>JBIIJV010000225.1:0-4501 GCA_044233545.1 Cyanobium sp.
CCGACCCTGGCCTCAATCCCAAAACCCCAGCAGATCAAAAGCTTCCTCGACCTGCAGGTCGTCGGCCAGGAAGACGCCAAGAAGGTGCTGGCGGTAGCTGTTTACAACCACTACAAACGCCTTGCCTGGCAGGGGGATGGCCAAGGCGAAACCGACGTGACGGCTCCCCGTCTGCACAAATCAAACATCCTGCTGATCGGGCCCACGGGTTGCGGCAAGACCCTGCTGGCCCAGTCCCTGGCCGAACTGCTGGATGTGCCCTTCGCCGTCGCTGACGCCACCACCCTCACCGAAGCGGGCTATGTGGGTGAAGATGTGGAGAACATCCTGTTGCGACTGCTGCAGAAGGCCGACCTGGATGTGGAACAGGCCCAGCGCGGCATCATCTATATCGATGAAATCGACAAGATTGCCCGCAAGAGTGAAAACCCCTCGATCACCCGCGATGTGTCCGGCGAAGGGGTACAGCAGGCCCTGCTGAAGATGTTGGAGGGCACGGTCGCCAACGTGCCACCCCAGGGGGGACGCAAACACCCTTACCAGGACTGCATCCAGATCGATACCAGCCAGATCCTGTTCATCTGCGGCGGTGCCTTTGTGGGCCTCGAAGACGTCATCCAGAAACGCATGGGCCGCAATGCGATTGGCTTCCTGCCCGCCGATGGCCATGTCCGACTGCGACCCAACAAGGAGCGCCATGCCACCGAGGCCCTGCGCCATCTCGAGCCCGATGATCTGGTCCGCTACGGCCTGATCCCGGAATTCATCGGCCGGCTGCCGGTGACCACCGTGCTCGAGCCCCTGGATGCCCAGGCCCTCGAAGCCATCCTCACCGAACCCCGCGATGCCCTGGTCAAGCAGTTCCAGACTCTGATGAGCATGGACAACGTGCGGCTGCACTTTGAGCCCGGCGCTGTCGAAGCGATTGCGATCGAAGCCCATCGCCGCAAAACCGGGGCCCGGGCCCTGCGGGGCATCGTCGAAGAGCTGATGCTCGAAGCCATGTACGACCTGCCCTCCAGGCGGGATGTGAAGACCTTCACCATCACCCGGGAGCTGGTGGAGCAGCGCAGTAAGGCCAAGGTGGTGTCCCTGGCGCCAACGGACCGGGACGAACAGGCGAGCGCCTGAGAGGGCGGGCAATCCCACCATCGCCACGGCTGGCAGAAGGGTTCCCCGGGGCGAAACTGGGAAGCTGAATCCCGCTACAACGCCCTTGGCCGCCGCCGACCATCTCCAGGCCCCCAGGCAACACGGCCTGTTCAACCACCACGGCATCGACCTGGGAGATGGCACCGTGGCCCACTACCTGGAGGGACGGGAAATTCTGCGCAGCCCCCGCCAGGACTTTTGCCGGGGTCAGGAAATCACGGTGGTCAGCTATCCAGAAGACAGCTGTTCTGCCGCCGGGGTGACCCTGCGCCGCGCCATGGGACGCCTGGGCGAGCAGAATTACAACCTGCTCTTCAATAACTGCGAGCACTTCGCCCATTGGTGCAAGACAGGTCGGCACCGCAGCAGCCAGGTCGAAGATTGGTTGCATACCGGCAGCCTGGGGGCTCTGGCCTTTGGTCAATTCATGCCCGCCGCCGTGCTCACGGGCGTCCGCATGCTGTTGAAGCAGGGCATCACGGTCGAACCGGAACACATTGAGAAAGGCAAGGATCTGGCCTTGAAAACCCTGGAACAGGTCGATGGCCTGCGGGCCAAGCTGCAGGGGCGCCTGGAGGAGGAATTGGCCAAGGCGGAATTGCGCTGGGGCAGCACCGAGCAGCCCAGCGATCAGTTTCTGCAGCTGCGCCAGGCGGCCCAAAAAATCGCCGACCAACTCAGCCAAGTGGAGGAGATGGAGGAGAAGCTGGAGAGGCTGCTGGAGGGCAAAGAAAAGCATCAGGCGAATCCTTACACCGACTAAATCCCCTTAGCAGCTTGCAAAACCTATCAATTTAGGCCTGCCCTCCCTGCGCAGGTGAAGTTCATGGTTAGCCAAGTCGTGCTTTAATTTTAGTCTAAGTTGAAAAAGCTCCAGATACTCCAGCAGCAGGTCCAGGCCCTGGATCAATTCAAGTCGGTTGCGGGAAAATTGGCGCGGCGTCATCGGTGCTAAGCAGCAGCGAGTCGAGCCTTGATTCGAGGACGACCACCAGTGCATTCTCGTTTGCCGTTTGCACCGATGGCTTGATGAATGCATCCTTGGCGGATCGATCCGGCAGGCTACCGGCAGCGTGGTAGTTGCACCTGGCAAGCAGGGGTTGCCACAGGACAGGAGTTGCCACAGGAGCGGGTTAGCAGCAGGACAGGCCCACTCCACAAGTCGCTTGACAGATCTGGGGTCCGTTACCTACAAGGTAAGGCCGATTCAAAGTCTCAAGCGCTGCTGTTGTTTAGCCGCCATCTGCGGGGCTTGTTGGGGTGGATTCGAATTACCAGCCACTGGGGAAGGGCAGCAAGTGGCGTTACGTTTTGATGAGAACTTTAAATTCAACCCAAGTTTAGGGTGAGACATGCTTAACATTATCAAAAATGTGGCATTTTTATGGAAAGTATGACCTTGGAAATACCCCTAAGAATTACTATTTCGCTGGGAAGTCAAACCACCCCAGCCCTCTCTGCCGAGCCCAACACAATCGAGGTGGAGGCTGGCAATGGTCTAGAGCGCGTCCGCCAAGTCGGCGAATACAAAGGACGTAAAGGATATGATCCAGAATTTCTTGACATAAAACTGCCCCTGCCAACCCTAACCGATGAACAGTTCAGAAATGCAGCGCGAGTAGCAACTGCGAATGGGAGTAATCCCGCTGACAAATCATCCGCCGTTCTAAACTATGAACACTTCTCAATAGTAATGAATCGAAGACGACAGCTTGCTCTTCATACAGCGGTGAACATCGATGGAGCGAGCAGTATAGACATAATCCGAGAACAGGATAGCTGGTCATATGACCCACGTATTGCCGAGTCAGAGCAAATCGGTGAGTCGCTTTACCGAAGGAACAAACTCGATCGTGGCCACCTGGTCCGTCGTCTTGATCCAGTGTGGGGGACGCCCGAAGCGGCGGCGAGAGCAAACGCAGACACATTTCACTTCACCAACTGCTCGCCGCAGCACGAAGGCTTTAATCAAAACGACGAGACTTGGCAAGGAATTGAAAACTTTCTACTCGACTCTGCCCGCAATAACCGCAGACGTTTGACAGTTTTTACAGGTCCTGTGATGACAGAGCGTGATCCAATCTATCGTGGGGTTAGGATTCCATTGCGCTTCTGGAAGATCGCAGTCGCAAAGAATAACACAGAAAAACTAACCGTTACAGCCTATTTGCTTGACCAAGAGAAACTAATCAGTGCTGGGCTAGAACGCTTTGATGCGTCTATTTAGGGCCTCCTGAGAAAGACGCTGTGGTGGCAGCGCAACAACGCTGGCTCATTGCCTCGTTGTAGCTGGTTGAGCATCAGGCCATCACATGTTGTTGGTTGAAGTAGTCAGAGTGGGCATTATTTACCGATTCACTGGCCCAGAGAAGATGAAGCCAGCATGTGAAAAGCACAAAAAGAAGCTCTAGCAGCTTCTCGAGGTTCATCACCAATATGTTCATCGCAATGGTTGAACCCTGAGTGAGCGCAAGCTTCTCGCAGATCAGGCCCAATCCGAAGCGGCGTTTGCCTTGTCCAAATTTTCCCTCGACGGCGTTGCGCCGCCGCTGATCATCTATGAACTGCCGCTTCTCCTCGGCCACCAGATCTGGATCACTTTTGGGCCTACCAAGTCGAGGACCACTGAGCCGGATCTTATGACGTGCACAGAACGCACGATTACTGCGTGTCCGATAAATTTGATCGGCGCAAACAACGGCAGGATAATGCCCATGACGCCGGCGATAGGCAAACACCTGAGCTTTCAGATCTTCTCCTTCGTTATATGGGTCGAAGCTCAGCCGATCGAGGAAGGTAAATCCATCTCCCGTGACCGAGATGGATATTTTGGCCCCAAATTCAACATTGCAGCGGGACTTGCCCCGAACGATGGGCCGGATGTGTGCCTGAACCAGGCTGACGATCCGGTCGGGGATGCTCCTGGTCTCAGAGTGATAGAGGATTCGCTGTTGACGAACTAGCTCACTTACAATTAATAGCTTTCTGTACCAGTGCTTTCTAGCTGCCAAAAGACTTGCGCCACAAGCGATCAGGGCATCAATGCTGGCTAAGTTTCGTTCCAGATGGGCGAGTTGCTGTTTGATGGCCTTGCGAATTTTGTTAATGCGAGGACGCTTCTTCTTAGCAACTGCAAGAAACTGCTGTCTGGCTTTCCTACGATGCGTGCGCGGCTTAGCTCCGAACCCATCTCGTACCGGCGGATGCATTGCGTCAATCATCTTCTCCGTCACTTCTCTGGCCTCATTGAGAAGGGATAAATCAGTCGGATAGCGGATATCCGCTGGAGTGCATGTGGCATCGATCAACAAGGTGCCCTGGTTGCCAGTCGCCTCGGGTGTTGAATCTT
>JBIIJV010000226.1:0-4499 GCA_044233545.1 Cyanobium sp.
GCAGGCTCGATCACCCGCGATCAGTCGGTGCTGATCCGGCAGTTGATCGAGCGCGCCGAACAGCGCCTGCTACTCACCACCTACGCCTTCTACAAAGGTCCCTTCATCAAAGAGTTATTCCAACTTATCCATACACGCATGCTGGCGTTGCCGCAGTTGCAGGTGCGCATGGTCTGCAATATCCAGCGTGATCGGGGCGACACCTCCAGCCCTGAAAACCTGATCCGCAAGTTTCAACAACAAACCTGGTTGCGCCTCTGGCCCGAGCCGCCTGCTCCCAACTTGTTCTTCGATCCCCGTTCCCTCTCTCTTGAAAAGGAGAAGGCGGTCTGTCACGTCAAGGCGGTGGTGGCCGATCAGGAGTTGCTCGTCACCAGCGCCAACCTGACCGATGCCGCCCAGCTCGCCAACTTCGAACTGGGCCTCCATCTCAGCAGCCCCGCCCATGCCGATGACGTCTGGGACCACTTCGATCGCCTGATCCAGCAGGGACTATTGCAGTCCGTTGGTTGAATTCCGCGGCGTTGCGCAGGCCAGATGGAGCCAGATTGCAGCCAGCCATCGACGTTTCCAATGCCGGCAACCAGCCACTCAGGCTGGCGACAACTTCTGCCGCAGGGGCGGTGGCAAGCGCAACCCGGCCAGAAAGGCCAAGGCCACCAGCAGGCAGGAGGCCCACAGGCAGGCCTGCATTCCCCCCACCAAAAACAAACCGCCCGACAGCAACGTGCCCAGCAGCCGCCCGGCCGCATTGGCCATGTAATAAAAGCCCACGTTGAGGCTCACCGCTTCGGCGTCGCTGTAGGCCAGCACCATGTAGCTGTGAATCGAGGAATTCATCGCGAATACGGCCCCAAAGGCGACCAGGCCGACGACCACGGCAACGGCGGGGTTGCCCACTTGGCGCCAGAGGCTGATGGCGATCAGGGCCGGGATGGCCGTCAACACGGCACTCCAGAACTGCACGGCAGCCACCCCCGGGGGTGCGCTTTGGCCCCAGCTGCGCCGCAAGGCCGGGGCCGAGGCCTGGATGAGGCCGTAGCCGATCACCCAGAGGCCCAGGAAGCCGCCCACCTGCCAGTACTGCCAGCCCAGGGCCTTCTGCAGGAACACCGGCAACGCCACCACGAACCAGACATCACGGGCGCCGAACAGGAAGAATCGCGCCAGCGACAACACGTTGATGCCCTGCGATTGGGACCACAGGGCCGTGAGGGCGGGCTTTTGCTTCATGCGGCCGATCTCGCCGGGCAGCACCAGGGTCATCAAAAAGGAGAGAAACAGGCCAGCGGCCATGGCCCCCACGGCGGCATTGAAGCCAATCGTGGTCAGCAGCAATCCCCCCAGGAAAAAGCCCACCCCCTTGAGGGCGTTCTTGGAGCCGGTGAGGATCGCCACCCATTGGAACAGTTGATTCTCGCCCCGACCGGGATCGCCCGGGGTTGCCGGCACCACCGTTTTGATGGCGCTCTTGGCGCTCATTTTGTTGAGGTCCTTGGCGATGCCGCTGATCGCCTGGGCAACCATCACGTAGGCCACACTCAGCCAACGCGGCCAGCCATCGGCCACCGCAATCAACATCAGCAGGGCCGCCACCTGCAGCAGCGTTCCGGCCCATAGCGTCAGCCGCAGCCCATAGCGGGCCCCCAGCCAGCCGCCGTAGAGGTTGGTGATGATGCCGAAGAACTCGTAGAACAGAAACAGCAAGGCGATCTCCAAGGTGGAGTAGCCGAGCTGGTGGAAATGGAACACCACCAGCATGCGCAGGGCCCCATCGGTGAGGGTGAAGGCCCAGTAATTGGCCGTAACGACCGCGTATTGCTGCAATCCCGTCAGGTGTTTCATTGGGCGGCCCGTTCAGCGGTGGCGCCTGCCAACGCAGCCACATGGCAGACCAGGTCCGCCATCCGGCAGCTGTAGCCCCACTCGTTGTCGTACCAGGCGTAGACCTTGAGCTGGGTGCCGTTCACCACCATCGTCGACAGACCATCGACGATGGCGCTGCGTGAATCGTTGACGTAGTCGATCGACACCAGCGGCCTGGTTTCGTAGCCCAGGATTCCCTGCAACGGCCCGTTGGCGGCCACTTCAAAGGCGCTGTTGACCTCCTCGGCAGTCACCGCACGCTCCAACTCGAACACCGCATCGGTGAGGGCGGCATTGAGCAGCGGCACCCGCACGGCGTGGCCGTTGAGCTTGCCCTGCAATTCGGGGAAAATCATGCCGATCGCCCGGGCCGAGCCAGTGGTGGTGGGGATGAGGCTCTGGATGCAGGAACGGGCCCGGCGCAGGTCGCTTTTGAACCCATCCACCACCACCTGGGTGTTGGTGACGTCATGGAGGGTGGTGATCGAACCGTGGCGGATGCCGAAGCTTTCCTGCACCACCTGCACCACCGGTGCCAGGCAATTGGTGGTGCAGGAGGCGGCGGTCAGCAGGCGGTGGCGGGCCGGGTCGTAGCGGTGGTGGTTGACGCCGTAGACGATGTTGAGTGCTTCCGCTCCGGCGACCACCCCTTTCACCGGACAGGCCACAATCACCCGCTGCAGGCCCACCGCGCTGAAGTAGGGCTCGAGGGTGGCAGCGGTTTTGAACTTGCCGCTGCATTCGAGCACCAGCTCCACACCGGCCTGCTGCCAGGGCACGGCGGTGGGATCCTTTTGCTGGCTGTAGCCCACCCGCCGCTGTTGCACCAAAAAGCTGTCGGGTTGGCTGGCCGGCCCTTGGTGGCTGGCCGCCTCGGGGGGGCATGACACCGCCACCGGCCAGCGGCCATGCACCGAGTCGAACTCAAGCAAATGGGCGGCGGCGGCGGCATCCCCTGCCGGGTCGTTGACATGCACCAGCTCGATGCCGGGGCGACCCCAGAGGGCACGGAACACCAGGCGGCCGATGCGGCCAAAGCCGTTGATGCCGATTTTCATCGTGGGCCGGCGGGGCCGAAGCGAGAGAGCGGCAGGATAGATCAAAAACGATTGATGAATCAATCAATTTTGATGGGCAGCCTAGAATTCGCATCATGCGTGTTCTGGATCACACCCTGCCGGCCGACCAGGCCCAGCTCCTGTTCAAGGTGCTGGCCGATCCCGTGCGCCTGAGCGTGATCGAAGCCCTGGGCGCTGGCGAGCGCTGCGTCTGCGAGCTAACCGGCGAGCTGGGCCTGGCCCAATCCAAGCTCTCCTTTCACCTCAAAGTGATGAAAGACGCCGGCCTGCTGGAATCACGCCAAGAAGGGCGCTGGATCTACTACCGCCTGCGGGCCGAGGCCCTGCAGACCTTGCAGGATTGGCTGGCTGGCCTGGCCGCCCGTTGCCAGCGGCCCGCCTGCCCCTGCCCATGATCTCCCTGCCCCTGCCCATGACCGGCGCCTCAGCTACGGGGCAGGGCCGCGTACAGCACCTTGAAGTGGGCTTGCTGCTGCTTGTGATCGACGATCGGCTCGGGGTAGCCGCGCCGCTCCAGGGGGGCGATCTGGCCGCTGATCAGATCGGGGGTGGCCACATGGGCCAGTTCCGGTAGCCAGGTGCGGATGTAATCGGCGTCGGCATCGAAGCGGCCGGCCTGGGTGGAGGGGTTGAAGATGCGCAGCGGTTTGGGATCCATGCCGCTGCTGGCGCTCCACTGCCAGCCGCCGTTGTTGGCCGCCAGGTCGCCATCCACCAGGTGGGCCATGAAGGTGGCCTCGCCCTGGCGCCAGTCGACGATCAGGTCCTTGACCAGATAGGAGGCCACGATCATGCGGCAGCGGTTGTGCATCCAGCCGCTCTGGGTCAGTTGGCGCATGGCCGCATCGATGATTGGCAAGCCCGTGCGCCCTTCCTGCCAGGCCGCCAGCCGCTGCGGATCGTTTTCCCAGGGGAAATGGCGCCATTGGGGGCGGTAGGGGCCCTGCGCCAGCTCGGGGTAATGGAACAGGGCGTGTTGATAAAACTCCCGCCAGGCCAGCTCCTGTTCCCACACGGTGATCGAGGCGCGGGCCTCATCGCTGCGGGCCTGCTGCCGGGCCCCCTGGGCCGCCGCCCAGGCTTGCCGGGGGCTGAGGGTGCCGAAACGCAGGGCCGCCGACAGGGCCGAGGTGCCGTTGCTGCCGGGCAGGTTGCGCCCGGGCTCGTAGGCCAGCAACGGCGCCCCTTCCCCCTCGCAGAACAGCCGCAGTTGTGCCGCCGCGGCCGCTTCACCCGGCCGGCAGGGGCAGAGGTCGGCCCCGGCGAAGCCCCCCCCCAGGGCCGGCGCCAGCTCCACGGCCGCGGGCACGCTGGCCAGCAGGGGCAGGCCCGGGTCTGGGCCCTGGAGGCAGGCGGGGTCGAGGTCGAGCAGGCCACTGGGGGCCGGCAGTGGGATCAACTCCCCCAGCTCCCCCTCCCCTGGGCCCAGCTGGCGCTCCACCTGGCCGCGCCAGTTGCGCAGGAAGGGTCCATAAACCCGATAGGGATCGCCCGCACCGGTGCGCAGCCCCTCCGGCGCCACCAGCAACTGGTCCCAGCCCACCACCACCTGCT
>JBIIJV010000039.1:0-17112 GCA_044233545.1 Cyanobium sp.
CCGCGTCTGGTCCGCCGGGGCGAAGGGATGGATCTGGCTGAAGGCGGGCCAACTGACGGGCACCAATTCGGATGCCGCATTCAATTTCATGGTGCAGCTACCCAAGGGGATCATGCCGTGCACCAGTGATAAATCCTTGCTGACCAGTCGTTGGATGTAACGCAGCAGCTCGGTTTCGCTGCGATAGCTGTGGAAGGCGGTTTGGCGCAGCCAGGGGCTTTGGCGGAGGGGCAACTCGGGCAGCAGCTCTTCAAGGGGGCTGGCGGCGGCTTTGGCCAGGCTCAGCTCCAGAGTGGTGATGGCTTGTTCTGCTTGGGCGTGGTCATCGGCCAGGGCGATGATCAGTCGTTGGAGTTCCGCTGCCGTGGTCAATTCATCGAGACAGATGGCCAGGCTGGTTGGATCGCCATCGCCCCTCAAGCCACGGCGCAGGTTGAACCCTGCCGCCAGCCCACGCTGTTGAAGGGCTTCAGCCTGGGGCGTGCGCAGGGCAACGGTGTCGAATCCCGGTCCGACTTCGCAGGCCAGACCCAGTTCAGCCAAGGCGGACACCAGGGCCCTGCGCCCCTCCAGCACTGTTCGAGCGATGGCGCCCAGCCCCTCGGGGCCGTGGTGGATGGCGTAGAAGCTGGCCATGACCGCCAGCAACACCTGGGCGGTGCAGATGTTGCTGGTGGCCTTGTCACGACGGATGTGCTGCTCGCGGGTCTGCAGGGCCAGGCGCAGGGCAGGGTTGCCTTCGGCATCGCGGGACTGGCCCACCAGGCGTCCGGGGATGTGGCGCTTGTAATCGTCGCTGGTGGCGAAGAAAGCAGCATGGGGGCCCCCGAAGCCCATCGGCACACCGAAGCGCTGCAGACTGCCAATGGCGATGTCGGCGCCCAGGGAGCCAACTGGCGCCAGTAGAACTTGGGCCAGCGGATCGATCGCCACCGTGGTGATAATCCCAGCACTGCGGGCCGCAGCCAGCAGGGAGCTGGGGTTCCACAAACACCCTGCCGTGCCTGGCAGTTGCAGCAGCAAGCCGAAAGCATCGGCTGGCAGAGCGGAGCCCCCTAGGCCTTCGGCACAGCGGCTGGCCAGATCAGCGGCCGGGACCAATTCGATGTTGATGTCGAGGGGTTCGGCCCGAGTGCATAACACTGCCAGGGTCTGGGGCAACACCTCCTGATCGACCAAAAATCTGCGGGCTTCGCTGCGGCGGCTGACCGCCAGAGCCATGGCCATCGCTTCTGCCGCTGCGGTGGCCTCATCCAGCAGCGAGGCATTGGCAATGGGCAAACCGGTGAGTTCGCTCACCAGGGTCTGATAGTTGAGCAGGGCTTCCAGCCGTCCTTGGGCGATCTCGGCTTGATAGGGCGTGTAGGCGGTGTACCAACAGGGATTTTCGAGGACGTGGCGCTGAATCAGGGCCGGCGTTGCGGTGCCGTGGTAGCCCAGTCCGATCAGGCTCCGACAGGAACGGTTGGCGGCAGCGATCTGGGCTAATTCGGCCAAGGCCTCGGCTTCGCCGCAAGCCAAAGGCAAGCCCTCGGCTGCGGCCGGCTGCGGCAGCAGAATATCTGCCGGAACGATCTGGGCCGCCAAGGATTCAAGGGAATCCAACCCCAGCTCTGCGAGCATCTGCCGTTGTTCGTCAGGACCCGGACCCAGGTGCCGTACGAGAAACGGGGCGCTCACAGGCGTTCAATCAAGAGTTCGGATCATAAAGAATTTAAAAGAAGGTTGTTAAGTGCCAGGGTCGCCTGGCCAGCTGTTACGCGTTACCAGGCCATCAGTGGCCATCGACTTTGCCTTGATATGTGGCGGCATCCATCAGGGTGTCGATTTCACTGGCGTCGCTTGGAACCACCACCAGCAACCAGCCTTCGCCGTAGGGGTCGTTCTGCAACTCTTCAGGGTTGGCAAGCACGGCCTCATTGCGCGCCTTCACGGTCCCCGTGATCGGAGCCACTAGCTCCTCAACGGCCTTGACCGACTCCACCGTGCCGAAACTTTTCCCTTGGGTCACGGCGGTCCCCACCTCGGGAAGCTCCACAAAGACAATGTCCCCGAGTTGATCGACGGCGAAGGCACTGATGCCCACCCGGGCCAGATCGCCTTCGGGACGTGTGTATTCGTGGCTATCGGCGTAGCGGCAGTCGGTGGGGAAGGAGAGCGCCATGGCCCGGGGCGGAAGCTGGGGAAAGGTCACTTTGGCAGGGGTTAGGCCTGAAGGGGCTGGTTAATCCCCACTGGCAACCCCCTCCACCAGGGCGGGTAGGGCTCGCTCGAGGGCCAGGGCGGTGTGCGCATGGTGACTGCCACCCTGGCTGAACAACACGAAGGGCTCCCTCAGGGGCGCGTCTGCTGAGAATTCGCTGGTGCTGCCGTCGATGAAGGTGCCCCCCGCCATCACCAGATCGCTGGCGTAGCCGGGCATGGGCGCGGGCACGGGGTCGAGATAGGAGCCCACCGGCGAGGCCGATTGGAAGGCCCGACACACCGCTTTGAGAGCCTCAGCGCTGCCCAGCCGCACCGCCTGGATGACGTCGCTGCGCCCCTCACCTGGCTTGGGACTGACCGCGTAGCCGAGATTGGCGAAAACGGTGGCGACCAGTTCGGCGCCGATGAGGGCCTCAGCCACCATTTGGGGTGCCAGGAATAACCCTTGAAACAACAGGCGGTTGAGGTCGAAGCTGCTGCCCCCTTCACTGCCGATGCCTGGCGCCGTCAGGCGACAACAGGCCTGTTCCACCAACTGGCGCTGGCCGGCCACATACCCGCCGGCGGGGGCGATGGTGCCCCCCAGGTTCTTGATCAGGGAGCCGGCGATCAGATCGGCGCCCACGGCGGTGGGCTCTAGGTCTTGCACGAGCTCTCCGTAGCAGTTGTCCACAAAGCAAAGGCAGTCGGGCTGAAGTGCCTTGACCCTTCCACACAGCTGACCGATGGCCCGCACCCCCAGGGAGGGGCGCCAGCTATAGCCGCAACTCCGCTGGATCAGCACCATGCGGGTGGGGACTGACAGGGCGGTGTCCAGCTTTGCTTCATCCACCAGGCCAGCCGGGGTTAGCGGCAGTTCGTCGTAGATGATGCCGAAGTCGGCCAAAGAGCCCATGCCACTGCCGCGCAGCCCGATGACCTCCTCCAGGGTGTCGTAGGGACGGCCGGTGAGGGCCAGAAGTCGGTCGCCAGGGCGCAGCACCCCGAAGAGGGCGGCAGTGATCGCGTGGGTGCCACTGACGAATTGCAGGCGTACGGCGGCGGCTTCGGCTTGAAGCACCCGGGCAAAGACCCGATCTAGGGTGTCGCGGCCTTGGTCCCCATGGCCATAGCCGCTCACCGAAGCGAAGTGCTGGGTTCCGACCCGCTCGGCGGCCATGGCCGCCAACACCGCAGCCAGCCGAGGCTGAACGGCGGCTGTGTGGGACCGGACCAGGGGGGCGATTTGTTCTAGGGCTGTGGCCACATGATCACGGGCCCAACGGGTGGTCAAGGGCAGCAGGCGGGGGGGTCATTTTGCCGTTGGAAGGCCCGAGCCATTACCCCGCAGCCAGTTCGCGGCGGATCGCGGTGGCAAGATCACCCAATTGTTGTAGCTGGGTGCAGGCGGTATCCGCCCTGGAGTTGGCTCGATTGCGCAGGAGCTCCAAGAAGCGTTCCGGCCCAATTTCCGCTGTTCCCTTGCCTCCCAATTGGGCCAGGGTGCGCCGCAGGTCAGGCAACTCCGCTTCAAGGTCGGTGGCGCCGTACTCCTGCTGGCCGGCCATGACTGCAGCAAAGCGTTCCCGCCGACCGCGCCTGCCTACCGGATAGGCCGCCAGCAGCTCGTCTCGGCACTGGCGCCAGGGGCGCCCCGCCGTCAATAAGTCGGCCAAAGCCGCCGAAAGCGTGGCGGCCTCCTCCTCCTTGACGGAGAGGTTGAAGGCTGGGGGTGCTGGCCGTAGGCCCACAAACACCTCCAACAGGTCGCCCGCCCCGAGCACCCCACCTTGGGGGTCCAGCACCGCATCGGCGCCCGTCGACAGGGCGTCGATCAGTTCGGGATGGCCGGCCAGCGTCACCTGGAGGAGGGACGGGTCGAACTGGCCTGCAGGCGCTTGTTCGGACAGCCAACGGTTGATGCCCCCCAGGGCCAAAAACACCTCGGGCCCAGGGGATGCCAGTTTGCCGTTACGCAGCATCGAGAGTTGGGAGGTGTGGACACGCCCCAGATCGAAGTGCTCGGCTAGGGAGGGCAACACTCTGTGGGACCAGCCGTTGCGGGCATGCCACATGCGAATCAGATGCGAAAAGGCGATGCGGCCTGATGCGATATCAGCTCGGTATCTCATCTGATATGAATCCGTACTGCTATCATTCTAGCTTGAATTTCGTTTCTGCCTTCATGCTCGCCACCAGTTCCCCCCGAGCTGCCACCAGGCTCCAGGCGCTCCATACCCGGCGAGCGGCCATCATCAGTTTGGATCCTGACCGCGCAAGGGCTTTGCACACCGGGCCCGCTGAGGCACCCGGGGCACGCTGGGGAGTCATCCTTTACATGGCGGCGGTCCATGGCCTGGCCCTGGTGGCCTTTCTGCCACGGTTCTGGAGCTGGCAGGCCCTGGTCACCCTGTTGATCCTCTACTGGATCACCGCTTGCCTGGGGGTCACCCTGGGCTATCACCGTCTTCTCAGCCATCGCTCCTTCCGGGTGCCCCATTGGTTGGAGCGTGTCCTGGCCACCTGCGGAGCCCTGAGCTGCCAGCACGGCCCGATTGACTGGGTCGGTTTGCACCGGCACCACCACAAGTTTTCCGACACTGATGTCGACCACCACGACAGCAACCTGGGCTTTTGGTGGTCCCACATGGGCTGGATGCTCGTCGGTGTTCCTGCCCTCGCTGCCGTGCCCCGTCTGACGGGCGATCTCGCGGTCGATCCCTATTACCGCTGGTTGAACCGTTGGTTCCTTTCACTGCAGCTGATTCTGGGGATTCTCCTCTATTGGGTCGGCAACGCCACGGGAGTGGGTGGCTGGTCCTTGGTGCTTTGGGGCATCCCCCTGCGCTTGGCGATTGTTTACCAGTGCACCTGGCTGGTGAATTCGGCCACCCATCGCTGGGGCCAAGTGAGCCACGACAGCGGGGACCACTCCAAAAACAATCCTTGGGTAGCTGCGCTCACCTTCGGTGAGGGTTGGCATAACAACCACCACGCCTTTCCCCACTCGGCCCGCCATGGCGTCGAAAAAGGGCAGATCGACCTGACTTGGGAGCACATCAGGCTTTTGCAAATCCTGGGCCTGGCCAGTCATGTGCGTTTGCCCAGGTCCGTTGGGCGGAGCAAGCGCCAAAGGGGTCGCTCTGTGGCGTAGGGTTAACGATCGCCCAGTTCAGGTTTCCGGTTTCGTCGTCATGGCCAAGCGCGTGCAGGTTGTTCTCAGTGAAGACGTACTGAGCCTTGGTAGGAATGGGGATCTTGTTGAAGTGGCCCCCGGTTATGCCCGTAATTTCCTGGTGCCCACCGGCAAGGCTGTCCCTGTGACGGCCGCCGTCCTGCGCCAGGTAGAGCACCGCCGGGCCAAGGAAGCCGAGCGCCAAGCCGCACTCAAGGCAGAGGCGGAAGCCTTCAGGACCGCCCTGACCACCATTGGCCGTTTCGTCGTCAAGAAGCAGACCGGTGGCGATGACGTCCTGTTCGGCACCGTGACCAATGGCGATGTGGCCGATGCCATTGAAGCGGCCACCGAGAAGGCCGTTGAGCGGCGCGATATCTCAGTGCCCGACATTCACCGCACAGGCAGTTACAAAGTAGTAGTTAAGTTGCATCCTGAAGTAACCGCAGAGCTCAACCTCGAAGTGGTCAGTTTCTAAATGTTTGGGCCCAAGGAAAAAGCCAATCAAAATTCTTGTAAGTTATAATACAAATCTAGCCTAGATTGTGAACCTTTCAAGTGCATAATTTTGTTGAGTTTGGTTTGTAGATTGCTGCTCTAATCATGCCCTGAGCAAAGCATTTGGTCAGGGCATGATTTAACTATTAATGGCAGGCTCGTCTTGGGTCATGGCTTGCGACTGGGCGATGGCTAGGGTTCTTTCTGAGAGCCACCAACCAAACCAAAACGCTACCTGTAGCGTCCATGCCGGTGGGTAGCGTCCTTGTCGGTAGGTTCGCCGATCCGTACGCGAGGATCCAACCCTTCGGCTTCACCCTCCGTCGTCGTCCGCGAGATTGGCCATGGTTACCGTTCCCTTGAGTGACTCTGGCGCCCCCGAGGTTCCCGCCCCCCGATCGAAGCGGGGCGGAGAATTTCGGGGCGAGGGTGGTGGTTTTGAAGCCACTCCCGATGGCCTTCCCCCCCAGAACCTGGAGGCCGAAGAGGCGGTACTTGGGGGCATCCTGCTGGACCCGGATGCCATTGGCCGGGTGGCAGATGTTCTGCAACCTGAGGCTTTTTACCTGGGAGCCCACCGGGAGATCTACCGCACCGCTTTGATGCTGCATAGCCAGGGCAAGCCCACGGATCTCACTGCCATGGCGGCTTGGCTCGCCGACACCGGACACCTGGAAAAGGTGGGAGGCAGCGCCCGCTTGGTGGAACTGGTGGAGCGCACCCTCAGCACCGCCTCCATTGACCAGGTGGCCCGCTTGGTGATGGATAAATACCTCAGGCGCCAGCTGATTCGCTCCGGCAACGAAGTCATCCGCCTCGGCTTCGATCAGAGCAAGCCCATGGAGCAGGTGCTCGACGAGGCCGAGCAGAAGATTTTTGCCATTAGCCAGGAAAAGCCCAGTGTGGGCCTTATTCCCACCGCCGAGATTCTCACAAGCACTTTCAATGAGATTGAGAGCCGCTCCCTCGGCACCGCCGTCGCCGGCATCCCGGTGAACTTCTACGACCTCGATGCCATCACCCAGGGCCTGCAGCGCAGCGATTTGATCATCGTGGCGGGTCGGCCCGCCATGGGTAAAACCTCGATCGTGCTGAATATCGCTAAAAACGTAGCCCAGTTGCACCAGCTGCCGGTGGCTGTGTTCAGCCTGGAAATGAGTAAGGAGCAACTCACCTATCGCCTGCTGTCGATGGAGGTGGGCATCGAAAGCGGCCGACTCCGCACTGGCCGTCTCCAACCCGAGGAATGGCCCCTGCTGGGCAACGCCATCAGCAGCCTCAGTCAGCTGCCGTTGTTCCTTGATGACAAACCCAATGCCGGTGTGTTGGAGATGCGGTCCCTTTGTCGGCGCCTGATGGCTGAAACGGGCAAGGAATTGGGACTGGTGATGATCGATTACCTACAGCTGATGGAGGGTTCGACCCCCGATAACCGGGTGCAGGAGCTCTCGCGCATCACCCGGGGCCTCAAGGGCATGGCCCGCGAGCTCAATGTGCCCGTGATGGCCCTGTCCCAGCTCAGCCGTGGCGTCGAGGCTCGCACCAACAAACGGCCCATGCTCAGTGATCTACGGGAATCGGGCTCGATTGAACAAGATGCCGATCTGGTGCTGATGATCTACCGCGATGAGTATTACAACCCAGACACAGCCGACCGCGGCATCACTGAAGTGATCGTGACCAAGCACCGCAATGGGCCGGTGGGGACGGTCAAATTGCTGTTTGAGCCTCAGTTCACACGCTTTCGCAACCTGGCCGCCTGAAGCAGTCATAGGGAAGGGGACTTGTCATCTGCTATCTTTGATTCTTGTGCCGTTGTTCTGTGCCCGTCCGCTAGCCGGGCCTCCAGTCGCGACACAAGGATCGTCCGTGGTGGCGGTCCTACAGGCCAGTACGGGTAAGTGTTTCGACACCCAACCGTCGGGAAACTGCAAAGGGAAGACTTGGGGTACTCCCAAGCCCGCCTCCCGCAAGTCCCAGCCCCTGACTTCGCTCGCTAGCTCCCAGTCCCGGATTCCATCGGTGACTGTTCTGCGATTCACGAAATCAGACCCCTGCCATCCTGCGGCAACTTTGGTTGTCTGTGGGCTATTCCGATATCGGATTGGCTTGGCTTTTCAGCTGGCTTAGTTCCCTGTCCCCATGTCCATCGGCATTCTCGGGAAGAAGCTGGGTATGTCCCAGTTCTTCGACGACGAAGGCAGATCTATCCCGGTCACCGTGATCGAGGCTGGTCCCTGCCGCATCACCCAGATCAAGCAAGACGCCACCGACGGTTACTCGGCCGTTCAGGTCGGTTTTGGCGAAATCCGCGACAAGCTTGTCAACAAGCCTGCCAAGGGACACTTGGCTCGCTCTGGAAACGACCCGCTGCGCCATTTGCGGGAGTATCGAGTGGCCAGTGTTGAAGGTCTTGAGTTGGGTGGCGCAATCACCGTGTCCGCATTCGAGCCTGGCCAGAAAATTGACGTCAGTGGTGACACGATTGGTCGAGGCTTTTCCGGATATCAGAAGCGCCATGGTTTCAGCCGTGGTCCGATGAGCCACGGTTCAAAGAACCACCGCGAACCAGGTTCCACCGGCGCCGGCACCACGCCTGGCCGTGTCTATCCCGGCAAACGCATGGCCGGTCGCTACGGCGGCAAGCAGATCACCACCCGCGGACTCACCATCCTCAAGGTGGATACCGAGCACAATTTGCTCGTGGTCAAGGGCTCCGTTCCCGGCAAGCCGGGCGCCCTGCTCAACATCCGCCCGGCCAAGCGGGTGGGCTTCAACGCGGCGTCCTGAGGAGAATCACCATGGCTAACTGTTTAGTTCGTGATTGGCAGGGCAAGGAAAGTGGCCAGGCCTCCCTTGACCTCAAGGTCGCTCGGGAGACTTCCGCCGCTGACCTCCTGCATCGCGCCGTCGTGCGCCAGCTTGCTAATGCCCGCCAGGGCACTGCAAGCACTCTCACCCGTGCCGAGGTGGCAGGTGGTGGACGCAAGCCCTACAAGCAAAAGGGCACCGGCCGGGCCCGGCAGGGGTCCATTCGCACCCCACTTCGTCCAGGTGGTGGCATCGTTTTCGGTCCCAAACCCCGCTCCTACACCCTGGCGATGAATCGCAAGGAGCGTCGCCTGGCCCTGCGCACCGCCCTGATGAGCCGCGTTGCGGACATCACGGTGGTCAAGGGTTTTGCCCAGGGGCTGGAATCCCCCAAGACCCGTGAAATCACAGCGGCCCTGCAGCGATTCGGCATCGCCGCTGATGCCAAGGTCCTGTTGGTGATAGATGGAGCCTCTGAGGAAGTGCGCCTTTCGGTGCGCAACCTTGAGAAGGTCAAGTTGATCGCAGCCGACCAGCTCAATGTCTTCGATCTGCTCAACGCCTCCAAGCTGGTGTTGAACGAAGAAGCACTCGCCAAGATCCAGGAGGTTTACGGAGATGGCTGAACGTTTCACCGGTCGGTTGGCGGATGTGATCCGTCGCCCTCTGATCACAGAGAAGGCCACCAGGGCCCTCGACCTCAACCAATACACCTTTGAGGTGGATCATCGGGCGGCTAAGCCCGACATCAAAGCTGCGGTGGAGACTCTCTTTGACGTCAAGGTCATTGGGGTCAGCACCATGAATCCTCCCCGTCGTTCTCGGCGTGTGGGTCGCTTCGCCGGCAAACGTGCACAAGTCAAGAAGGCTGTAGTGCGTCTGGCCGATGGCAGCTCCATCCAGTTGTTTCCTGAGTCCTGAGGGTCTGAATCGTCATGGCAATCCGTAACTACAGACCCACCAGTCCAGGCACCCGTACCTTGGTGGTCACTGATTTCAGTGAGATCACAGGTCGCGGTCGCGAGCGTGGCCTCGTTGTTTCCAAGCATCGCCGCAAAGGTCGGAACAATCGCGGCGTCATCACCTGCCGCCATCGTGGTGGTGGACACAAACGTCTCTATCGACTGGTCGATTTCCGGCGCGACAAGCATGGCGTTCAGGCCCGTGTCGCCGCCATTCATTACGACCCCCATCGCAACGCTCGCCTGGCCCTGCTCTATTACAGCGATGGCGAAAAGCGCTACATCCTGGCGCCCGCTCGCATTGCTGTCGGCCAGACCGTCATCTCCGGTCCCGAAAGCCCGATTGAGGTTGGCAACGCTCTCCCCCTCTCCGCCATTCCGCTTGGCTCCAGCGTCCACAACGTTGAGCTTTACGCAGGTCGTGGTGGCCAAATGGTCCGCACGGCAGGGGCCAGTGCCCAGGTCGTGGCCAAGGAAGGGGACTACGTGGCTCTCAAGCTGCCTTCGACTGAAGTCCGTCTGATTCGTCGGGAGTGTTACGCCACCCTGGGTGAGGTCGGCAACGCCGAACAGCGCAACACCAGCCTCGGCAAGGCAGGCCGCAAGCGCTGGCTCGGCCGTCGCCCCGAAGTGCGAGGCAGTGTCATGAACCCTTGCGACCACCCCCATGGCGGTGGCGAAGGTCGTGCTCCCATCGGACGTTCTGGTCCTGTGACCCCTTGGGGCAAACCTGCCCTTGGTCTCAAGACCCGTAAGCGGAACAAACCGAGTAACCGCTTTGTACTCCGCAAACGGCGCCGCACCTCCAAGCGGAGCCGTGGTGGACGGGACGCTTGATGAATTACTTCGCTTCGTTGTACGCCTGATCCACCATGGGACGCTCACTTAAAAAAGGACCATTTGTCGCCGACAGTCTGCTTCGCAAGGTCGAGAAGCAGAACAGCGACGACGACAAATCCGTGATCAAAACCTGGTCACGGGCCTCCACAATCCTGCCGATGATGATCGGTCACACAATTGCCGTTCACAACGGCAAGGCCCACGTTCCGGTCTATGTGACCGAACAGATGGTGGGCCACAAACTGGGCGAATTCGCCCCGACCCGCACCTTCCGCGGTCACACCAAGGACAAGAAGGGAGGACGTTGATCCAATGGCCAACACCACAACTGCCCAAGCCCACGGCCGCTACATACGCGGTTCCGTATCCAAGGTCCGGCGCGTGCTCGACCAGATCAGAGGACGCACCTATCGCGATGCCTTGATCATGCTCGAGTTCATGCCTTATCGCTCCACAGGACCAATCACCAAGGTTCTGCGGTCTGCGGTAGCCAATGCTGAGCACAACCTCGGTCTTGACCCTTCTACTTTGATTATCAGCCAGGCCATTGCCGACATGGGGCCTTCCCTGAAGCGCTTCCGCCCACGCGCCCAGGGACGCGCCTACGCCATCAAGAAACAGACCTGCCACATCAGCATTGCTGTGGCGCCTCCTTCCGCCTGACCCCCGAGGACACCGACCGATGGGACACAAAATCCATCCAACCGGCCTGCGCCTGGGGATCACCCAGGAACACCGCTCCCGCTGGTACGCCCCAAGTAGCACCTATCCCACCCTCCTTCAGGAGGATGACCGGATTCGCAAGTTCATCCACAAAAAATATGCCGCTGCTGGCATCAGCGACGTGCTGATCGCCCGCAAGGCCGACCAACTTGAGGTTGAACTCAAGACTGCACGACCTGGTGTGCTAGTTGGACGCCAAGGCAGTGGCATCGAAGAACTGCGCACTGGCATTCAGGCCACCCTCAAAGATGCGTCCCGCCAGGTGCGCATCAATGTGGTTGAGGTTGAACGGGTTGACGCCGATGCCTACTTGCTTGCCGAGTACATCGCCCAGCAGCTGGAAAAGCGTGTTGCCTTCCGCCGTGTCATGCGCATGGCTGTGCAGCGTGCCCAGCGTGCGGGGGTCTTGGGTCTAAAAATCCAGGTGGGCGGCCGTCTCAATGGCGCCGAAATCGCCCGGACCGAATGGACTCGCGAAGGTCGAGTGCCCTTGCACACCCTTCGGGCTGATATCGATTACGCCACCAAGGTGGCCACCACCACCTATGGCGTTCTTGGCATCAAGGTGTGGGTGTTCAAAGGAGAGGTCCTTCCCGGTCAGCAAGAACAGCTGCCCACCGGCGGAGCCCCCAAGCGCCGCGCTAGTCGCCGGCCCCAACAATTTGAAGACCGCTCCAATGAGGAGTGAGGGAAGCTGAACCATGCTGAGTCCACGTCGCGTCAAATTCCGCAAACAACAGCGAGGCCGCATGCGCGGTATCGCGACCCGCGGTAACACCATCGCCTTTGGCGAATTTGCTCTCCAGGCCCAGGAATGTGGCTGGATCACTTCCCGCCAAATTGAAGCCAGCCGGCGAGCCATGACCCGTTATGTCAAACGGGGCGGCAAGATCTGGATTCGGATCTTTCCCGACAAGCCGGTCACCATGCGCGCCGCCGAAACCCGTATGGGTTCCGGTAAGGGCAACCCGGAATTCTGGGTAGCGGTGATCAAACCCGGTCGGATTCTCTTTGAGATGGGTGGTCCTGAAATCACCGAAGCTATTGCCAAGGAGGCCATGCGCCTAGCGCAGTACAAGCTGCCCATCAAGACTAAGTTCCTCGCTCTTGCCGACCAGCCGGTCGAACTGGTAGCCGAGGAAAGTGACGACGTTGGGGTAACTACCGCAGCTGATCTGTCCGAATCCCCTGCCCTCGCCCTGGAGTCCTGACCATGGCCCGCCCCACGATTGCCGAGGTTCGCAACCTCACCGACACCCAGATCAACGAAGGCATTGATGGCGTCCGTCGTCAACTCTTCGATCTTCGCTTCCAGCGGGCCACCCGCCGCCTGGAACATCCGCACCGCTTTAAGGAGGCCCGCATCAAGCTGGCTCACCTGCTCACGGTGCAGCAGGAGCGTCAGCGCTCCACCGCCTCTTGAACCCCTCCATTCCCATGGCACTTAAGGAAAGGGTCGGCACCGTCGTAAGCGACAAGATGGACAAAACGGTGGTTGTAGCGGTGGAAAACCGCTTCCCCCACCCCATCTATCTGAAAACGGTCAGCCGCACCACCCGCTACAAGGCCCACGACGAAGACAACAATTGCCGCGTCGGCGATCGGGTCCGCATCACTGAAACCAGGCCCCTCAGTCGCACTAAGCGCTGGAAGGTGGCTGAGGTTATCTCCACCACCGCTTCTTGAGGAGGACCTCCCGATGATTCAACAGGAAACCTTTCTCAACGTTGCTGATAACAGCGGCGCCAAACGGATTCAGTGCATTCGCGTGCTGGGTACTAACCGTCGTTACGCCCACGTTGGTGACGTTATCGTCGCCGCAGTCAAAGATGCCATGCCCAACATGGGTGTGAAGAAGTCTGATGTCGTCAAGGCGGTGGTTGTCCGTACCCGAGCCACCCTGCGTCGTGACACCGGTAACTCAATTCGTTTTGACGACAACGCGGCGGTCATTCTAGCTAACGATAACAATCCCAAGGGCACTCGAGTTTTCGGTCCTGTAGCCCGTGAATTGCGTGAGCGCAACTTCACAAAGATTGTGTCGCTTGCTCCGGAGGTGATCTGAGATGGCTGCTACCACTCCTAGGGCCAAAGTGACTGTGCGCATAAAAATGCGTATCAAAAAGGGGGACACCGTCCAGGTCATCACCGGTAAGGACAAGGGAAAAACTGGTGAGGTTTTGCGTACCCTGCCCTACGAAAATCGCTTGATTGTGCAAGGCGTCAACCTTCGCACACGTCACGTTAAGCCCACTCAGGAAGGTGAGTCTGGTCGTATCCTCACCGAGGAAGCGTCTCTTCATGCCTCCAACGTTATGCTTTATTCCACTACGAAGAACGTGGCTAGCCGCGTAGAAATCGTTGTGGAAAAGGACGGCACTAAAAAACGCCGTCTTAAGAAGACAGGCGAACTTTTGGATTGAAATCGGGCCCACTACCCCAGCCGGTTTTCTTCCCCAAACCAACCCTCCTGCCCTTCCTTTGCCTGTCCGCCTTCTGACCAAGTCCAGAAGCGCAATCCCTTCCTCCTATGTCACTGAAACAGCGCTACCGGGAGACGATCCAGCCCAAGTTGCTTAAGGATCTCGATCTCTCCAATGTTCACGAGGTCCCCAAGGTGCTCAAGGTCACCGTCAATCGGGGTCTTGGTGAGGCGGCCCAGAATGCCAAGTCTTTGGAAGCCTCCATTACTGAACTGGCCACAATTACAGGCCAGAAGGTTGTGGTGACCCGTGCCAAAAAGGCCATCGCCGGTTTCAAGATTCGCCAGGGCATGCCCATTGGCGTCACCGTTACCCTACGGGGAGAAAGGATGTATGCCTTCCTGGAGCGTCTGATTCACCTCGCTTTACCCCGTATTCGTGACTTTCGGGGTGTAAGTCCTAAGAGTTTCGATGGCCGAGGTAATTACACCTTGGGCATCCGCGAACAGATCATCTTTCCAGAGATTTCCTTTGACCAGATCGACGCCATCCGGGGCATGGACGTAACGATCGTGACCAGCGCCCGTAACGACGATGAGGGCCGGGCCCTCCTCCGCGAAATGGGGATGCCGTTCCGCAGCAACTGAGCCCTATTCCGGACACGACCATGGCAAACCACGACCCGATTTCTGACATGCTCACCCGCATCCGCAATGCGAGTGAGAAACGCCACGAGAACACCCGCGTTCCTTCTTCCAGACTCTGCCGCAGCATCGCCCAGGTGCTTCAGCAGGAAGGCTTTATTGCCAACATTTCCGAAGAAGGGGAGGGTGTCCGCAAAGAACTAGTACTTGAACTCAAGTACAGCGGTAAACATCGCCAGCCCACCATCCGCCGCATGCAGCGGGTGAGCAAGCCTGGTCTGCGCATTTACAAAAGTACTCGCCAGCTGCCCAAGGTCCTTGGCGGCCTTGGGGTTGCAATCATCTCCACATCGAGGGGGGTGATGAGTGACCGTGATGCCCGTAAGCAGGGTGTCGGCGGCGAAGTGCTTTGCTACGTCTTTTGATCTAGGGAGAACAGTTCCATGTCTCGTATCGGCAAAGCCCCCATCCCAATCCCCGACAAGGTATCCGTTGGTATTGACGGTCTTGCCGTCACTGTCAAGGGCCCCAAGGGCGAACTACGACGCACCCTCCCAGATGGAGTGATCGTTGTTCAGGAGGGTTCCACTGTTAAGGTTAATCCTTTGAATACCAGCCGTCGTTCCCGCGAACGGCACGGCCTCAGTCGTACCCTTGTCGCCAACATGGTCGAGGGTGTGAGCCAGGGTTACATCCGCAAACTTGAAATTGTTGGCGTGGGTTATCGCGCCCAGGTTCAGGGTCGAAAGTTGGTGGTGAGTGCTGGCTACAGCCACCCCGTGGAGATGGTGCCCCCTGAGGGCATCACCTTTGCTGTCGAGAACAACACCACTGTTCTGGTCTCCGGGGCGGACAAGGAACTCGTCGGCAACGAGGCGGCCAAGGTTCGCGCCATTCGTCCGCCGGAGCCCTACAAGGGCAAGGGCATCAAATACGAAGGTGAGCGAATCCTTCGCAAGGCGGGTAAGACCGGCAAGAAATGAGCTCGGCTCCAGCATTCATACCCTGAATCCCCATGTCCACCCTCTCCCGAAAACTGCAGACTCAGAAGCGCCATCGCCGTCTGCGTCGCCATCTCTCCGGCACCTCCGAGCGCCCCCGGCTTGCCGTTTTCCGCTCCAACAACCACATCTACGCCCAGGTCATCGACGACGATGCCCAGAGCACTCTTTGTTCGGCATCGAGCCTCGACAAGGATCTGCGCACGACCCTCGCCGTCGGTGCTACTTGTGAAGCCTCCGTGGCTGTGGGCCAGCTTGTTGCCAAGCGTGCCCTCGCCAAGGGTATTCAGCAGGTGGTCTTCGATCGCGGCGGCAACATCTACCACGGCAGGGTCAAGGCCCTCGCCGATGCCGCCCGGGAAGCGGGCCTTCAGTTCTGATTCCTCCGCTCACCATGACCGAAACCAACGAACAAATTCAGACCGGCGACATCCCTACCGCCGCAGATGTGCCTAGTGCCGAAGGCCAGGAACGCCGGGGCCAGGGACGGGGTGAGGGCAAAGGCGGCGGCGGCGATCGTCGTGGCCAACGCCGCGGTGGTGACCGCCGCGGAGGCCAAGAGCGCGATTCCGAATGGCAAGAGCGAGTCGTTCAGATCAGACGCGTCTCCAAAACCGTTAAGGGTGGCAAAAAGATGAGCTTCCGGGCCATCGTTGTCGTTGGTAATGAACGTGGTCAGGTCGGTGTTGGGGTCGGCAAAGCCGGCGACGTGATCGGTGCCGTCCGCAAGGGTGTCGCTGATGGCAAGAAGCACTTGGTTAAGGTGCCCCTGACGCGTACCAGCTCCGTGCCTACCGAAAGCCGCGGGCGTGATGGCGCAGCGAGCGTTCTGATTCGTCCGGCTGCGCCGGGTACTGGTGTGATTGCCGGCGGTTCGATCCGCACGGTTCTTGAACTGGCGGGCATCAAGAACGTTCTGGCCAAGCGACTTGGATCCAAGACGCCCCTGAACAATGCCCGAGCTGCCATGGAAGCCCTCGGGGCCCTGCGTACCCATAAAGAGACTGCCAAAGAACGTGGCATCTCTTTAGAACAGATCTACTCCTGAGCCCCCTGCCGGAGCCCCCCGATGACATCCTCTTTTTCCCTAAACACTCTCAAGCCCCAACCAGGTTCCCGCCGCCGCAAACTGCGCAAGGGTCGGGGCATCGCTGCTGGCCAGGGTGCCAGTTGTGGGTTTGGTATGAGAGGTCAGAAGTCCCGTTCTGGCCGTCCTGTTCGTCCCGGTTTTGAGGGTGGCCAAATGCCCCTCTATCGTCGAATCCCAAAACTCAAGCATTTCGAGCTTGTCAATCCAATTTATTATACCGTCATTAACGTCGGTAGCCTGGCTGATCTGCCTGCTGGATCCACAGTAACTATGGATTCTCTTGTCAAAGATGGTTTAGTCACCAGTCCAAAGTATCCTCTTAAGGTACTTGGCAGTGGAGATCTAGCGGTTAAGCTCAATGTTCAAGCCTCAGCCTTCACTGCTGGCGCTAGGGCCAAGATTGAGGCTGCTGGCGGCTCTTGTGAAGTAACCTTAGGCTAAATTTAGCCAGAAACGCCTCTCGTTTATTTTTTAGATTAGCTCTCCCATCCCCTCACCACCATGGTTCTCAGTCGGGGTCGCAATCCAGGCGCAACTGAAATTTTTACCCAATTGATTCAGGCCAAAGGTCTGCGGGACAGAGTTCTGCTTACCCTTGGTCTTTTGCTTCTTGTGAGATTGGGTGTCTACATTCCAGTGCCCGGGATTGATCGGGTGGCTTTTCAGCAATTTTTGGCACGAGGTGGCCAACTTATAGGTTTTCTTGACATCTTCACAGGCGGTGGTATTTCTACAATAGGTATCTTTGGCCTCGGCATTCT
>JBIIJV010000228.1:0-4400 GCA_044233545.1 Cyanobium sp.
ATCCGGAGCGGCAGGACGCTGGAGCTGGCCCGAGCCCCGCAGCACATAAAACAAGGAGCTGGTGGCGCTGGCGGCGGCCCTCAGTTCATCACCTGCCAGCAGCCGCAAAAAATGGGCCGCCAGAGCCGGACTGGTGGCCGGTCCTGGGCAGCCCAGTTCGGCACTGAGATCAAGGGGCAGGATGGCCGTGGGTCCTTTTGCATGCAGCTCGGGGTTCCACTGCCGGTAGGGGATCGGTTCGGTCAGGCCGGCGCGGATCGGATTGGCCGCTTGGCGGTAATCGAAGATCTGGATGCCGGCCTGCCATTCGTGCTGACTCAGTGATGGCATTGGACTCTGGCTCATCATTACCTCCCAAGCATGGAGCGAACCCTATGGAATCGAGCAGGATCGGCGACGATTCCAAGTATCAGTATTGCTGACGCTGAAGTTTGTATTTGCTGATGCCAGCGCTCATGCAAGCGGCAAAATCACCATCGCCATCACCATCGCCATCACCATCACCTTCAGCCGCCAGCGACAGCTGGCACGATGCTGACCTCATCGCCATCGGCTAAGGCCGTGGTCTGGTTGTCGAGGAAGCGGATGTCTTCGCTGTTGACATATACGTTGAGAAAACGCCGCAGTTTGCCGTCTTGATCACAGAGACGGCCATGGATACCGGGAAAGCGGGCATCGAGGGCCTGCAGCAAAGCATCTACGCTGCTGGCATCAACGCTGACACTGGCTTCATCGTTGGTGAACTTTTGCAGGGGCGTGGGGATCAGAACCTGGACAGCCATAGGGGGTATCGGGGCGGGTGAAGAAGTGGTAACAGTGCTGACGAGGCGAGGCTTTAAGGAGTGGCCCGGTGCAGGGACTGGGACCGTTTCCAAGCGGCGTTGAAGCTGTCGAGCTGGGCCTCAATCAAGAAGGGTTCGCCAATCGAAGCGGCAATTGCTTCTGTGGTTTTGAGGCCGTTGCCGGTGATGTAGGCGACGGTGGTCTCTTCGGGATCAATCTTGCCCTGCTCCACCAGTTTCTTGAGCACGGCGATGGTGGTTCCGCCGGCGGTCTCAGTAAACACCCCCTCGGTTTCAGCCAGCAATTTGATGCCGTCGATGATTTCGCCATCGGTGACCGCCGCGATGCTGCCACCAGTGCGGCGGGCAATATCAATGGCGTAGGGACCATCGGCAGGGTTGCCAATGGCAATCGACTTGGCAATGGTGTTGGGCTTGACGGGCTTGATGAAGTCCCTGCCTTCGGCAAAGGCCTGGGCAATCGGCGAACAGCCTTCAGCCTGGGCGCCACTGAACCGCACGGGCTTCTCTTCCACCAGGCCCACCTTGATGAATTCGTCAAAACCTTTGCGGATTTTAGTGAACAGGGATCCGGAGGCCAGGGGTGCGACGATGTGGTCAGGCAGTTGCCAACCGAGCTGCTCAATCACTTCATAACCAAGGGTCTTGGAACCCTCGGAGTAATAAGGACGCAGGTTGATGTTGACGAAACCCCAGCCATAGGTGTTCGCCACTTCGGAGCAGAGCCGGTTGACTTGGTCGTAGTTGCCCTTGACGGCCATCAAGGTTGGGTTGTAGACGAGCGTGCCAAGAACCTTGCCCAGTTCAAGGTCGGAGGGAATGAAAACACAACATTCAAGACCGGCATAGGCTGCAATCGCCGCAGTTGAATTGGCCAGGTTGCCAGTGCTGGCACAACTAACGGTGGAAAATCCCAGTTCCCGGGCCCGGGTCAGGGCCACCGATACGACCCGGTCCTTGAAGGACAGGGTGGGCATGTTGACGCCGTCATTCTTGATATAAAGCTGTTTAAGGCCCAGGCGCTGGGCCAGACGGTTGGCCCTCAGCAGGGGGGTAAAGCCGGTGCCAACATCAATCGGATCTCCCTCGATCGGCAGAAAATCGCGATAACGCCAAATCGAAACGGGCCCGGCTTCGATGGTGGCCCGGCTGACGCGGCTACGGATCGCGTCGTAGTCGTAAACGACCTCCAGGGGACCAAAGCAAACGTCTTCGCAGACGTGGCGCGCTTCGGCGGCATAGGCGTGGCCGCATTCCTTGCAGCGCAGACCGGTGAAGGTAGAGCGAGAGAGGGTGGCGGTCACGGCGCACGGCCAGACGAGGCAATTAGGTTAACAGCGCTGGCGAGCTGCCCCGTTAAAAGCCGATCTTCCAGGTCGGGTAATTGAATTGGCCTTTATCCGGGCCATCTTCGGGGTCCCTTCCTAGCCTCGCTGGCCTGGAGCGTTGCTTTTTGCCCGCGTGCTTTCCGAACGGCCCTGGTCGCCACGCTTGATCCCCGTTGCCCTGCTGGCTGGAGCGGCGCTGGCCCTGCTGCTGCTGTTCGGTCTGGCACGACTGGCGATTGAATGGCAATGGTTTGCCCAGTTCGGGCTCCAAGCTGTGGTACTGCGGCGCTGGCTGCTGCAGCTGCTGGCGTTCGGTCTTGTCTTTGGTCTGGGGCTGTGGCTGCAACTGCAGCAACTGCAACGCTGCTGGCGCCTACGCCAGGCCTTCGCCCAGAAACAGCTTGCCAAGGATCCCATCCTGCGATTGGAAAGCCCCAGCCTTGTGGCCTGCCTCACGGGTCTGCTGTTGGCCCTGGCCCTTGGCCTGTCCTACCTGCTCATCCAAGCCAAAGGCTTGATCACCTCCCCCTTTCGAGATGAGGTGATGACCGGGTTGGCGGGTTTGGCGGGCACCTCCACCTGGTCCCCCCTATTGGTGGCAGGTTTGGCCCTAGCCCTGGTCGGCCCCCTTTTGATCTGGCCCCTGAACAGCCTGCGGCTGGCGCTGGCCGCGGCCCTGGCTGCTTCCGCCACGGCGATCGCCCGGGGCTGGAGTCTCTGGTTACCGGCCCTGCTGGCCGAACCGTTCGGGGAAAGGGACCCGTTGACGGGCCTGGATCTGGCCTTCACGGTGCTACGGCTTCCGGCCCTGCATCTGTTGTTGAGCGTGGCCATCGCCCAGGTCGCCGTTGGGCTGGTTGGGGGACTCTGGCTGAGCCTGGGGGAGGGCTCCAGTTTGAGTGATCTGCGTTATGTCGGCTTGAGCCGTGACCAGCAGAAGGTGCTGCGGCCCCAGCTGGCCCTCCTGGCAATCCTGGCGGCCTGCGCCACGGGTCTGGCCCCCTTCGACCTGATGGTTCAAGGCAGTGGCATTGCCGCCGGCGCCGGCCATGTGGACCTCTACGTCCGGCTGCCGTTGCGGTTGCTGCTGACCCTGCTGCTGCTGCTGACGGCGGTGGGGTTATTGGTGCCCTTACCCAAGGGCTGGCTGCGACGGGGCGCCCTGATCCCGCTGGCGGCGACCCTTTTGATGGTGCCGGTGGCCGAATGGTTGGTGGCGCCCCTGGTGCAACGGTTTTGGGTTCAGCCCCGGGAGCTGGCGGTGGAGACGCCTTATCTCAAACGCACCATCCGGGCCACCCGTAGGGCTTTCGGGCTAGAGAACGTACGTTCAGTGACCCTGCAACCGCGCCAGAGCCTCAGCGCCGCCGACCTGGCAGCGGCACCGGGCACCCTGGCCAACATCCGCCTCTGGGACAGCACGCCGCTGTTGGCCGCCAATCGCCAACTGCAGCAGTTGCGCCTCTACTACACCTTTCCTTCCGCCGCAGTCGATCGGTACCCCCTGCGCGCTGCCGGCCAGGGCCAGGGGGAGGCAACCCAGGTGCTGATCGCTGCCCGCGAAATGGATAGCGGCGCCTTGCCGGCAGGCTCCCGCACCTGGCTGAACCGCCACCTGGTGTTCACCCATGGCCACGGATTCACGGTCTCGCCGGTAAACGCCTTCGGCAGCGATGGCCTGCCGCTTTTCTTCGTCAAGGATCTCGGCCGCAGTCGCACGGTTCAGGGCCTGCCGCAGCTGGGCATCAGCGATGCCGCAGCCCGAGCGGCGCTGCCGGTGGGCCGTCCCCAGCTCTACTACTCCTCTGGGCCGTCCCCTTACGCCATCGCCCCGACGAAGGTGCAGGAATTCGACTACCCCGATGGCGAACTCAACGTTTACAACCATTTTTCCGGCACCAAGGGCATCTCCTTAGCGAACCGTTGGCACCGCCTAGCGGCCGCCCTCTATCTGCAGGAGGCGCGGGTGCTGCTCACGGGCTCCCTGCAACCCAATTCGCTGTTGCTGCTGCGCCGGCAGGTGAAACAACGGCTGGAGGCCCTGGCCCCATTTCTGGATTTCGAGAGCGAGCCCTACCTGGTGACGGCCCGCGTAGCGCCCCAGGCGGGCTACCGGGCCGAACAACATCAATACTGGCTACTCGATGGCTTCACCAGCAGCCGCTCCTATCCCTACAGCGACCCCAACCCCAAGGGGTTGCGCTATTTCCGCAATCCGGTCAAGGCGGTGGTTGATGCCCATGACGGCCGGCTTTGGTTGTATGTGAGT
>JBIIJV010000052.1:0-15314 GCA_044233545.1 Cyanobium sp.
AGGGGATCGACGCTGCCCGGGATGATACGTCCCTGAGCATCGAAGTCGACCACCAATCGGCCCAGGTAGGTGTATTCGTTATCGGTATTGACGATCAGGGTGGGTGCTCCATCGGCCCCTTGGGTCACCAGCGGGTAGGTGTCAACGAAGTTGGCTGCATGGCCCGGGAAGGCCACGGCTTGGTCGTTGCTGTCGCCCAGGCGGGTGTTGGAGCCACCGGCGAGGATGATGTCCACGCCCCGAAGCAGCGGCGCGAGTGCCTTCTCATTGGCGATCTGCTGCAGGTGGGCCATCAGGATCACCTTGTTCACGCCCTGGCTGATCAGGTCGTCGATCACCGGTTGCAGCTGGCTAGCCAGCAGCAGCATGTCGTCGCGCTCTGAGCCATCGCCAATGAAGCCCTTCACCTCCACCCCACCGGTGGAGCTGATCTGCTCCAGCACCTGGGTGGTGGCAGCCACCAGACCGATCTTCTCGCCGTTCTTGGTGACAACCGCCGAAGGCACGATTCGACCCTTCTGGGAACTGGCCTCCTCTAAACCCGCAGTGGTGGTGGTGTTAGTGAAACGTGAGCTCAGATCGGTATCGGCGCTGAAATCGAGGTTGGCTGACAGATAGGGGAACTGGGCACCCACCCAACCTGAGGCTGGCGTGAAGGAATCGCGGAACACCCGTGAACCCAAGTCGAACTCGTGGTTACCAATCGTGGAGGCCTCTACACCGATCAGGTTATGGATAGCGATGTCAACCGCCGCGATCGGATGGTTGGTGCTGGCAGCCATGCTGATGCTGGAGCCGGTCACCGCGTTGAGCTCATCTCGCACACTGATGTCGGTGCCGCCGTTGAGGAAGGGGCTGGGGATGAAGTTGTCGCCGCCAGCGAGAATCAACGTGTTGGCATAAGTGTTATCAAAGCCATCCACGAGGCCCGCCAGGTAGGGAGCCGTCTGGGAGGCCAACAGCCCGGCTTCAGCATCGGAGAGATGCAAAAGCTGCAGGCGATAGGGGATGGGGAAATCCAGCACCGACACCACATCATTCCCTTCGCTGGAGGCGATCACGCTGCGGGCAGCATTGGTGGCACTGGTGAGGAAGGTGATCCCCTCAACGCGCTGAGCACCGGGGAAGATGATCGGATCAACGGCCACCGGTGCATACGGATTCGAAACATCAAAAATCGCCGCCATGCTGGTGGTAGTGCGCTCCAATGCAACGAAGGCATAGGTACGGCCGTTGGTGGTGAAGACCTCAACCATCTCGGGTTCAATACCTTTGTCGTCTTCTCGGCTGTTAACCGGATAGAAGCCCTTGGCTACCGCCAGTTCCTCGAGGGCGGTGCCGGAATCAAACACCACATTGCCCTTCGAATCGAAGATCCGTAGAGAGCGCGAACCCAGGGTGTAGGCCTGATCGATGATGCCATCGCGATCAAGATCACCGGTGTTGGTGAAAATGTTAAGCCGTTGGGCGTTGGTGGCCACAAGACCTGCCTTCTGGGCAGCGGTGGCACTGGCGGCTGCCGTGAGCAGGGCGGACACCCGAGCGGTTTCATCCGGATCGAGGAAATCATTGCGGTCATCGCCTTCCCCGGCGGCCAAAATGAAGTTTTCGCCGTTGTAAGTGAACGTCGCCAGGCCATCGGGCATCACCAAGCCATAGACATCGTGGTTGGTGGCGGGCTTGTAGCCGCCGCCATCGCCGCTGTCTTCTGTATCGAGGGCCGGGTTGCTGAACGACACGACCGTAAAGGCGTTGCCGCTGGCACCCTCGGTGCCGAAGTCGTTGTCGTAGTTGATAACGACTGCGCCGTCGTCGCGCAGGGTTAGGCCCTCGGGTTTGTCATAGCTGAGGCTGCCGCCCACGGAGGGCAGGTTGAAAAGCTCCACCTTGTTGGCCAGCTGGATGCCGGCGGCGGCGAGTCGATCGGCACTGGAGGTGGTGTAGAGCCCGCTCACCAGGGTGAGGCTGTTGTCAAGCAGCTCAGGGCTGGAGACGCCGATGGCGTCGGCCCAGCTAGCCGGGCCTGTACCTAAGGTGCGCGGCAGGGTGTTGGTGGCACCGCGCAGATCCACCTCATAGACACTCTTGAAGCCATTGAGCGCCCGGCTGCTGTCGCGCTCCATCACCAGGAACACATCACGGGCAGCGTCGTAGGTGACATCGCCGATCTTGTCCTGGCCGCTGCGGCCGCTCAGTAGGTACAGATGCTCCTTCACCGGAGCACCTGTGGCGGGATCGATGGCCAGGATGCGTGTCAGTTCCGACTTACTACGCTCGGCGGCCACCCCATCGCCATTGCTGTCCACATCCAGGGGGCTCTGCATGAAGGCATAGAGCAGGCCGTCCTTGCTGTTGAAGGCCATACCTTCGATGCCGCGGTTGGCCCAGCGGTTGCCGTAGATGGCCGGCAGGCTGTCGATCGTTTCGGCGCCGATCACACCGCCGTGCTGAGCCTGCAGTAGGGCTTTCTGGCCGGCAGGGATATAGCGCTGAATAAGATTGCCGCTGCTGAAATCAAACAGTCCAATTTGGCCCCGGTATTCATCTCCTACGGCAAACACCTTGCGGCTGACGCCGCCGATGGTGGCGGTGAAGACGGAGATGGTTTCAGAATCGATGCCGAAAGGGTCATAGGCAAGGTTCTGGTTGGCGGCATCCACCGGAATCTCATCCTTACCCTGCAGCTGGGGCAGGCCGGTAAGCGCCGTGCCATCCGGACGCTTCAGACCAACGATGGCAAGCTCGCTCACCGCGCCCGAGGCACGGTTAATGCCTAGCTTATAAATAGAGGGCTGAAAATCAGGGTCTAGAAACTGCCGTTTGCCAGCAGTTAGCGTGCCATTCGGACCACGATCGGTGATCGAATAATAGATATCAAGCGCCTGACCATTGATCGTTTCAACACCATCAAACCAAAGGCCGGAGAGGCCGCCTGCCTGCACACCAGCCGGCAGGTTGGCGGCGCCTGCTGCATAGCTCAGGATGTAGCTGAAATTCTTAGCATTAGCCAGGCCGCGATCCCAATCCTGGATGCCAGCCGAGAAGATGGTGGTGATGGCAGGCGTGGCCGTGCTGATATCCAGCACGGCTATGGCATTATTCTCTTGCAGCGAAATGAAGGCCGTGCGGCCATCGGCAGTAATAGCAATGGCTTCAGGCTCAATGTCTTGAGCCAGGGTGGTGGTGACCCCGGCTTTACCCGTAATGCGAATGCCGCGGTTGCTCAGTTCGGCCCGGCGGTTGTTCCAGGCACTGAAGTCGATGGTCTGTACATTTGCCTGGGCGGGAGCCACAGGTGTTGCCAACAGGTAGGGCGAAGTATCAATCACCGAGATTGAACCGATCGGATCGATCGTGTAGCCGGTATTGGGCTCACCCTCATTGGTGACCAGCAACTTGCGCCCATCAGCACTGAACTTAACCATGTCGGGCAGGGCGCCGACAATGACGGTGCTAATGTGTATCGGAAGAGCTGGATTTGTTAGGTCATAAAATTGAACAACGCCATTATTCGTTTTGACACTTTCCTGGACTGCAACCGCCAACAGCTTGCCGTACACCGCCACGCTCTGGAGGGTCTGGCTGCTATCGGTGGGGGTGGCCTTAGCAACAATACTGGCTGCAGCCGGCTTGCGCAGATCACTTACAACGATTGCGCCTGAGCCCCCACCAACGGTATACAGATAACCAGATGTCTGATTGTATGCAGATATCTCGGCGTTCGCACCTTGGGCGGCCATGGTGAGAACGCCGTTCACCGCTGCAACAGGAGGGTTGAGGAGCGAAAAGGAGAGAGACACCCCTGAAAAAATCAAACTACTGATATCAATTCAACAGAGAAAAGTCACGTCTCGACTAAGACAGGGTTAAGAGCCTGCAAATGGGTAGCTGGGGCAACTTGTGGATGTATGCCAAAACACCGAGCAATGAATGTTCATGTGCCTTGTCAGCCCCCTAACACCTAATTTCGCGTGCCAAGGCTCCTCAGCTGGCGCGGACGCCACTGGGCACAACGCAAGTCGCCGGTGCATCGGCTGACACCTGGTGATTTTTTTTCTGGGGTAACCAGCGAAACCAGGAGGATCGGCAGCTAGCGTCGAATCTGGCCTGCGATCGAACTAATCCTTGAGCATTTAGCAAAATGCATTAAATTATAAATGAACGATGCTGCATTCAATGGCATGACAAATACGAGCGTGCGTCTAGCGCAGGATGAACCTGGAGGATTGAGAATGAAGCCAAAGAGAATAAAATTTAATGGGAAAATGGCTGATGCGAGACGGTTCATGGGAGTGCCACCCATTTATCATCGGGGCTGATCATGCCCGGTGCAGGCAACCCCTTAGTGGAGCTGGCTAAATTGGAGCTATTCAGCCCTGTCCAACATGTCAGGAATTGACAAGATCAACCTTTGACATGGGGATGGCACTTTCAATTACTATGCGAAATGCCATGCCAGGGTCAATTGAATCCTTGCCTGCATATATGGCATCTTGGATAGCGAGGCTATAAAGAATTGGCCAATCAGCGGGGTTCGGGCAAAACAGCTTGACGGTTGGCAGGAGTGCTGGCCACAGAGCTTTGAGGTAGTTGAGTGGTACGTCAGCAGGCTTGTGGTTCTCGGGTACACGAGGGACACCAAATTGCTCGCAACCGATTACGGAAGCAGTGTGCCGGAAGACTTCATTTAGATCAGGAAATTCTTTGGCACCCGCCTGCTGTGCTGCCCCACCTACCAAGCCCCATACGGAATATTGAGACCCTGCAAGTGCGTTATTGAGAGGGTCACCGAAGAAATATTGTTTGCCATCATCTGAAGCAATAATATGGAACGCTGCTGTATCTGGCATGCCGTTTGCCAAAGCTTGTTCTCGAAGATTGGCTTGGCATGCATAACCAGCCAATGCACCCAAAGCAGTGAGGAGAGATTCAATGTGAACACCCTTGGAGTCCTTCATTCCCTCAAGCAGCCGCTGAAATACCTCTTTGGCCCCTAGTTTTGCACCAATAAAAGGATCTTCTTTGCTGCGCTCCCGAATGGCATTGATGAGCGCTGCGGTCTTCGGGTCCATTAATAAAGTGCGTGATAAATCTGAGCGGTTTGCAAAACCAAAACACTTGGATTAAGCGCTTACCGCCGCGAACAACATCAGTGTACTCAAATCTCGAGGTGGATGGACACTGAAGCCCGCGCCGGCACAATGCTTCAATGCCAAGCAAGCGCCTTCAAGCTATCGAAAACCATGTATAAGCCGATTAAAGATAACCCCCAGGCTATCGCCTCGTTAGCATTACGCGACAAAATCGCCTCCAACTTTGTCAAGATAGGCGAGACATGACCGTGCAAGGAAAGCCGCGCCACCAGCAGCAATAATGCTGGCGTGATCATCAACAAACAATACCAGAAAAGCACCACACTCCGTCCAATCAGCGATAACTCCGATGCGGTCAAAAAACCGATGGCAGCCAGATAGGGGATCATCGAAGCAGCCTCAATGGCGGCAGCCGTAACCGCCAATAAGAAGACCGCGCCGACGGGGGCCGACGCATCGCTCGCCAGACTCCGCAGCCGCATGAGCAGACTCGGCCCGGAACGTGCCACTTTTTCAGCGCGGCGGGCAACGCGACGCTGCTTACCCGCTTTCGTCCAAGGCTCTTTTAGTACACCAAAAGCCGTGAATCCAATACCGGCGACCAGCTGGGCGATCCTTAGCGGTTGGGAGTTTCCCGTCTGCCGCAACGTGTCGAGCAGCAGCGAGGCACCGAGTAGCAACGCAATTCCCAAGAGCAGATAGAACGCGGCAACGGTGCCAAGGAACAGCACAATCCTGCCTGGCCGTAGACGACCGGGTACCGACATCAACCACAGGGGGATGAGCAAGGTACCGAAACTAGTGCTATCGATCAGTGCCAGCAAAACAAGCGGGCCGAGCAGTTCGATGTTCATCGATAGTGGCTTCCTAAAGATTTTGCCAGCGCCTGAGCCATCCTTCCCTCATGTGCGGCGAGAGCACCAAGATTAGTCACATAAGCTCGGAAGTTCCTCCCTGAACAGCAGTAGAGATTGACATGATACTGCCGCGAGAGAGTCAGTTCGCTTTGCCGCTATTGCATCCTTGTAGTCCGAGAAGCCCGCATCGAGCGCCGCTCGTGGATATATATGACTCACTGGCAAGCAGGTGGTCGAGCACCACATTGGTATCGAACAGCACCCTCACAGGTGCTTGATCTCAAGATGACGACGGTAGTCGTCCTCATCAAGCCCCGAACCGGCGAGCACACCGCGCAACGCGCGCACACGAGGCGTGATCTCCACTCCAGGGTCTTGGGCTTCGATCAAGGAGAAGAAGTCAGCCACCAGCTGCGAGACAGACCGGCCTGTCTCAGCAGAGTGACGTTTTGCCCTCGCGATCAGCTCCTCATCGAGCCTCAATGTGAGCTTGGTATTCACCGAACAGCCCCTTGACGTACAACATCGATTAAATTGTACGTCATTCTCGGACTGAAGCCCTTGGATGCTTGAGGCTGTTACCACTGGCTGAGCCGGTCACTGGACTAAACAAGCCCAAGCCAACCCTGTTGTTGCAAGCCTACGGTGAGTTCACCAAAGACATCAGAAGATCTCCGCTCCCACAGCCGATTCTGTTTCAATAGAGGAATGGAGATTGCTGTCTGATACCTCTGCCAAAAGCTCATCGAGGCTGTGTCGAATTGGTAGTGCTGGCTTCACCACAAGCTCACCGTTCTTGGCACTGAGGTTTACCGCACTACCAGCAACAAGGCCAATCTACTCAACCAGGCTACGGGCAATTCTCAGGCCCAGACTGTTTCCCCATTTCTGGACCCGGGTCTGCATCGAAACCTTACGACTATACGCCGAGCATACCAGCTTTGGACTGTAGCCGCTTCGTCTCCATCCTTCGAACGCTGCCCCTGAGTGGCAGGCAGGGAGCATGGGGCGGAAGCAGATGCCTAGTGGTGGCCTGTCCACTCGAGGGGCTTGTTCGAAGGTGCCGCTTCTTCACAGGCAAACATGGCAGACCTTTACCTCGCCAGCAGCGTTCAAGTCACCTCCGCTTCACTTCTCACACTTGCGCTCAACTTCAGTCCAAGAGCCGAGACGACCTTCAAGATGGTGTCAAAGCTGGGGCTGCGCTCTCCAGAGAGGGCCTTATAGAGGCTCTCCCTGGAGAGACCTGAGTCTCTGGCCACCTGAGTCATTCCCTGGGCTCGCGCGATGTCGCCCAGAGCCTTGGCAATGAAAGCCGCATCTCCATCCGCCTCCTCGATGCAGGCTTCTAAGTCAGCCGCCATCTCCTCTGGAGTGCGCAGATGCTCGGCAACGTCCCACGGGCTTGTCTTGGTTTTCATCAGGTCTCCTCACTCAGGTTGGCAGCCAACAGCAGGGCCTCATCAATGTCCTTGGTCAGTGAGTGCTTGTCTCCTCCAGCCAGAAGGATGATCAATGTGGAGCCCCTCTGCAGGTACTAGACCCTGTATCCAGAGCCATAGTTGATCCGCAGCTCCGACACGCCGGCCCTAACGAGTTTGATGTTACCAGGATTGCCGCCGATGATGTAAGGCCACACAGCTCCCTGGGAGAAAAACTCCCCATGAGGTCTATATTGAAACCAAACCCTGTACCTCCCGCTCAGAGTTAACGATATCAGGTGCCAAATCTATCCAATAAAGCCTTCCGCCTCAGGCAAAAGAGTGGATTTGTCGCTAGTTTTAGCATGGTGGATTAAACAGCCTCGATTCTTAGCGACGACCCTAAAGCCACAAGCGGTTGCATAAGGGATGGATTGTGGAGACGGAGCAAGAGTGATCCAATCCCCGCTAATCCAAGCATCAAGCCTGGGCACTCCTCACCCTCGGGAAGCCCGCAAATCCATGATCCCCGGCTGACGGTCATTTGCCCACAGCATTGACCAAGTATTTGCGCTGTATCGCTATAGCTAACTTGCCCTGTCGCTTGAAATGCCAGCAACAGAGAATCAATGGCACCGCCGAGACCATGGCACAAGGAAAGATTATGAGTCAGTACTCGCACAGGTTGAGACAAGATGGCATGTGCATCCTCTTGAATCCTGTCATTCATCCTGCAAATCTCGGCCCATATCCCGGAATCACCAGTCAGCTGATAGTGGAGCAATCGAGCTGCTGAGATTCCATGGTTTCCATAGCACCAGGAATTACGCGTGACGAGATCGAGATGGGAACGACTGGCCACCAAGCCAGGACGACCGCCAAAAATCAGGCTGTTCTCATAGTGTCTGGCTTCAGCCGCGGCGTGCAGATAGCGCCGATCTTCAGTAAAAGAAAAGAGTTCCAACAAACTCAGTGCGATGCCAGAAATGCCGTGTGCAAGCCCCAAGCCTTGTCGATTCCAGCCCAGACCCAGATCCGTGCGTGCGGCAGAATAGATAAGCTCTTCCCCGAGCAAGACGCATGGATCGAGCAGATCCTTCTCGCCTGTGATCCTGGCCACGCCCAATAAGGCAAACAGAGTGCCGGCAATACCGGACATGAGATCCAGTGAATGGATGTCCCTCGCCAAGCACAGGGAGCCTATCGCCAGCTCTGCCGCTTGCCAGGCCAGCTGCCGGGCCATCTCCTCAATCTCTGGCGCTGTCGCCGAGTCACTGACTCGCAGTGCGGCCCATGCCACACCGGCCATCCCCTCGTAGAATCCTTGACCATCGGCATGGGCCAGTGCATGGCGGAAGGCCCCTTGCCCGACATCCATAATCTGTCGTTCTCCTGTTGCTTTGGCCAGAGACAGCAGGAACAAGCCGATGCCTGCGGTGCCCGCATAAAGGTCTGCGCCACACGGCCGATCCGTCACAGACAGAGCGGTTTCGTCGGCTACCACCTTACCGATCCAGCAGCACTGGCCGTCCTGCCATTGCGCCGTGGCGACCAGTCGTTGTCCCAGGTGATAAGCGGACATGAGGGGTGTCGCAGCCCATGTGGAAGGTCTGTTACCTACCATGGATAATCGGCCTTGATGCTGTTAAGATGTGGAGTCGATGGTGAGATTCCAGCGAACAGAAACTGCTCCAGGACGTTGTGGAGTTGGACAGGTAGAGGATCGGAACGTGACGACGTCAAGAGACCTTTGGCCATCAAACCGCAGCGATGGGAGCCAAAGCTATCGCCCGAAGGAGGGCTCTCCGCTAAGGCCAAACCGGGTGCAAGAGGCCTTGCTAAGGCCGGGGTATGAGGCCGAAGGCAAGGAGCCAGCATCTGATACCCGTAGAGCAAGAAAGGTCTTGTTCGTTTGTAAGCTTCCATTGGCAGGTAGAGCACGCAACAGTCAAATCGATTGAAGTCACGGTAGTGAAGCGGGAGTTTCAGTTGATAGCTTGTCTGCGCCTGAAAGAGTGCATGCTGCAATGTTGAGAGGACAAATGGGGCCGCTTCCGCAGGCGCATTCCAGTACAACCTTAAGGTCTTTTGCGGGTTTAAAGGGGTGGCTTCGGGCTGGGAAGAGACAGACCAGTAACCTCGCTCAGCATCAGCCCAGCCCTGTGGCACCATTGACATGGCCGAGGTAGCGAGACCATGGTCTATGGCTGCGACGGAGAAGTCGCGATTGATCGCTTGGTAAGCATGAATGAGCTGAGCTGAGCCCATGCAGTCTGTCTGATTGTCAGAGAAATAACTCCGCCAGCCGCTATACCAATGCACATAAAGAAAATCAGCCAATTCCTTTCCTGCTGGCATGGATGAGGCGAGCTTAATGGCTCGAACTATCGATAACTCGATTGCTCGGTGCATGGCTTGGTGAAGACAGTTGTAGGAGGAATCAAGCCAGCACTTCAAGGCTGCGGATGGTCGATGCTGGGGCCATCAGTAGCATATTGGCCAAATGGAGTGTGCGCTGCACACACTCTGCACTAGGGCCAAAACTTTTCACTTCCTCTAAGGCTGCCTGCAGCAGCCGCACCGCAACATGAGCATAGATTCGCCGTCGAATCTTCTCCAGCAGTTGCCAAGAAAAGCGCGTGGCGGCGCAATAGCTAGACCATAGAATGTGAATACTGTTTACTAAAGTATTTTGTTCTTTCTGCTGAAGGCTTGTGCAGAGCTCTTGAACCAGACAGGCCAGATCCCAGGCTGGATCGCCCCAGCCGGCAAGCTCCCAGTCAATGAGGCATACCTTCGGGCCAAAGGCGGAACGGTAAAGAACACTGTTGTCCCATTTCAGGTCTCCATGCATAAGAGTTTGAGGGCGCCATTGATGGCGAAGTTGCTTGAGGAGGCTCTGCCAGTGCCAGCGATTCTGCAGATGCTCAAGCAGCCATCGCATGTGGGGATGGCCCCAGACAAATTCAGCTGGACCAGGGATGAACAGGTGGAGAATCCAGGGAATAGCTGGTGGCACGCTCCTTGATAGAGGTGCCAAATCTCGATGCGCCATCCCCAAAGCTTGGCCCAGGGCCTGACAGACCATGGCAATATCAGGTTGTGCACGCTGCATGTAGGCATGCACTGAGGGTCCATCAATGGCATTTAAAACCAGGAGACCAGTTGCTCCTTCGGCGAGATGACAGAGGGGAAGAAACGAGGGTTGACCAGGAAGACCCGCGGCTAGGCGATAAATGAGCGCCTCTCTATTGAGTCGTGAAGGATCGACTTCATGGTTCCTACTGGCGCTTTTTACGGCATATCGACGTTCACCACCAATGTAGACAAAATGCAAGGAATGGGAGCGAGAGTTACTGGAAACCCTCACTCCCTTGTTTGCGATATCAGTTGAATTAATTAGTCCGCACTGCTGGAGCCTGGCAAGAATCAGTGAAGAATAATCGTTCACCATAAATCTTACCAGTTTTCCATGTTCGGCGAGAAATGATAGAAACTACTCTCAGCTCTCTCCATAATCAAACTCCTGACCAAAACCAGGGTCCGCATAGAGATTCAAGTAGTCATAATGATCAGAGTTGTCTTGACTTTCTTCGTAGAACTGCTCGTAGCCGTAGCCTGTTTCATAGTGAGAATAGGGGTCATAACCGTATGCGTACTGGCTCGCGAGAGCAGCAATTGCCCAATAATAGGGATCGTAGGCCCACGGCTGAGGCGCACCCAGACCCTGCCACTCTCCCTCTGGATAGGCCATACCTGGGCGGGGAGGGCAAGCCAAAGTCCGCGGTGGAGGAGGGCAGGCCAGAGTTGGCCGGGGTGGACAGGCCAGAGTGGGGCGGGGAGGGCAGGTCAGAGTTGGCCGGGGAGGGCAGGCCAGAGTTGGCCGGGGTGGACAAGGCGGAGCGACCGTACGCGGAGGGCAGGGCGGAGCGAATGTGCGCGGCGGGCATGGCGGAGCGATTGTCCGCGGCGGGCAGGGGGGAGCGATTGTGCGAGGCGGGCATGGCGGAGCGATTGTTCGCGGCGGGCAGGGGGGAGCGATTGTGCGCGGCGGGCACGGGGGACGGACTGTTAGAGGTGGAAGTGTGAGCCTGTCAAAGGCTCTCTTGGCCTGAACAATACCCGCTCCTGAATGCTGGTCAGGGCCGGTAGGGCCGATGTCTTTTGCAGTTGCCTTCAGGCAGGCCAACACATCTGCCTGCACAGCGGATGGTTTGGCCTGCCGCAGCAAAGCTACGACACCCGCCAAGATCGGCGTGGCAGCTGATGTGCCCGAATCACTCGCGAAGTACCCTGAAAAATGACTGATGCTACAGAAGTCAGGCTTGTTCGGATCAAGAGCCGCTGGACCCTGACTGCTGTAACCGATGAATTCCTCGTTCTTGTTAACGGCTCCAACAGTCATCACTAGGGGATGGCCATTGGCTCCCCAGATGCTCCTACCCGGACCATTGTCAGGACCGCAACGGCCATCGGGGCAGGTGGCTCCACAATTTCCAGCCGCAAAAAGCACGAGGATTCCTTCGTTGATAGCTTCGACGACTTTCCTCGTAAATGGGTGATTGGGATCACGGGCATAAGTTGCATCCCATGCTTCCTGAAAGATACCCCAGCTATTGGTGAGAACCTGGGGTGTCCCATCACTACGGTGCTTGTCGATCGCCCATTGGAAGGCCTGCAATGCTCGGCTGATGGTGCCGGGCGACGCGCCACTGCCTGATATCCGCAGGTCATAGATCTGAGCTTGGGGAGCCATCCCAAGCACATCTGTGGCACACATGTTGCCGTGCTCTCCCCATTTGCTGGCTTCCGTGCCCCAGTCAGACGGCCATCCCCCGATTACGCGCGGAATGCGCCGTGACGTCTCGCCGTTTTTCACTGTACGACCTTGGGCGGTGATCCCTCCATCAAGGACTCCCACCACGATGCCTTGCCCCTGATAGCCAGCACTCCAGATCTGGTTAGCTCCCAGATAAGCAGCGACATCCGCGATCGAGCCCTTCGCTACACCTGGTTGACAGTCACAGGGAGGAATTGGGCAGCTGCCCATGGCTTCTGAAGCAACGGGCTCAGGAAAGCCGAAGGGCGAGATAGGCGTGTCAGGGATGACGTTCACCACTTCAGGCCTGCTGCGTAGAGCTTCAAGGTCGTTTTCATCTTTGACGACACCACGGACTATGTACGTTTCTGTTCCTGAGGCGCCAAGGCCTGGGCTGACCATTGGAACTGGCTGAAACTCTTCGTCGAAGGAGAAACCAGGCAGATCAATTGATGCCCCCATCCCCATCGCCTGGACAGGAGAACCCCCAGCTCCTAGCCGGAGTTCAATAAGAACACTCAGATTTCCACTTGCATCAGTGGGCTTGGGCACTTGTATGCCGTCCTGGTCTCCAGCGGGATCGGAGCCGCGTTTCGAGGGTTGAGCCATGATTAGAGTTTCCTCTCAAATGGATTTGACGAGAAATAGTAAGGCTTTCTTCCAGCCTATTTGAGGTGGCCGGGATGATCTAGAGTTGAGGCTGTCTGGCCAAGTTCTTGCGGAGCATGAGTGCTGTTAACCAATGATCGTGTTGATTACCTCCGCTGGCATCTACTCTACTACTAGCAATGGAAGCATAGTCTTGGCGCAACAGACACAAAGCTTCATATCGCCGCTGTGCTTGTTGCTGCGAAACAGTGATCCTTCGAACGCTGCCCCTGAGTGGCAGGCCAAGAGCATCTGGTACCCGAGGTGAACTCTTGGAGGCCTGTTCACTAAAGGGGCTTGTTCGAAGGTGTCGCATCTCCACACGCACCGTATGCGGACCTACGCCTCATCTGCAATGCTCAAGTCACTTCTACTTCGCTTCTCACACTCGCGCTCAACTTCAGCCCCAGGGCCGTGACCACTTTCAGGATGGTATCAAAGCTCGGACTGCGCTCTCCAGACAAGGCCTTGTAGAGGCTCTCCCTGGAAAGTCCTGAGTCTTTGGCCACCTGGGTCATCCCCTGGGCCCGTGCAATGTCGCCTAGAGCCTTGGCAATGAAGGCCGCATCGCCATCCGCCTCCTCGATGCAGGCTTCCAGATAAGCCGCCATCTCCTCTGGTGTGCGCAGATGCTCGGCAACGTCCCACGGGTTGGTCTTGGTTTTCATCAGGTCTCCTCAGCCAGGTTGGCAGCCAACAGCAGGGCCTCACCAATGTCCTTGACTTGTGAGCTCTTGTCTCCGCCAGCCAACAGGATGATCAAGGTGGTTCCCCTCTGCAGGTAGTAGACCCTGTATCCAGGGCCGTAGTTGATCCGCAACTCCGACACGCCGGACCCAACGGGTCTGACATCCCCAGGATTGCCACCGATGAGGCGCTCGATCCTGGCCAGAACCTTCGCCCTGCCTCTCAGATCACGGAGACCCTCAAGCCATCGGACAAACCGCTCTGTCTGGCGGACTTCAACCATCCACCAACTGTAGCCTCTTGGCTACGGCCATGCAATACCGCCTTGCTGGCTCCCGTCAAGCACGTCACATCCTTCGAACTTGTTATTGGGAGGTTCCGAGAACCACACCCAGTTCCCTCTGGGCATTCCGCAAACCACGCCCAGAGGCGCTCGGGCCCTTCGACTGAATCCAGTGCCAGCATAGGGTTTCAAGTAAGAGAGCCCCAACAGTACCCGTGGTTTGCGGGTCCGCGAACCACTTGTTCGTACTGCTACACAAGATCGGCAGGGCTACGAACCCCTAGAGGGCCGCAGTTGAGCACGTGCGTGTAGATCATGGTGGTCTTCACGTCCTTGTGGCCCAGTAACTCCTGAATGGTGCGTATGTCCTGGCCACGCTCCAGCAGGTGTGTGGCAAATGAGTGGCGAAAGGTGTGGCTGCTGGCTTGTTTGCTTACCCCGGCTTCGGCTACGGCTCGCTTCACCGCCTTCTGCACCACGCTCGGATCGAGATGATGGCGGCCCTGGCTTCCGGATTCCCTGTCGCGCCATCGCTTCTGCTGGGGGAACACCCACTGCCACGCCCACTCCCGATTGGCGTTTGGGTACTTCCGGGCCAGGGCATGGGGCATCAGCACACGGCCCCAGCCAGCCTCCAGGTCGCCGTGATGCAGGCTGCGAACCCTCAGCAAATGCTCCTGCAGTGCTGGCATCAGACTCATGGGCAGCAAGGTAACCCAGTCCTTCCCCCCCTTTCCGTCGCGCACGGTGATCTCCCGCCGTTGGAAGTCGATATCCTTGACCCTCAACCGCAGGGCCTCCATCAGCCTCAGGCCACTGCCATACAAGAGGCCCACAACTAGCGCCGGCTCCCCCTCCAGGCGCTCCCGCACCTCCCGCACCTCAGCCTCGCTGAGCACCACCGGAACCCGCTGCCGCGTTCTGGCTCGTACAACACCCTCTAGCTCCAAATCCCGTTCCAGCAGATCCCTGTAAAGGAACAACAGCGCTGCCAGCGCCTGGTTCTGGGTGGACGCGCTTACTTGCTCCTCGACGGCCAGATGGGTGAGAAAGGCATTCACCTCGGGACTGCCCATCGTGCGTGGATGCTGCAAAGAATGAAAGCGTAAGAACCGTCGCAGCCACTGCTCATAGGTCTTCACTGTTCGGCGTGCGTAGTGGCGAGTCTGTAGAAGCTCCCTGTAGCGCTGAATCAAGCCTGGGGCCTTGGCTGCTGGGGTCATGGTTGTTCTCTGAATGCTCCTTAACAGAGTCCCCAGCTCCAGCCACTTCTGACGTTGTACGCAATGTGGGTGGCTTCCGATAACCACCCCCTCCATCCCCCTACAAATCCAACCCCAACTGAATCACCCCCTGGCTTGCCTGCGCCTTCGCCGCCGCCACCGCTTCCGCCCCCCACTTACCCTTCCGCCGCCGCCCCCCACCGCTCGCGCCCATACCCGAACGGCGAGAACCATGCCGCTCAACGATGGCGTCTGATTGCTCCCGAAACCCCGGCTGACGCCG
>JBIIJV010000040.1:0-16744 GCA_044233545.1 Cyanobium sp.
TGCAATGAATCGCCCGGGCTGTGATGATGTGCCACAGGTGCCACAGGTGCCGTGAGCAGTTTTTCAGCCGAGTGGCTGGCGCTGCGCGAGCCCTTTGACATCGCCGCCCGCGACGACGAACTCGCCCACTCATTCTTGGCTGAAGTGAACCTAAGGGCACAACGGGCGCAGGTGGCGCAGGGGACACAAGGGCTGCAAGGAGCCCAGGTTGGCCCGATTGCCGACCTAGGTGCCGGTACGGGCTCCAACATCAGCCGATTGCGCAGCCTGGCGGCAAAGCTGGGACACCAACTCAGCTGGCGCCATGTGGACAACGATGGCGACCTGCTGGCGCTGGCCCGTCAGCGCTTCAGCGGCGATAGCTCTGTGAGTATCGAGCAACGTGACATTTGCCTTGCCCTCGACGCTGCCCTGCAGGGAGCCTCAGCCGTGACCTGCGCCGCCTTGCTCGATCTGGTCTCAGCAGCTTGGATCAACCAACTGGCCGACCGCCTCGCCAGCGGCAAGCTGCCCCTGCTGGCGCTGCTCAGCTACGACGGACGCATGCAATGGAGCCTCGCCGACGCCTCTGATGCCGTCTTGGCCCAGGCCTTCCATAGGGACATGCTCGGCGATCACGGTTTTGGCCCGGCCCTCGGCCCCACCGCCGCCTTCGCCCTCGCTGCGGCCCTAACCGCGCGCGGCGCCATAACCCAACTGCGCGACAGCTATTGGCGCATCGCCGCCAGCGACAGCGCCATGCTCACCGCCATGAATGCCAGCCTCAGCGCAACTGCCCTGCGGGCCGCCCACGACCCTGAACGCAGCGCCATTGAGGCTTGGTCAGCCCGTCGATCCCGTCAAATCGCAAACGCTGAAGTCTCGCTGGTGGTTGGCCATCAAGAGCTGCTGGCAACCTGGCCTTAAGTAGACCAAACCTGCCCTCAAAGATGCCGATTCATAGCCAACCACCAACCCAGGGAAATACCCGTCATCACCACCAGACCCAAAATAAAAATGGTGATCGTGCGGGGCGGCACCATGTCAGCTCGCACAAAATCAAGACGGACCAATAATACTGAGCAAGCCAGAATTAGCACACTCGTAAACACAGCAAGGTGCAGCAGATACAGCCCTCCGGCAATCACAAGCAACAGGGTGCCAACCAGACTTACGACCCGGCTATAGGCCATCATTGTGCTCAACTGGTGCATCAAAATATCCGGGATAGTACACACCACCACCACCATCAGGGCCTGCAGGCATTCCACCGATAACAGCAGGTTTCGGTACAGACCAGTACCGAAAATCTGGGGATCAAGCGTATGGCTCCAACGACTGCCCAGATAGGTGCTCACCCCAAACAGCAGCAGCAGCATCGGCGCCCGTACCGGCAGTAAGGCATAGCGCAACAGATTCATTGGGGTTCAAGCACCAGGGAAATCGCCGCCAGCGGACAGCTGGGCAGGCATTGTTCGCAAACCAGGCAGAGGGCGGCGGCAAAGGTCAGCCGTTGCTCCTGGTGCTGAAAGCGCAGGGCGCCGCTGGGACAGACGCTGGAACAGATGCCGCAGTCCACACACAGATCGGGGTCGATGCGGATCTCGCCCAGGCTGCGATCCAAGCCCAGCCCCTGGCGCTCCAACCAGCACTCGGCGGCGTCGAGTTCGTCGATGTCGCCGGAAAGCTCCACCACCATGGTGCCGCTTTGGTTCGGCGCAATCTGGGCCCGCAGAATCTTGGCGGCGATATTGAAATCCACCGCCAATCTGTAGGTGATCGGCTGATGCACCGCTGCCTGGGGGAAATGCAGGGTGAGGCGCCGTTTCACCGCCGGGGTCCGAAGACCTGAAACTTAGCGGTTTAGGACGGCCAGGCCAACGGCAGCGGCAGCGACAGCGACATGCAAGAACAGCAGCAGCCAAAGGCAGCAGTAGCCAAAGGCAGCGGCAGCCAACTGCAACGGCAGCCAACGGCAGAGTCCCCCAAAGGCAACTGCCTCCAACGGCGACCAGGGGATCTCCCAGTCCTGCCCGCCTAATCTGCCAGTACTGCCAAGGTGATTTCCCACTGCTGCCAGAGTGAGACCACCTTTCTGACCCGCCCCAGCCATGTCCCCCAGTTCGGGCCCCTCCCCCAACGCTCCCGCCGCAGCGCCCTTGGGTCGCCGAGAAAGGATGCTGCTGGCGGCGGTGGCGGCACTGCTGGCCCTGCTGCTGTTCTGGTGGCGGGGGGGACTCCATCCCGGTGCACCCCTGGAACGCTTGGCCCGCCAATCCCCCGAACTGGACACCGCCTTGGCGGACGGCCATCCAACGCTGGTCGAGTTCTACGCCGACTGGTGCGAAGCCTGCCGCGCCATGGCGCCGGCGATGGAAACGATCGAACGCAGCCACCATGGCGACCTCGATGTAGTGCTGCTGAACGTGGACAACCCCCGCTGGCAGCCCCAGGTGGAGCGTTTTGACGTCAACGGCATCCCCCAATTGGAATTATTTGATGCGGCGGGCCATTCCGTCGGCCGCTCCATCGGCGCCCGGCGCCCCGCCGAACTGGAAGCCCTCACCACGGCCCTGCTCGAAGGCAAGCCCCTGCCGCCCTTGGCCGGCGTAGGACCTACCAGCCGCCTGGCTAGCGGCGGATCCAACCCAGCTGCCGATGCCGCCCCAGGCAACGGCGTCAGCCCACCTGCCGATGCCGGCTCCAAGGAGCGCCAGGCCGCCATCGGCCCCCGCAGCCACGGCTGACCCCCAAAAGCCCCGCCAACCAATGGATCCCCGCTTCCGCGTCGATTTGATCGCCGCCACCCCCAATCCCCAGCAGTGCGTCTATGCCGGCATGCACCAGGACTACAGCGAGGGCTTCGTGGCGGACGACCGAACCCATTGGCCTGCGGAAAAACAGGCCGGCGAGATCTGCGTCAAGCGCCTGCTGGCCGGCGAGCGCGGCCACTACGGCCCCCTGGAGCACGCCCAGATTGTATTGAATGTGGGCTGGTTTCCCCATTCGGTGATGCAACAGGCCCGCACCCACCGGGTGGGGGTGAGTTTTGATGTGCAATCAATGCGTTATACAGGCGACCGTATCTGCAAAGCAGCTAATGGTGAACTTGATCTAGAAGAGGTATTCTATCTCAGGCCCGTGGACAGCTACAGCGACCGCCAGGGGAAGAAATACACCTACACCACAGACGAACGGGCGAAGGATCTTGCCCTCTGCCGCGCCGCCGCCGCACGCTATGCCGAACTGCTGGCCGCCGGCTTCGCCGAAGAACATGCCCGCGGCATCCTGCCCTTCGATTACCGCCAGCACTTTGTGGTCAGCTTCAGCTTGCGGGCCTTTCTGCACTTCCTCGATCTACGCGCCAAGCTTGACGCCCAGCAAGAAATCCGCGAACTCTGCGATCTGATGTGGCCCCACCTGGTGGCCTGGGCGCCGCAATTTGCCGAATGGTATGAGAAAAGCCGCCTGCACAAGGCCCGGCTGGCGCCTTGATCAGGCGGCTTTGCCGTATATCTTTAAATCTTCGCCAACGTCACCCGCTCGGGCTGATACTGGTATTTACCCGCCCGATCTTGATAGGTGGTTTCACAGGGATCCCCCTCAAAGAAGAGCAGTTGGCAGATGCCTTCTTCGGCATAGATGCGGCAATCGGCGCCGGAAGAATTACTAAATTCTAGGGTGAGATGTCCTTCCCAGCTGGCTTCGGCCGGCGTGGTGTTGACGATTATTCCCAAGCGGGCATAGGTGCTTTTGCCCAGGCAGATCACGGTGATATTGGGCGGCACCTTCAGCTTTTCGAGGGCCACCCCCAGGCCATAGGTGTGGGCCGGCAGGATGAAATAGCGGCCGTCTTCGTCCTGGTGCAGGGGGGCCGGCTCCAGGTTGGCGGGATTGAACCGCTTGGGGTTCATGACCGTGCCGGGCACATGGCGGAAGGTCAAAAATTCCTGGGCCGACAGCCGGATGTCGTAGCCGTAGGAGGAGCAGCCATAACTGAGCACCGGGTTGCGTTGCTGCTCCGGCTCGAGATGGCGCACCAGGGCCGCCTGGAAGGGCTCAATCATGCCGGCGGCGGCCTGGGCGTTGATCCAGCGGTCGTTCTTGAGCATCGCGCAGGTGGGAAATCAGCGCCGCAGGTGGGTCACCTGGTCCGCCAGGGCCATCAGGGCCGGCGGCATCGCCGGTCCGGTCACGATGACATCCAGATGGGCGGGCCGTTGGGCCAGGGTGGCGGTCACCTCGTTGGCCGCCAGGTAACCCAGCTCGATCGCCAGCCCCAATTCATCCAACACCAGCAGGTTCAAATCGCCCTGCTCTAAGCGCTGGCGGCTGTAAACCCAGACCTGACGCACCGCCTCCAACGCCTCGGCATCGCTGCTGGCGGGACCCGTGAGGCAGTGGGGGGTGGCGGGGCGCAGCCACTGCAAGCGGCCACACAGCCAGAGGCTGCCTTCAACTCCCTGCTCGGCGCCCCCCTTGAGAAACTGGCTCACCAGCACCTGACTGCCCAGACCTGCGGCCCGCAGGGCCTGGCTGAACACCGTGGCAACGCTGCCGCGATAGGGGGCGGTGTGGATCTGCAGCAATCCTTCGGCCTGGGGAGCCAGCCGCAGGGCCGCCGTGCCGGCCCCATCGGCCCTGGCAGGCCCGACCGCAGCGCCGGCCCCGTGGTGGGGCGGCGGCCCCTGGCGCTGGGGCAAACGGTGGTTGGCGAGGCTCGCGGTCATGGGGCCCTACGGGGTTGGCTGGCGGCGGTAAACACCGCTGGCGCCGCGGGCTCCGGGAAAAAGCAACGGGCCCTGATCACCTGAATGTAGCGGTAGGGAGGCTGCCTCGACACCACCAATAGCGCCCCAGGGCCCCGGGGGCCGGACCCCTACGCTGCGCTCCCATGTTTGGTGGTCGCCGTGTCCAGCCCTTCGCCAGAGCCGCTGGTTACGGCGGCTGCCGCCCCGGAACGGGCCCAGCAACGGCCCGCCCACGGCCTGCGGCCGGTGACGTTCAGCTGGGATCCGATGGGCTTTGCCCTCAGTTCGTTGATCGTGGCCACCGGCCGCACCCGGGTGCTCTGCAGCCTCTGCGTGCAGGAGGGGGTGCCCCGCTGGCGCCAGGGCTCGGGCCAGGGTTGGCTGAGCGCCGAATACCGCCTGCTGCCGGCCTCCACCCCGGAACGCCAGGGCCGCGAACTAATGAAACTCTCAGGCAGAACCCAGGAAATCCAGCGACTGATCGGCCGCAGCCTGCGGGCCTCCCTCGACATGGCCGCCCTGGGCGAGCGCACTTTGTTAGTGGATTGTGATGTGCTGCAGGCGGATGCCGGCACCCGCACCGCCTCGATCACCGGGGCCTGGCTGGCCCTGGCCGTCGGCCTGCGGCGACTCCAGAACCAGGGGCTAATGCTGGAGGATCCCCTGCGCCAGCAGGTGGCCGCCGTGGCCGTGGGCCTGGTCGACGGCCGGCCGCTGCTGGACCTCGATTACGGCGAGGACAGCCGGGCGGCAGTGGATCTCAACGTGGTGATGGATGGCCAGGGGCGGCTACTGGAAATCCAGGGCACGGCCGAAGGGGCGCCCTTCAGCCGAGCCGAACTGAATGCCATGCTGGACCTGGCCCAGGCGGGCATCAGCGAGCTGCAAGCGCAACAAAAAGCGGCCCTGGCCGCAGCCCCCTGATCCCCCTCGACGCACCAGCAAGTAAAAACTGTGTTATTTGCTACAGGGAGTCCCCAGGACGATCCGTAGTTTCCCCCAGACCGGACCCACCGACATGGTTGGAGCCACCCGCGGTTTTACCCGCCTTCCCAGCACTCCCAATCCGGGGGGCCCAGGTTCGGTGACATCCCCATCACCGGCCCTTGCCGTGCCGCCCACCCTCCTGGAGGTGATGCGCGCTTTGGCAGGCAGCAACCAGGAAGCCATTGAGCGGGGCAAGACCATCTTTTTTCCTGGTGATCCCGCTGAAAAGGTCTACCTGCTGCGCCGGGGTGCCGTGCGCCTTTCACGGGTCTATGAATCGGGAGAAGAGATCACCGTGGCGCTGCTGCGCGAAAACAGCCTCTTCGGGGTGTTGTCCCTGCTCACCGGCCAGCGATCCGACCGCTTTTACCACGCGGTGGCCTTCACCCGGGTTGAGCTAGTAACGGCCCCAGCCACCTCGGTGCGGCGCGCCATTGAACAGGACGCCAGTGTTGGCCTGTTGTTGTTGCAGGGGTTGTCCTCCCGCATCCTGCAAACCGAAACCATGATCGAAACCCTTACCCACCGGGATATGTCGTCCCGATTGGTGAGTTTCTTATTGGTTCTTTGCCGCGATTTCGGGGTACCGGGCAGTGAGGGAATCACCATCGATCTGCGCCTCTCCCACCAGGCCATTGCCGAGGCCATCGGCTCCACCCGGGTGACGATTACCCGTTTGCTGGGTGATCTGCGCACTGATGGTCTGGTGCAGATCGACCGCAAGAAGATCACGGTGTTTGATCCCATCGCCCTCGCCAAGCGCTTCAGCTAGCGGCCAGGGATACTGGAATCGATCCGGAGACTTCCTTGTCGGCCTGGTTGCTGATCCTGGCCCTGCTCGTGCTGGGTGGGGTTCTATCCACCCTGGGCGATCGCCTTGGCTCGATGGTGGGCAAGGCCCGCCTCAGCCTGTTCAACCTGCGCCCCCGCAAGACGGCTGTGGTGATCACGGCCCTGACCGGCAGCCTGATCAGTGCCCTTTCGCTGGGGCTGATGCTGCTGGTGAGCGAACGATTGCGGCTGGGGTTGTTCCAGCTGGACCAGATCCAGGCCAAGGTGCGCGAGGGCCGCGTCGCCCTGGCCCGCAGCCAGCAGGATCTGCAAGCCAACCGCCTCGAATTGGCCCAGAACCGCGTCGAGTTACTTCGCAGTCGCCAGGAACGCAACCGGGCCGAGCAGGGTCGCCAGCAGGCTCTACAAAGCCGCAGCCTGGCGATCGCCAGCAAGCAGGTCGTGGCCGACCAGTTGGCGGCAGCCCAGCAACGGGTCGGCTCCCTGCGGCAAGAACTGCAGCCCCTGCAAAACCAACGCCAGCTGCTCGAACGCGAGCGGGATCGGCTCAGCCGAGACGTCAAGGGTCGGGATGCGGAAATTCGCCGCACCGAGGCCGAATTGGCGAAGGTGCGACGCAGCATTGCCGCAGGACAACAGGAACTCAAGGGGCTGGAAACCAAGGTGATCGCCCTGCGCCGCGGCGATGTGGTGATTGCCAGCGGCCAGCCCCTGGCCACGGCCAAGGTCAAATTGCGCCGGGGGGAAGAGGCCAAAGCGGTGATCGATACCTTGATGCAACGGGCCAACCAGACGGCCTTCGGCCTGCTGCTGCCTGGTCAGAAGCCCGATCGCCAGATCCTGCTGGTGCCCCGCATTGATGTGGAAAAACTCGAACAGTACTTGCAACGCTCCGGCACATGGGTGGTATCGATTCGCTCGGCGGCCAATGTGTTGCGGGGTGAGAATCGGGTGCTGGCCTTCCCCGATCTGCGGCCCAATCGCCAGGTAGTACGCCAGGGGGAATCCCTGGCCCGCACGGTGCTGGAGGCCGATGTGCGCAGCCCCGAGGAGATCCGCAGCCGCATGAACCTGCTGCTGGCTGCCTCCTTTGCCCGGGCCCAGCGCCAGGGCACCCTGGTGGATGGCCTGCAATTTGATGTGACCGCTTTCAATACCCTCGGCCGCGCCCTCAGCGCCCGCCCCCAGGGCCTGCAGGCCACCCTGGAGGCCGTGGCCTTGGTGGCCGCCGATACACCCGATCCAATTGTGGTCGAACTGCGTTGGGTCGGGCCCAATGGCGGCGGCAGATGATCGCTCGCCGCGCTGATGCTGATGCAGATGCAGGTGCAGGTGCTAAAGCGCCATTGTCAGGAGCCCTCGCCGCCCTGGATCCGGGCCGCAGCAAATGCGGCCTGGTGCGCACCGATCTGCACCGCAGCCAAATCGTGGCCGCCCTGGTGCTGCCGCCAGAAGCCGCCCTGGCTCGCCTGCGCCAGTGGCAGGCCGAGGCGCCCGTGACCCTGCTGCTGCTGGGTGCCGGCACCGGCTCGGCCCCCTGGCGTACAAGCCTCCAGGGGCTGGTCGACTTCGAGCTGATCGAAGAAGGGGGCACCACCCTGGCGGCCCGGCGGCGCTACTGGCAGCTGGTGCCCCCCCGGGGCTGGCAGCGCTGGCTGCCGCAGGGTCTGCGCCAGCCGCCCCGGGACTGGGATGATGTGGTCGCCCAGGTGCTAATCGAGCGCTGGCTGGGGCGGGAGTTGCCAAGGCTGGACTGTTGAGAAGGGTCTGGGGCCAAGGCTGTTATTTGATCAAACTGTTATCTCATCACACTGTATTATCATCACACTTTAATCTCATCACAATATGAACAGCAAGCCGTGACTTGGACTCTTCTTTGACTTCGCTTGGGCGACGTTCGCATAAAGGTATCAGGCAGGTAACTGGCCTACACCAGCATCTTGCAAAACATGATCTGGGGTGGCAAAAATGCGCAGCTGCAGATCCATCCCCTGATTGATTGTAATTTCAAGGTAGGGATTTTGGGGCGAATAAACTTTATCAATATAGTACCGGAATCCACTGTTCTCAAGTATTGACAGCAGACGTGACAATTGTTGAGGCACATCAATGAATGAATGGTACTCAATAAACATCTGATTAACACGATTCAACTTTTAGGAACCGCTGATGACGTCAAGCTCGGCGCCTTCAATATCGATTTTCAGAAAATCGACCTCATCCTCACCAATCAAGTCATCGAGCAACACTGTAGGCACATCAATGATCTCAGAATTTGAGCTGATCCCATCGGGGCTACCTGCAAGTATCCGGCTGGAATCAGCCCCTAGACAGTGGAAGTGAACATGGCCGGACTTAGACGAAACAGCCCGATGCAAAAGCGTGACATCAGCAAAGTTACGTCGAGATATATTGCGAAATAGCATGTCAAAAACAACAGGATCCACCTCTAAACCTACGATCCTAGCGTCGGGATAATTTTTTTAAACCAAAGAATACTGACACCATAATTAGAACCACAATCGATGATTAGGGGAGTGTCCCGTTGGCAACGGAATAAATAAGATTGATCACCATAAATTTCCCTATGCATCATATAAAACGAAGGCCCATCAGCAATGTCAAATTCGTTGTCATCAAGATTAATTGAACATGCTTGATAACGGGCCATATCATAACAATAAGCATAGGGCCCATCAACAAATGGACGCAAAGGTGAAATGGGAATTGGACCATAAAACCCAATTTTCCAAAGAACCTTATCCAAAATCGTTTTCATCTTAGCTTTGGGTTTCTTTACGGCCTTTCCAGCTTAACTAAGAAGTAAGATCCGCTCATGCTAGAAAGCTGATCTTCCCTTACAGACTGCCGCTAAGTCATTGAGCAGCCTCCGGCAGGGTGTGCAGCACGCAACCAACTGATCTTCGTCTCGACTTCTCTCATCAGCAAGCCGGTCGATTGTTCCGTCTTTGTGGCGATGCCACTAGGCAAACAACTGCAACTGCGGGGCCAGTAGCTCCACTCGGATACGCTTACTGCCAGATACGCCCACTGCCAGCTGCGCGCCACTTTGAGCCAGAACGCCTGGATGAAGTCAGAAATTTCGGCAGTGCTCAAACTAGTGCAGCTTCCCTATCCTCAATGGCACCTCGAACTGACTGAAGGGGAACGGACCTGCCTTGAGGATCCGGACTGTTTTGAGCGCCCCAAACTAACTTGGATGACCCTGCTCAGAGCTGCGCCCGCACCGTAAAGGCATAATCACCACCGGCTTCCAGCTGGTAGTCGGCTTGCAGTAAGTAGCGCAACAGGGCGTCCTGGATCAGGGCCCGACCCAGGGAGGGCTCCACGCTGAGGTCGCCCCGGTCAAAGGCCCAACGGAAGGTCCACTGGAAGCCACCGGCGCTCACCTCCCCCTCCAGCAAGCAGGGGCTGAAGCTTTGGCGCAGGACCCGCAGCTGGGCGGTAGTACTGGGCAGGCGGCTCACGACAGGTGCGTTACGGCTGAGAAGACTGGGGGGGCCAGGAGATTTTGAAGCAAGGGCTTCAGCTTGGCGCCTCGGCGCCCTGAAAACTGTTCAATTGGTTGGCGGCTTTTTCATAGCCCAGCCGCTGGATCATGGGGATGCCGGCGCAGACCTGGTCCAGCACCCTTTGCACCACGGGATTTTCTGCGCTGCTGAAGCGCCCCAGCACATGGCCAATAGTGCGCTCGCGCCGCTCCTGGGGCTGGCCTGCCGGCGGGCCGATGCCGATGCGCAACCGGGCGAACTGCTCGCTGCCCAGGTGCTGGATGATGCTCTTGAGGCCGTTGTGGCCGCCGGCACCACCGGCCATGCGCAGCCGCAGGCGACCCAAAGGCAGATCCATGTCGTCCACCAGGACAAGCATCGCCGCTGCCTCAAGCCGGTACCAATCGAGAGTGGAGCGCACGCTGCGGCCGCTCTCGTTCATATAGGTCTGGGGCATCAGCAGGCGTAGACGGCCGGCACCGCTGCCGATTTCCGCGCTCAGGCCCTGCAATTTGGCCTGTGACTTGAGGACCGCACCGGCGCTGCGGGCCATTTGCTCAACGGCCATGAAGCCAATGTTGTGGCGGGTCAGGCCATAGCGCTCGCCCGGGTTGCCCAGCCCTACCAGCAATTGCAAATCCACGGGCTGGCAGGGGAGTTGGGGCTGGTCGCCGCGCCGGGATTCAGTCAGCCTCAACGCTGGCGCCCAGAGGTGTGGCGGCAACGGCCTTGGCCGTAACAGGCGTGGCGGTTACGGGCGTGGCGGTTAGGGCCGTATCGGGGCTGGGGGGCAACACCGAAATCGGCGCTTCGTCCACGGCAGGGGCAGTGGCGGCGGAAGTGGTGGTGGCATTGGCGGTGGCACTGGCAGGTGCAGTGGCCGTCGCCTCGGGGTCAATGGCCTGGCGGAATTCTTTTTCGAATTCCTGGGAGGCCGATTGGAACCCCTTGAGGGTTTTACCCAGGGTCTTGCCCATCTCCGGCAGGCGCTTGGGGCCGAACACCAAAAGAGCGATGGCGGCGATAACCGCCATCTCGGGCAGTCCGATGCCGAAGATGTTCATGGCTCCTGGGAGGTTGAGAAGAACTCAGAGGACGCTGTTCCAGTTGACATTGATGCCTTCCAGCAGCAGCGACTTGTTGTACAGCTGCAGGATCACCAGCAGGAACACCAAGAAAAGGAGCATGGCAATGCCCATCACCGGCGTGGTGCCCCAACCCGGGACCACCTTGCCGTACTCGGAATTCAGGGGACGAAGGAAGTCTCCCAAGCGGGTGCGTTGAGCCATGACAGAGCTGAACTCTCAGAGCGGAGATCGTGCTGGGTACTGTAAGGGCCATAGCTCCCGGCCTGGGCCGCCCCGTCGAGAGTTTTGATGCAACCCACCCCGGCCCTGGCCCCTTTTTCCCTCCCCCTCGCTCCACCGATGGATCCCACCAGCACCTCTCCCGCCCTCTCCGTCGCCCTCGCAGTGCTGGCGGTGCTACTGGCCCTCACTGGCTTCGGCATCTACACGGCCTTTGGGCCCCCTTCCAAGCGGCTCACCGATCCGTTTGACGACCACGAGGATTGAGCTTCAGCCGCCAGAAGCCCAGTTGCCAGGGCGCCAGGGCGGTTAGGGCCGGCCCATTGGCCTGAACTCCTGGCTGATCCCCATCGGCCCGGTTGTCCCCCGTCCGGTCGCGGTCAAGCTCCCGCTCCAGCCCATCGCAGCGGGCCAGCACCTGCCAGTGGGGCCCCAGGGCCAGTTGGCGCCGGCAGGGCCCGTTGTTTTGTACGGCAAATAGCGCTTCGCCTGGCCTTGCCGCTGGCCGCAGGGCCACCAGCTGTAGATCGGGCGCCAGGGGCGGCAGGCCAGGCCAGCCCTGATCGCCGCCAGCGCCGGGCTCCAGGGGGCGACACCAGAGCGGTTCGCGCAGGCGCACGGCCTGGGCGGGTACGGAGGCGTTGCGCCAGCCCCCGGGGCAGGGCATCAGGGCCAGGCGCTGGCGCTGCAGGCCATTGTCGGCGCCTGGATCGGGCCAGGTGGGGCCCCGCAGCAGCGAAACCCCCAGCCGTTCGGCCTGGCCCGACACCCCCTGGGGGCCATCGAGCAACAGCGCCACGTCGCCGAGGCCGCCCGGGCTCACCGAGGCAAGCCAACTGATGGCAGGCACCTCCCAGCGGGCCTGCTCCCGGGGGTTGCGGGCAATGGCCGGGCGCTCGATCACGCCGCCGGAGGTGTCCGCTGCCCAACGGCAGGCCGGCTGGGCCAGGGGCAGCTCCAGGCGCAGCAATTCATGGCGCTGCTGCCAGCGCACCTGCAGCACCAGTTCGAGCCAGGGGCAGCCCGCCAGCAACCGCCCCTCAAGCCGCACCGGACTATGGCCGCAGCGGCCCCGCCAGACAAAACTGGCGCACAGCGGTCCCCGTTCGCGCCACTGCGGAGCGCCGCTCCAGCTCCAGGGCAGGGGGTGGTCCCGGTAGTCGGCCGCCAGGTCCCAGGCATCCCAGAACTCGCCTTGATCGCGCCAGCGGCGCCACTCCAGGGGACCCGCCAGCAGCTGTCGTCCGTGGCAATCCCAGAGGCGCTCCACCCCAGCGGGGCCGATGCTGGCGCCCACCAGACCGTTGTCGAGTCGCCAACGGGTTCCGCCGCTGGCGTCGCTTTCCTGCAGCACCTGCACCGGATTCTGAACCAGCCCAGCGGGCCCCGCATGGACGGGGCGCCCACGCTGGAGCCACAGGCGCTCGATGCCGGCAAGGGGGGGAAGCTGAACCCACTGGCCGCCACCCGGGGCGTCCTGGCTGGCCAATGGGGCTTCCTGGTCCCAAGGGGTCCAGGGGCCGGCCGGCAGGCGCAGGGTGCGGGGCGCGGCGCTGAGGGGTTGCAACTGCACCACCGCCCAGGCCTGGCCGCCCGGAACCGGCCCTGGGGGGGAACCGAGGGCAGCGGCCAGGGCTAGGTCCCGCTGGCAACGGGCGCGGCGGCGGGCAGCGCGCCACTGGGATTCGGCCTGGTCGTACACCTCGGGGATGGCCGTGCCCGGCAGGATGTCGTGGAACTGTTGGAACAACAGCGGGCGCCAATCGACGGCTTCTGGGGCCAGCCCCACTGGGGCCAGCCCCACCGGGGCGAGCACCTGGGCCAGTTCCGCCTCCCGCAGGAGGCGCTCCAGGCTGCGGTTGTGGCGTTTCTGGTCGGGACGGCTGGTGGCGCAGCCGCGATGCAATTCCAGGAACAGCTCGTCCCGCCACACCGGCAAACGGGGCGCCAGTGGTTCGAGGCCGGCCAGATAGGTGCGCAGGGTCCCCGGCTGCTGGCGGGCAGCGGCGCCCTGCTGGCTCCACAGGGCCAGCTGCTCCAACATTTCGGCACTGGGCCCGCCGCCGTGGTCCCCCACCCCCGGTAACCAGAGGGCGTCAGCAACGCCGCTGCAGCGCTGCCATTCGAGCCGATAGCGCTCGATGGCCACCGGATCAGCATCGCTGCCGATCGGGGCCGTCATCAGGGCCAGCAGCTCGGCACCACAGCGGCTACGCCAGCGAAACAGGCGATGGGGGAAGGGAGTGGTGGCGTTCCAGGCCAGCTTGTGGGTGCAAAACCAACGCACACCAGTCGCCTCGGCCACGGCGGGCAGGCCGGCGCCAAAGCCAAAGCTGTCGGGCAGCCAGGCCAGGCAGTGGTCCCATTGGGGGAAACGGGATTGGCTGTAGTGCTGGCCCTCCTGAAACTGACGCAGCAGGGAGGCGGTGGCGATCAGAACCGCATCGGTTTCGACCCAGGGACCATTGAGGGGCTCGAAGCGGCCGCTGGCCATGGCGGCTTGGAGGCGTACAAAGAGGGCGGGACGGTGCTGCTCCAGCCAGGCGTAGAGGGCGGGGGTGGAATGGCCAAAGTGCAGCTCTGCAAAGGGCTGCATCAATGCCAGCACCGAGTCAAAGGTGCGCTCGGCGGCGCGCCAGGTGTCGGCCACTGGCCAAAGCCAGGCCAAATCGAGGTGGGCGTGGCCCAGCCAATGCACGGCACCCGGCCCGGCCCCAGGGCCATGGCCCTGCTGGCGCCGCAGGTCCTCCAACTGGGCCACCACCGGCTGGAGCAGCCCCAGGGGATCCCGGGGATCGAGGGGTTCGAGGTCCAGGTGGCTGTGGATCAGGGCCCCATCGTCATGGAGCGGGCTGCGCAACAGCAACTCCAGCTCCAGGGCCTGGCCCCGCCACCAGCGCTCCGGCAGGGGCCAGCGGCAGGCGGTATCGAATAAATCGCCCCGATGCACCGTTGCGCCATCGACCCGCAAGGTCACGTCCTCGGCCCACCAACGCAGGGCCAGGCGCGCCCGGACTTGGCCGGCCCAGCGGGCTTGCCAAGCGGCCGGGCAGGCGAGCCGCAGCCGCAGGTTGCAGATCTGACCGCCCCGGGGCCAAATGATCAAGCCGCGCTGAACCCAGTCAGGCCGGTGGCTAGGGCCCCAGGGATGGTCCAGGGCGGCGGCGATGCTGCCATCGGGATGGGGGGCCATCCAGAGCGGTTGCAGGTCGAGTCGGGTCTCCAAGGGCGAGGCGGGCGGGCTGGGTAACGTGACTGAAACGTTTCAATCCTGGCGGCCAGCGCCCCCCATTCCCGCCTATCCGGTTGGATGGCCCACCTAGGCCCATAGGATGACTGCGCTCCGCAAAGGTCGATTCCGACCCTCGCGTCGCTGTCAATCCTGGTCTCCCGCCGGACTGCCCATGCTTGCCCTCAAGATCTCGGTTTACTCGGTCGTTTTCTTCTTCATCGGGATCTTCGTCTTCGGGTTCCTCGCCAGCGACCCGAGCCGCACCCCGAGCCGCAAGGATCTGGAGGAGTGATCGCCGCGATCCGCTGACGGATCACATGGCAGGATCACCCCCTCTATGCCACCCCCGGGCTGCCTGTGGTGTCCCTGAGTAGGTTCACCACGGGCTCTCCTGACGAACCCACTGCCGCTGGACCCTCCCAGGGCAGGTCGTTTGCCCTCAGCTTTAGTTTGGGTCTTATCGCCTTGGTCGGCTCTGGCCTGCCTCTACAGGCGGCCTCCCAGCCCGCCACGGAGACAGTCGCCACAGAGATTGCCAGCACAGAGATTGCCAGTACACAGACTGCCAGCGCAGAGATCGTCGCGACTGGGAGTGCTGTCACTGAACAGTTGGTGCCTGAACAGGAGGCGATTGGCAGGATTAACACAAAAACCACCGTCAGTGATGGCCAGGCCAACCAGACGCCCGCCCCGCAGTCGCTTACTCCTGAACCATCCACGCTGACGGCGGGCGGGTCTGAAACACCTGACGACCTGGTACTCGCCCAGGCCCTGGCCCCCCAGCCCGAGCCCGCAGGGAACCCGGCAAGTGGACGCCCGGCTGCTGGGCCCCCGGCCCCCGCCGGGTCCCAGGCTCCCCCGTCCCCGGTGCCGATGCGACCGGCCCCCGGCCCGGCTACCACCACGGCCCCCAGCCCCACCCCGGCTACCGGCCCGGCCACCGGCCCGAAGACGCCTGCGGCGGCGGCGGTGCCTCCTCCCCCCCTGGAGCTGGAGCTGAGCGCCGATCGCCAGGAATTCGACAACCAATTGCAGCGCTTTGTCAGCACCGGCTCGGTGCGGGCCCTGATTGGCGGGGGGCGGTTGCTGGCCGATCGGATCGAGTTTGACCCCAACTCCCGCACCCTTTATGCCTTTGGCAGTGTGCGTTTTCAGCGGGGTCAGCAGTATCTGCAGGCCAGCCGGCTGCGCTTCAGCCTGGATGAGGGCGTCGGCGAAATGGACGACGTCTATGGGGTGCTGGATCTCGACTCCAGCTCCAGCGACCTGACCCTTGATCCCCCCGCCGGGGTGCCGGCACCTGGCGAGGGCCCGCCAGCTCCAGCCGGGGAGTCAACGGCCAAGCCAGCGAATGCCAACGAGGCCGCGGTGCCCCTGGCCCCCCTGCCACCGCCGGAGCCGATCACCTGTCCTCCCTCCATCCCAGCGCCGCCCCAATGGCATCCCCATCCCTGGGCGGTCACCACCTGGGCCGGTCAGATGTTTGCCGCCAATTTCGGCGACACCTTTTTGTTCAAGGGCAATTTTCGGCCCGAGTATCTGGCCGGCGTCAATCTGCAGCGGCGGATTGTTGATGCCGGCCCCTTTGCCCTGGAAATCGACAGCAACCTGTTGGGCCACCGGGCTGCGGCCCAGGCCGGTGGCGAGTTCAACCAGTCGGTGCCCTTCGCCCAAACACCGGCCCAGACCTTTGGCGAGGCGACCATCGGCATTGGGTTGCGCTTCTGGGTGTTGCCCAGGCTGAGCCTGTACTTTGTCGAAGGGGTCAGCCTGCTGAGCGAGCCCAGTAATTACGAGCGCACGTTCCGCAAGAACTACTCCACCTTTCTCAACTATCTGGCCTTCGAGGTGGAGGGCCTGGTCACACCCCAGTGGTCGGTGGTGGGCCGCATTCACCACCGTTCCGGGGCCTTCGGCACCTACAACGGCGTAAAGGAGGGCAGCAATGCCTATCTGCTGGGCCTGCGCTATCGCTTCGGCTATGCCGCCGCGCCGCGCCAGCCCCTGGCCCTGGCGCCGGCCCAGGGGTGTGCCCAGGCGCCACCGCCAGAAAATGTGCCCCTCGAAGACCTGGCCAGCCAGCTGGAGCGGGTCACCATGGGGGTCGAAACAGCGCCGACGCCGAACCGGCCCCGGCCCCCGGCGCCATCGGCGGCCGCTGACGCCAATCCGGCGGAGGACACG
>JBIIJV010000229.1:0-4368 GCA_044233545.1 Cyanobium sp.
CGAAAAAGCGGTCCGTGGCACGGCCCGTGGCAACGGGACCTGGGTGGGGCCCGGCTGAAAGTTCAATTCCCCCCCAAATCGCCTGGCTTAGCCAGTCCACCCGTCCCGGTAGTTGGCAGCGTGGCGCCGCCCGTCCGGGCGGAGGCCAGGGGGCCTGGGGGGCGCAGGGGGGCGGGATCCTGGGCGTTTTCGGGAGCCATTGCCGGGGCAGCAGAAGCCTTGGCCGGGGCAGCAGGGGCCTTGGTGGGGGCAGCAGGGGGTTGCCAGACCACCCGCAGGCGGTTGGGGGCAATCCACTGGCTTTGTTCCCGGGCCAGGGTCTTCTCCCCGGATATCAGGAACAGACGGTCGAAGCGTTGTTGGGCCTTGGTGAGTTGGGCGTTCTCGATCTGGAGCACAGCCGCCAACTCGCCCTGCCGGTCCATGCGGGCCTGATAGGCAGAAGCGACGCGGACCAGGCTGACGCCTGTGACCATCACCAGTCCAAGCTTGACGCCAAGGCCAATCAGGCTGCAGAGCAGATCCTGCCTGCCGAGGTGGGCGGCCCCCACCGCCGCCCTGGGTCTGGGGGCCCCGGCGGCGGGGGCCATGCTGGCGCCTGCCTGGCGGGCCCGTTGTCGGGACGCGCTGCCGGCGGGATGGGAGTGTTCGCTGCTGGAGGAACGTCCCGAACGGCGGCGGGATTCAGGGGCGGAATCGAGGGATCGGGGAGAACGGGATCGCACCGGACTGGCCTCGGGTCATAAGGGACCGCTTCTAGCGGGCCCAGGTCCCATTGCCAAGGCCCCCGACCTCAGGCTTTGTAGAGACTGAAGCAAAGCCGAACGGCAAGCACGCCGGCGTGGGCGGCCACCACCAGGGCGATCATGATTTGGGCCTGGGTGAGCGAGGTGACCATGTTTTGCAGATAAAAACGGACCGCCCCATTCTTCGGCCTTAGCTGGCTACGGTCCAGCCTTCGCCGTGGCCCTGTCACAGCTCTTGATGGCATCGCCCCCCCCCGCCCCCCGGGCCACGGCCCTCGAAATCGGGGCCCTCGACCTCAACAGCCTTGCGCCACTGGCCCAACGGCCGGCCCAGGAGCTTCTGGGCCTCTCCGGCCAGGTGCAGCTCGCCCTGGAGTGGCCCCGGCCGCCTGAAGATCCCCGCGAGTTATCCGAAATCCCTGAGGTGCGGTTGTGGTGCCTTAGGGCCGATGCCCTCTATCCCTGGCTGCCCCTGGTGCTGGAGCGGAGCCAGGGAACCCTGACACGCCATGTGGCGATGCTGCTGCCCCACAGCTTCAGCCGCACCGAGGGCATCCGCTTTGCCCCCGACAGCCTCGAACTGTGGATCAGCCATCGGCTCTTCCTCTTGGACCACTGGGCCCGGGCAGAGGGTCTGGACTGCCGCCAGGGACTGGGCCAGATGGCGGCCGTGCTCGGCTTTGAGCTGGCGCCTTCCTTCTGGGTGGCCCTCAGCGGGTCCTGACGGCGTGGCCAGCCGGTCCCGCTGTCAGGTCCAATGGGCCCCTGAGCAGGGGGCGCCGCGGCCCCGGGTGGGTTTGCTGCCGACCAGTCGGCTGGAGGGGACCTGGCCCATGGCCATCGACAACTGGCTATTGGACAACGCCTTGGCGACCAGGGCCGCCGCCAGCGCTGCAGAGCTCGCAGCTGGGTGTCTTCCAGCGGCCCTGGCGGGCACGCTGCGGTTCTACCAATGGCCGCGACCTACCCTTTCACTGGGTTTCCATCAACAACGCCTACCGGCCCATTGGCTGGAGTTGGCGGCCGCGGGCGTGCTGGATCTGGTGCGCCGCCCCAGTGGTGGCAGGGCCGTGTTGCATGGGGGCGATCTCACCTATGCCCTGATCTGGCCCTCGCCACCCCCCCAGCGGGTCGAGGCCTATCGGCGGTCATGCCGGTGGCTGCAGCAGGGATTCGCCGCCATCGATTTGCCGCTGGGATTTGGCGAGGCCGCCATCAACCGGGATCGGGACAGTTGCTTTGCCACCAGCACCGCCGCTGACCTGGTCCATGCCGATGGCAGCAAGCGCATCGGCAGCGCCCAGCTCTGGCGCCGCAGTGCCCTGCTGCAGCACGGCAGCATCATGATTCAGCCGCAGAGAGCACTCTGGCGCGAGCTCTTCGGCGTCGATGCCCCCGTTCTGCCCGACCTACCGGTGACAACGGCGGAGCTGATCACCCTGCTGGTGGCCCAGGCCCAGCTCTATTTGCCCCAGGCCGAAACGGACCAGGGCGTGGAACTGGTGGCGCTGGAGCAGGCCGCCATGCCATGGGACGCCATCGCCTGCCAACGCAGCGCCTATCAAGTCGTTGGCGCCTCAGCCCCCTGAACCTCGCCGCTGCTCAGCATGGAGCGGGCTACTTGGGCCAGGGCCAGACCCATGGGATAGGCATTGTGTCGTCGGGCCAAAGCCAGTAAGGGGGGAGGCACGCGGACCCCAAGCCGGCTGAAGACCACCTCACCCAGGTCGGGACGTTCGAGGGTGCCCGTGGGGAGGCCCGCTGGGCTCAGCACCAGGAGCCGGCTGACCTCCGGGTCATCCAGCCGCAGGACGGCCTGCCACAGGGGCGCCTGCTCGGCGATGGACGGCAGGCTGGCCAGGGGCTGGGCATGATCACCGATGCGTTCCCCTTCCCAACGCTGGACCGGTAGGGATTGCAGGGGACCATCGTCGATCACCCCCTGCCAGCGGCCCCGGTCACAAACCAGGATCCAGGGGGGCAGGCCAGGGATTTCAGCAGGACCGGCCCCCGCAGGACCCGGTGGAGCAGGTTCTGCTGCCTGCAGTCGCTGCTGACTCAATTGGCGCAGGCTGGCGCTGGCCTCAACCACCCGAAAACGGCGGCGGCTGGCATCGGCGACCCGCAGTTCCTTCAGCACGGTCTGCAGGCGCAGGAGCTGGGCCTGTCTACTGGCGGCCCCCAGGCCAAACCAGCCGAGCACCAGCAGCCAAAGGCCCGACCCCCCATTGCCCTTGAGCAGCATCCAGGTGCCCAGGCCCAAAGCCATCAAGGACAGGAAGCGACCGCAGCCATTGGCCACCTGGATGCCACGGCGCTGGCTGCCGCTGATCTGCCACACCAAAGCCTTGAGCAGCAGACCGCCATCAAGGGGGAGGCCGGGAAGCAGGTTGAAAAGGGCCAGGGTTAAATTCAGCAAACCCAGTTGCAGCACCATCTGGCCAAGGCCGGGGGCAAGCTGGCCCGCAGGGACCCGCAGCGCCAAAAACAGGCCGGCCAGGGCCAGGCTGACGGCTGGACCCGCCGCAGCCACCAGCGCCGCCCCCATTGGGGTGGCACATTCGCGATCGACGCTGGCAACACCGCCCAACAGAAACAGGGTGATGCTGCGCACCTTCACCCCTTGGCTGAGGGCGACCAGGGAATGGCCCAGCTCGTGCAAAAGCACCGAAACGAACAGCAACAGGGCTGTCAGGAAGGCCAGGCCCCAAATCATCAGGTCGCCACTGCTGCCAGCAGGGTGATAGTCGCGCTGAAATGCCACCGTGGAGATCAGCAGGATGACCAGCCAGGTGGGGTGAATACGCAGGGGAATGCCCCAAAGACGGGCTATCTGCCAACCTTCAGTCATTGTGAACGCGCGGGGAGAGTCATCGCCAGACTTATAAAGGTTGCCATCTTGGCCAGAGGCGCTTGCCCCTGTTGAAAATCTGCGGCCTGCGACAACCGGACCAGGCTGCCGCCATCGCGGGCATGGGTGTGGCGGCGATTGGAGTGATCGCTGTGCAGTCTTCGCCGAGGTTTGTGCCGCCGGAGCGGCGGGCCGAGCTGTTTCTGGCGGCCAAAACAGCCAGACCAGCCTGCCTTGGGGTCTTGGTGGTGGCCGATCCCCAGGCAGCTGATCTGGATTGGCTTGGCGGCGGTCAGGGCCATGACATTCTGCAATTGCATGGCCAGGAAAGTGCCGAGCGCTGCCAGGAATTGCGCCAGAGCTTGGGTATCAAGGTTTGGAAGGCCCTGAGGCTGCGCGATCGCAACGATCTGAACCGGGCGGCCCTCTACGCCCATCATGTCGATGGCTTGCTGCTGGATGCCTGGGCGCCCGACCAACTGGGGGGTACGGGGCAACGACTGCCCCTGGCCTGGCTGCAGGGGTTCAAGCCTGAGGTGCCGTGGTGGCTGGCGGGTGGGGTTGCCAGCCAGGCGCTGCCAGAAATTCTCTCCCAGGTGCGACCCGACGGACTGGATGTGTCCAGCGCCGTCGAGAAAAGCCCCGGAGACAAGGATCTCGAGGGAGTAGCAAAACTGGTAAGAGCCGTCAATCACTACGGGTAAACAGTAAATTCAATAACCGATCATTGATTCCTGCTGTTTGACAAGCTCAAAGAATTCTTGTTTGAGA
>JBIIJV010000041.1:0-16722 GCA_044233545.1 Cyanobium sp.
GGATCTCGGGGCTGCGGTGCAGCATCAGGCTGGCGGCCTCGCCGGCGAGGCGCTCCACCTCCTGGCGGAACTCCAGGCCGTGGTGCATGTTCAGCGCATGGGCGGCCTCGTGGATCAGGATCTGCAGGGCCTCAGGTCCCAGCGGCTCTTGCCAGAAGCAGGGCTGGTCTAGCGCCAGGGTGAGTTCGTTGGTGGCGCTCCAGTGGGCGAAGAGGGTCACGCCCGCCTGATGGTTGAGGGTGAGCTGGCCGCTGACGCGGTGTTCCCGGCCCGGGCAGGTGTCCACCAGCTGCTGGCAGAACCACACCGCAAACTCCAGGCAGCGCCCCACCCGGTCCGCTCCGCCCTGCCGTTCGAGCCACTGCTGGCGGAGATCACCTGCCTCCCTGGCGGTGGCAATCGAGAAGCTATCGCGGCAGGCCCGCTCGGCCTTGGCGATCTCATCGCGCCGCACCACCTCCTGGGCCGAGGGCACGAACACGCGCAGCATGTCTCGGAAGCCACCGCTGGCCTGGGCGGTGTTGACCACCTGCACCCCAAGCTCGCGGGCATCCTCATCAAAATGCCGCTCCCCCATGCGGGGCACCGAGCGGGCGATGTTCTCCCCGAAGGCCCGTTCGATGATCCGTTTTTGCACGGTGCTGTCGCAGCGGCGCCCCGCAGTGCCCACCCAGTCATCCTTGATTGCGCTCTCCTCCATCTCCTCCAGCAGGGTGGGCAGGCAGGCCACATGCAGCTTAACGGGGTAGCCGGCTGCCACCGCATCACGGTTGGGATTCATCGGTACCCGCTGCTGCACATCGCAGTGGTACGGCATGTTCCAATCGACGGCCGCGACCGGAATGCCCATCTCGTAGATGGTGGCGGTCTCGCCCGGCTGGGTACGCACCAGATGGATCGTCGTGGTGCGGCCGGGTTTCTTCCAGCTCTGGCCGATGGCGTCGTACAGCTCAGTGGTGATATTGGCCTGCACCCGGTGCTGCACCGACCGGGCGCTGATCCGCTCGCCATTCACCACCAGCTCGATGCCCTGCGGCACCAAAAACTGGCCGAAGTAGGCATCCAGCCGCTCGCGCGTCTCGGCAGGCCAGGGCATGCGCATCCACACCCTGGTGCCTGGGCCCGCTTCATGAGCTACTTCCTGGCGGGTCACACGCTCGCCGTTCTGCAGCAGAAACTCCAGCTGCTGGCCGCCGCTCACCACCCGCGCCTGTTCGGCAATGCAGAGAGCCTCCTTGAAGCCCCGCCCAAAGCGACCGCGCTTGAGGTGGCTGTCGGTCTTGTGGGTGAGATAAACCACGCGCAGGTCGCCCAGGTTGCTGATGCCCGAGCCGTTGTCGGCGTATTCCACCACGAAGCCACCGTTCTGGCTGCCGTAGCAGAGATCAATTCGGCCTGGTTGGCCCTCCGGAAACGAATCCAGGGCGTTCTGCACCAGCTCCTTGATCAGGTGCTCCGCCGGCCGGGCCGCATTCATGGCGGCAAAACCTTCGGTGCTGATCGAGAGCCAGCCTGCGCTTTGCATAATCATCGTGGTGGGGATGCAACTGGTGCAAGCATCCGGCATCTGGGCGGTATTACTGACCTTGGCGTGCGAATGACGCTGGGGCCCGATCATGGGTTCGGTTCCTTTGGGTGTGAACTCAGGAACCGGGAGCTACAACCCTGGTGAATTGATTCTGATTGGAGGGGCGGGGGGCTGCCTGTCCTTTTTCCGCCACGGTTCCACCACGACACACCGCAGAGCCAACAGCATCATATTGAGATGGAAGTGCGTTATCTTGGGCGGTGGCACATCCCGCTCCTCAATAGGCTGGAAGTTGTGGTGCCCCATCCAGTTGCCGAAGATGCGAACGGTGTGCATGGCGTTGATCGTCCACGGGTCGATGCTGCCAGCGAGATAGTTGATGCGTCTGAATAGGCTGATCTCACAGCTCAAGAACTTGGTCCATTCGCCCACGCGGTATTCGACCAGCTTTCGTGCCGATATGCCAATGGCGACCAGGTTGATCTTCTCTTTATCATTATCTAGCTGCTCAAGGATGTCCTGGGTTATTTTCCTTGCCTCCTCTGAAATCTCAATCCACTTCTTGAAGGTTTCCAATTGCTGGCTAATCTCATTGAGGTAGAGCCTCTGCTCTTCGCCCAGTTCCAACTCACTGGTTTCCTGGGTGCTGCCGAAGTGTTCAAGGATCGTATCTTTTAGATCATCTATCGCTTTATCCTTGAGATCGAACACCACGAGCTGCTTAAGCTCTGGCACATGGTCGAAGCCCACCCTGATTCCTTCGATCAAGCCTGGAGTGAGATATTGAAGGGTTGCCTTCTGCTGGCCCGCATTGAGAAGAGGTGTTGCCACGCTTCGGCAAGGCAAATTATGGAGAGGTAGCACTGCGAGCAGTCGGAACATCTTCTTGAAGACTGGAACATCCTCTGGGCTCGATGCGTTTGCAGCAACCTCTACGTCGAACCGTGGGCTCTCGATCACGGCCAGCCGCCTGAATCGCGTTGTGCAGCCCTCTGGCCATTGAATCGGCGCATCCGCAGGATCAAGCTCCTGGCTCACCCAGGCTTTGATGGATTCAGAGCCTGTGAAGTCGAGTGCACACTTCAGCTTCAGCTCCTTCACGTTGATCCCGCAGCGGAGCAGGGCAGCAATCATCGTGCCTGGCTCCGGCTTGTAATATCCATCCCAGGCTGAGATCACCAGCAGATCCGTGGTGAGTCCCTCGCGGAAGAAATCGCAGCTGCGCAGCTCAAGTGTGCGGTCTTCTGCAGGGGCATAGGCGTATTTCAGCATCTCAAGCCTGCGGGGCCGACGTCAATTCTGGCATTGATCATGACCCTTCTGGGCTGAGCCTCCGCCCCCTGGCCCGCTGGACTAGCCGGCTGCCTCCCAGCGTCATTCGCACTCCTTCTGCACTCAGACGGTTCAAGTGGATTTCACTACCTCCAGTTCGCCAAACACCCCATGACCTGCCTCGTTTCCCCCAACGCTCCCCAGCCCGATGATCGCCACCAGGGGGAGCCTCAGGCCGGTGGCCTGGCCCTCGCGATGGTAGGCACCGCAATGGACCAGCTGCGCAGCTGCTGGGCTGGTCTCGGCTTCGATGGCGATGTCTTCCTTGCCGCTGAGGAGCTGCAAGGCAGCCTGGCCGCCATCAGGCCGGCCCAGCGCCGCGATCTGTTGACCACCATCCTGAGGCTTTGCGAGGACAGCCGCCTCTGCAAAGAGCTGCAGAAGGTCATCGTGCGGGGGCTGATCGATCCGGGCGACGGGCGCTCCTTGGTGGGTCTGGTGGCATCGCTCCAGCCCGTGCTGGCGGTGCAGCTGCCGCAGCTGCTCTTCTTCGGGGAGAGCTGCACGACTGCGCCGTCCAGCGTTGAACCAGTGCCAGAGCTGCAGCAGAACATCGCCCTACTGGGCCTGAGCACCCGCATGGAAAACACGTTGCGCCGCAACGGGCTGCAGCGGATCAGTGATCTGATCGGCCTGGAGGAGCACCAACTGATGCACCTGCGCGGCGTGGGGGCCAACGGGCTGCTGGAGCTGCGTGAGGGTCTGGAGCAGCTGGGGCTGCCTTTCCCCCTGAAGTTTGATCCCGCCATGGCGTTCAACCCACCTGAACCACTGGCCCAGGCGATCGCCAACTCGATCTCATCCACTGCTGGTGGCAGGGGCGCTCAACCGTCGCAGCTTTGCATTGATGAGGTGGAAGATCAGCGCTGGCTGGAGCGCGCCGCCGCCCTGCTCGGCAGCGCATCGGTGGAGGTGCCCGGTGCCCTGCGGATGCTGGAGGAACTCACCTCGCTCACCCTGGAGCATTTCAGTGCCCTGGACCACCGCAGCGAGGAACTGCACCAGCTGCGCACCATCCTCCAGGACATCGAGCTGGCCGGCTCCGGTGACGACGACCGGCAACTGCTCGCCGAGGGTCTGCAGGGGGTGCTGCTAAAGACCTACCGCCAGCGCTTCTCGGAGGTGGGTAGTGCCAGCGGCTGGCTGCGCCAGCTGCGGCGCGCCATCGAACCGGCCAGGGCTGTGGAGGCCTACCTGCGCCATGCCGGTGGGGCAAGCCTGCAGACCATCGCTGATTTGGCCAGTCCGCCGATCACCCGCGAGGCGGTGCGGCTCAGCTTCCGCAAGCTGAGTGAGTGCTGCGGCTGCTCCCCCAAGGAACTCGCCGCGAGGATGGGCGACCGCCGCGAGCAACGCGAACGCCAACGGTTGCTGGCGGCCCTGCAGCCTTGGCTGGGAACGCTGGGGCGGCTGCCCTTCCATAAAGATGCACTCGAAATGAGCGCCTGTGAAGGATCCTTCTCTGCGGCCCTGGGTCTTGAGCAGGTGATCCATCTGAACCTGAACCAGCGGCTCGGGCTTTACGACGCGCTCGCCCTGGAGGTGCCCGAGGAGGAATGGGCTTTGCACCTGAGGGTCATCGCCAACAACGAGGAAGACGCCGGTGCGGGCTATTGGCACCGCGAGGAGACTCTGAGCCAGTTCCTGCATCGCTATGCGGTGGTGCTGGGAGCTCCTGGTCTGATGCCTCTGCAGACGCAGCTGCCTCCATCTGTGAGGGGTGCGGTACAGCGCCACGGAGGGCAGTCGGTTGTGGCCTCCAGGGTTGGCCTGCAGTACCAGGGCCAGCTGACGGGCGAGAACGGTGGCCGGACCTACTGGACCGAGCGGCGGTTGATTGAGCTGCTGGAGATGACCGTGGCCCAAAGCGGCCTGGCAGCCGACGCCATGCCCAGCAAGCAACAGATCACGGCTTTCCTGGCCAGTGGTGTGATGCCGGAGTACCTCGACAAGCAGCCCAACTCAGTGTTCGCGGCTCTGCGCTGCCAGTACACCCTGAACTGGCAGCAGGTTGGGGAGCGCTTCGGGAGGGTTTGGCAGGGTTGATCCCAGCCACTTCTCCTCCGCTGAATCTAGCGCCGCCAATGGTCTTTGCTGGCCTCGGCTTGATCCAAGGCTTGATCTAAAGCGGCAAATCCCGGTGGGTGAACAGGCTGGCCCCACTGGCGTAATCCGCAGCGATATGGCCATCGCCGCGCAGCAGGTAGCGGTAGGTGACCAGACCCTCCAGGCCCACCGGTCCGCGCGGCGGCAGGGTCTGGGTGCTGATCCCCACCTCGGCGCCGAAGCCGTAGCGGTTGCCATCGGCGAAGCGGGTGGAGCAATTCCAGTAAACGCCGGCGCTGTCGACCGATTTCAAGAAGCGTTCGGCCACGCTATCGTCGTCGGTGCAGATGGCGTCGGTGTGGCGGGAGCCGTAGCGGGCGATATGGGCGAGGGCGGCATCCAGGTCGGCGACCACCCGGACGCTGAGGATCAGGTCGGCATACTCGGTGCTCCAATCCGCTTCGCTGGCCGCCAGGGGCACCCCAAGGGCGCAGGCGGCCTCGTCACCCCGCAGTTCGACCCCTGCCGCAGTGAACATGGCGATGGCTGCCGGCACAAAGCTGGGGGCGATGCTCTGATGCACCAGCAGCGTCTCGATGGCATTGCAGGCCGCTGGATACTGGGTTTTGCTGTCCAGCGCCAGGCGCAGGGCTTGCTGGCCATCGGCGGCCGCATCCACATACAGATGGCAGATGCCGTCGGCGTGGCCCAGTACCGGAATGCGGGTGTGGTCCTGGATGTAGCGCACCAGGGCATTGGAGCCGCGCGGAATGATCAGGTCCACCAGGCCGTCCAGCTTCAGCATGGCCAGGCTTTCCTGGCGGCTGGTCAGCATCTCCAGGCTGGCCGGGGAAACAGCACTGGCCGCCAGGCCTTCCTTGATGGCGGCCAGGATGGCCTCGGTGCTGCCGGTCGCTTCCCGGCCTCCCTTGAGCAGGGCGCCATTGCCGGAGCGGATCGCCAGGGCGGCGATCTGGATCACCGCATCGGGCCGGGCCTCAAAAATCACCCCCACCACCCCCAGGGGCACCGTGATTCGCTCCAGCACCAGTCCCGCTGCCAGTTCGCGATGCATCTGGCGCCGACCGACCGGATCGGCCAGGGCCGCCACCTGGCGCACCCCCGCAATGGCGCCGGCCAGTTTGGCCCCATCCAGTTTCAGCCGGGCCAGCAGGCTTGGCGCCAAGCCCTCGGCGGCGGCCCGTTCCAGGTCGGCCCTATTGGCGGCCAGAATGGTTTCGCTGTGGCGCTGCAGCGCGTCGGCCATGGCCACCAGGGCTTGCTGCCGTTCGCTGTCGGCCTTGCGGCCCAGGTCCATGGCGGCATGCCTAACCGCCGCGGCCCGTGCCAGCAGCTCCGGGCTTGGATCGGGCGGTGAGGGGGCCGTAGCGTCGATAGGGAAGGAGGTCAGCATGGGCCCATCATCCCAAGCGATGGCTCCTGACCCGAATCAAGCCGCTTGGTTTCAGCCCTGGCCGGCCGGCAGCCCCCAGCTCAGCCCAGGCGCTGCAGGGCCAGGCGGGCGGCCCCGAGCCGGCCGGCCCCATTGCCCAGGGCGCAGCGCCGGATTGCCAACCCCTCGCGGCTGACCTCCAGCACCCGTTGTTCCACTTGCTGCCAAACGGCCGGCAGGAAGTGCTCGCTGGCCCCGCTGAGGCCACCGCCGATCAGCACCAGCTCCGGCGTCAGTACGTACAGCAAGGAGCTGAGGCCAACCCCCAGCCAGCGCCCGTAGGCCGCCCATACGGCCAGGGCTTCGGCATCACCCGCCGCCGCCCGGCGTTCCAGTTCCCGGGGCGGCAGCGGGCTCAGCCGGCCCAGGCCGCCAATGCTGCAGTACTGCTCCAAGGAGCCCCGGTTGCCGCTGCGGCAGGGCGGACCCTCGGGATTGACGCAGATCAGACCCGGCTCGGCGGCGGCGCCACGGTGGCCCAGAAACAGGTGGCCGCCCAGCATCACGGCCCCCCCGACCCCGGTTCCCAGGGTGAGCAGCAGCACATCGCCATGGCCTTGGGCCGCCCCCTGCCAGGCCTCACCCACAAGAGCGCAATTGGCGTCGTTGGCCAGGGTCACGGGGCGCTGCAGTTGGGGTTCGAGCCATTCGGCCAGGGGCACCTCGCGCCAGCCCTCCAGGTTGATCGCGATCCGTGCCACCCGTCCCTGGCGGTCGGTGGGGCCCGGCAGGCCGATGCCAACCCGGTCGGCGCGGTGGTCCGGATCGAGCTGGGCCACGGCCTCGACGATGGCCATGCAGGTGGCTCCAGGCACCGCGGGCTGGGGTGTGGGCACCTCCAGGGCCGCCAGCAACTGGCCTTGCTGATCAAACCGGCCCAACTTGATGGCGGTGCCGCCCAGGTCCACGCCGATCACTTCCCGGGCGGGGGCGGCTGGGGCGGCGTCATGCCGGTCCGTCGCAGGAGGGTGCGCCAAGGGGGTGCCGGGTGCCACGGCCCGGTGGGACTGGTGCAGCCGACCGTACGGGGGCGCCCACCGCCATTGGGCTCAGAAGCGCAGAAACAGCCGCAGCTGGGAGCCCCAGGAGCCTTGGCTGTCCACCGAAGCCTCAATGTTGATTAGCTCGGAGGCCTTGTAATTCAGGGTCATCTGCGGCGGTATGTCCGTACGGTTCGGGGCCGCCAGCAGCGAAAGATTGACCCGGTCGCTGAGGTCGTAGCCGACTTCAGCCCCCAGCACCAACTGGGGAGGTAGTCGTCGGGAGGTTTGATTGGAGTCGAAGGAGATTTCCGGACTGACATAGGTGGGATAAAGGGCCAGGCTGACCCGCTGGCCCATGGCATCACTCAAGGAGGAGAGCAGCGGTGACAGCAGCGACTGCCCCAGCACCGTCGCCAGGGCCGTGCCCGCCCCGCCCGATCCAAGCCCCGCCAGGGAGTTGCCCCCCACCAGGGCCACCAGCCGTTCCTGGGGCAGGGGGGGAGTGCTGCGCATTTTGATGTTTTCCCCCAGGCGGTCGGCAGGACCGCTGACGCTCACCGTTACCAAAATGAGATTGAGTTGGCGCAGGGAAGCCCCGCCCGGGGTGAGGGTGGTTGTAGGGGCTCCCGCCACGAAGGCGTCCCGCGAGGTTGGATTGAAGCCGTTGGGCGCGATCAACCCCAGGCTGTCGGAGATGCGGGTGCGCATGGCGATGTCCAGATAGGGCACCAGCCCGAGGGAGGGCGTGAACACTGCCACGTTGGGGGCCTGGGGATCGAGGCTGAAGCTGGTGGTGAACAGATTCAGCCGGCCACCCAACAGGCGGACCACGCCGGAGGCTCGCAGGCTGGGGTCCAGGCGGCCGCTGATGCGCAGGGAGCCGCCGGTGTTAAAGCTCGCCACCCTGGGCAGGACCACCCTCAGGTCGGGTCCAAAGCGCAGCCTCAGGTTGTTGAAGGCCAGGTAGGGGAAGTTGGGCACGGTTCCGGCCAGGGAGTTTGCCGTGGCCGAGGCCACGTCGGGGCCGAGCAACACCAAGGGCTTGTCAAACTTCCAGTCCTCTTCGATCAGGCGCTGCACGGTGGTTGTGGCACCGCCGGGGCCTGTGCTGATACCCGCCGGCTGCACGTTGAGGGTCCCACGGCTCACGGTCACCTCCCCGCCCAGCTCCGGCGACCGCAGGCTGCCGCCCAGGCTTAGCTGCCCCTGGCCCATGGCCTGCAGCCGGTTCATCGAGAAGGGCACCTGGCGCAGCTTCACCATCAGGCTTGGGGGGCCGTCGAGGGGACGGATCAAGCCCAGCTTTCCCTCACCCTGGATCAGCCCGTTGCGACCCACCCGGGCAGTGAGCTGCTGCAGCTCAAGTTGTTTGAAGTCGAAAAGGACAGTCGCTTCGACCTTTTCAAGTTTCTGGCCAAGGAAGCGGCACTGGCCTCGGCGCAGCCTCACAAACCCGTTGGCGATCGGCTCGTTGAGGCTGCCGCGCACCAGCAGCCGCAGGTCGGCGCTGCCCTGCTGCCATTCAAGGGCGGAGCCGGCCAAGGCGGATAGGAAGGTCAAGCCGTCACCCCGGCTGGTGAGCCGCAGTTCCAGCCCGCTCTGGTTGGGGTTCAGGGGGATCTGACCCACGAGGGCGACATTGCTTTGGGCGCCCTGGGCCCGCAGGGCCAGGTCCAGCTGGATAACGGCTTGCCGCAGTTGAATCCGGCCCCGCTCCAGGGTGATTGGTTGGGGACCAATCCGGGCCTGATCCAGGGCCAGGTCAACTACCAGTTCGGGATGGGCCCCTCCCAGTCGGTAGGTGCCCTTGAGGCCCAGGCCGCCGCTCAGGCCCCGGGGCACCGGGGCCAGCAGGCCCAGCAGGCCCAGGGTCAAACCCGCCAGCTCGAAATGACCTTCGCCGCCCCGCAGGGGACCGTCGAGACGGAAGGTCAATGGCTCGCTGCCCAGGGCGTAGTCGCTGTCGCGCTGGCCCAGCCAAAGGTGCCCCCTCGCCTCCAATTGGGCCCGCAGCCGGCCCGGGTCCGGACCGCTGAGGCGCAGGTCGGCGTCCAGGCTGGTTTGCAGTCGGGCCAGCAGCTCCTGGCGACTCAGGCGCCGCAGGTCGGCCTGCCGCTGGTTTGCCAGGGCCTCGGCCCGTGCCAGGGCCTCCAATTGCTGATCGATGCTGGGGCCCAGGACGTCCCACACCAGGCTGCCCAGATCGCTGGCCTGGCCGATGGACATGGACTTGGGGATAGGGCCCCGCGCCAGATCCCAGGTGATCGCCATCTGGCGCAGCAGCCCCGCATCCAGACCCCGGGCCACCCAATGGGACTGGAGCGGTCCATTGGGCCGGCCCTTGAGGTCGACCCGCAGGCGCCCGGTGGTAAGGGGCACGAGATCGGCTTGCAGTTGGTAGCGGTTGCGGTTGTAAGCAAAGCTGGCCCGCAGCTGACGGGCGGCCAGGCCGAGGAAGCCGGGTCGCTCGATCTGTGCTGTCCCGGTAACTGAGAGCGGTTGCAGTTCGAGCACGCCACGGCCCCCCAGTTGCCCCTGCAGGTTTCGCAGCGGCTGATTCGGGGCCAGGGTCAGGGCCAGGCCCTGGAGGGAGAGGCCCTTGGCCTGCCAGTCGTAGTGGCTGGGTCGCCCCTTCAAGCTGAGCTGCCCGCCGCCCCGATCCAGCTGGATCCGCACGGGATGCCATTTGGCATCCAGCCAGGTGTCAATCCGCCCGGGGGGGGCCGGGGCTGCGGCCACCAGCTGCAGCTGGCCGCCGGAGCGAGCCTTCTGGCTGCCGCTGCCCACCAGTCCCTGGAAACGGCCGCTCCAGGTTTCCCTCAGGGCCAAGGGGCCGGCGCCCGGTTGCTGCAGCCGGAGTTGCAGATCGGCCGCCAGCAGGTTGAGGGGGCCCGTCACGGGGCCTTGGGCATCGAGATGGCCCTGCAGGCGGGTGCCCACTAGCCGGCTGAGGCGGCCCAAGGGGTAATGGCGCAGGTCTAGCTGGCTGGTCAGATCGCCCATCACCAGTCCCCGGCCTGGCTTGAGGTCCAGGGGCAGCTGGGCGCTGGCCTCCAGTCCCTCGGCCCGCAGCCTTTCCAGCCGCAGCAGGCCATCCCGCCAGGCCACCGCCGCGCTCCAGCTCCCCAGCAGGGGATGCTGGCCGGCCAGTTCGGACGCCAGGCTGAGGTCGGGGGCCGCCAGCCGTCCCCCCAGCTGCAGCCGCCCCGCCAGGGGCTGTTGCAGCAGCCAGTCGGGCAGGCGGGCCAGCGGCGGCAGGTCGCTGGCAATCACCTGCCAGGGGCCCTGCAGATTCAGCACCCTGCCGAGCGAGCCGCTGAGATCGAGCCTGGATTCGCCGCGCCGAGCCTGCACGCTGGCCCCCAGGAGTCCGTCCTTGCCCAATTGGCCCCCCAGCCGGGCGAGCAGGGGCGAGGGGCCGAGGCCGAGACGCTTGGGCGGTGCGGCCTGCACCAGCAGATCGAGGCGTCGCTGGCGGGTCAGCCGCCCGGCGATCGTTCCTGCCCAGGTCTGATACCGCCAGCGACTGGAGGCCAGCTCCAGCTGCTTGTCATTGCAGCGCAGGGGCAGGGGCGCCAGGGTCAGGTCCGGGGCGTTGGGGCTGGCTCGCCAGCGGACAGCTTGGGCCTTCAGGAAGCCGCTACAACCGGCCACCCCCTGCTGCAGGCTCAGCCGCACCTGGCCATCGGCGTATCCCGCCAGGCGGGAGGAGGGCGGCAGGGGCAACAACGGGCTGAGGGGGGGGAGGGCCAAGCCCCGGGCCGTGAAATCCCCCTGCCAACGCTGGCCCTGACCCTGGCCCTGGCCCCATTGGCCCTGGCCCAAAAGCAGCAGGGCGCCGGGATCCTGGGGCCACTCCAGCCGGGCGCGCACGTCGATGCGACTGGCCGGCAGGTTGAGGTTGGCATGACCCCTGACCTGGGCCTGCAAGGGCCCCCGGTTGGGCTGGGAGAAGCCCCAAAGCCGCACCTTGGCCGGCTCCAGCAGCCGGAAAGTCAGGTTGAGCCTGGGGGCCCGGCGGCCCGGCTTCAGGGTTCCCAGTTGCCAGATTTGCCCCAGGCGGTTGCGGCGCAGGTCGACTTCGGCGCCGATGAAATCCAGCTCCAGCTGGAGGCTTTGCTGCTGCCAGCTGGCCAGTGGCCGTACCCGGGCCCTAACGCCGCGCACGCTGATGGTGGAGTCATCGCCCTTGCCCGGCAGGAAACGGCTGGGACCCACCTCCAGCCCCCCAGGGCCAAAGCCCTGATAGGAACCCAGCTGCAGCTGGTGCCCCATGACATTGCCCACCTGACGTTCGATCCAGGGTCGCCAGTGGCCATAGAGCCCGGCCAGCAGCCGATCGGAGCAGAGCCAGGCCAACAGCGCCAGAGCTGCCACCGCACTGCCGGCCAAAACCAAGGCCAGCAACAGCCGACCGGGGAAGCGGCGGGGCGAACGCAAGCCCTTGGATGGCTGGGGCTCAGGCAGCAAGGTCATCCACCTTGAACTGTCACCGCCTGGGTCGGCCGCAATATAAGGGGCCTGTGCCGTTTGCCCAGTCCCCATGGCTGCCGATCCCACCTCCTTTCAGGCCGGCCTTTGGCTGGGCGCCGCCACTGGCGTTTTGGCGGCGTTGACGGTGGCCGCCTTCATCCGCCGCTGGGGGTTCCGTTTTCGGTTGGTGGGCGTCACTAGCTTCACGGCCCTGTTGGCGATCTCTTGCCTGGCCTTTGCGGTCAGCTATGTGCCCCGGGTGAGCGTGCCGGGGGCGGTGCAGGTGCCGATTGTTTTTGACAACGGCGGGGATCTGGTGGTGGCCGCCGCCCCGGCCGATCTGGCCCCCGAGGCGTTCGCCCCAACGGTCGAGCAGGTGGCCCGCAATCTGCGGGCCAGTGGCCGCGTCAGTCCCAATGGGGTGGTGCGCGTTCGTTTGCGGGGCTTTGACAATGCCGTTGAGGGCCTTTCAACCCCCAAGGTGCTGGCGGAAGCGCGGCGGGATCTGGCCCGTCAGACGATCACGCTGGTGCCATGAGGGTGGACGGCGGCGAACCTGGATTTGGGGCTGTGCCGCATCAGTTTCGGTCTGAAGTGAGGGTGTTGAGGGCTGCTGGGATCGGCGATTGGGGGGGGCTGGCCCCGCTGGAGGACGCCCGCTTGCGTCAGCTCGCCGCCCCTGGCCAAGCCAGTGAGGCCCGACTAAAGCGCCTGCGGGCCCAGGCGCGCCTGATCGGGGACCTGCACCTGCGCCCCGAGGAGGCGTCCCTGTTGCTGCACGCCGGCATCCCTGGGGCGGTGGCCCTGGGGGGGGCTGATCCCCAACGCCTGCTCAACCAGGTGCACCGCTTGCAACGCCGCCTCACCGGCCCCAGCGTGCCCCTGCTGGCCATGGCCACCTTGCGGCTTTGGATCGGCCGCGCCCAGGCCAGTCGCTCGCGGAACTGACCCTGGGGGCCAGGGGGGGAGGGCGCGAATGCATGGAATGGAAGTCGAGACCTTTGCTTGCACAGTCATCCCCATGGTTCAGGCCTGCCTCTCGATGCTGAGGTTTCGCTTTTCGCCGGTGATCGCGGTGGCCGTGGTTCTGCTGGCGACCAGCGGCTCTCCAGTTGGCGGCCCCCTGCTCCCCGCCCGGGCGGCTTCAGCCCTGTTGGAAACGGTCAAGCAGAACCCCGGCCTGGCTAAGAGTCTTTGCGCCCAGTTCAAGCAGCTCAACGCCAGCGGCCAGTCCGCCACCTCCCCCCAGGCGATTGCCAGCGTGGCCCGCAACCAGGGACTTTCGCCTGTGGATGCCGAAGTGCTCGCGACCTACGTGATCGGCTTGCACTGCCCCGACGTGTACTGAGTGGCCCGGTCCCAGGAAGCGCCGATGCGGGCCGATGACGGTGCCCTGCTGGCCGGCCGTCTCTGGTTTCCCGAGGAGGGACCTGGACCCTGGCCGGTGCTGTTGATGCGCCAGCCCTACGGCCGGGCCATCGCTTCCACCGTCACCTACGCCCACCCCAGTTGGTATGCCGACCGGGGTTTTGTGGTCGTGGTGCAGGACGTGCGCGGCTGCGGCGATTCTGAAGGCCAATTCAGGGGCTTCGGCCAGGAGGCCGTCGATGGGGCCGCGGCGGTGCGCTGGGCGCGACGCCTGCCGTTGGGGAATGGGCTGGTGGGCAGCTACGGTTTTTCGTATCAGGGGCTCAGCCAACTGCTGATCGCCGCCGCTGGGGAGCCTGCCCCAGCCGGTTTGGACGACCCCCTGCCCGATTGTCTGGCCCCCGCCATGGCCGGACTGGACGAGCGTCTCCACTGGGCGAGCACGGGGGGTGCCCATTGGTGGAGCCTGGGCCTGGCCTGGGCCCTGCAGTTGGCCGCCGCCGCCTGCCGCCGCCGCGGCGATGAAGCCGGCTGGTGGGAGATTCGCCGCAGCCTGGAGACCGGCCGTTTTTTGGAGGAAGGTCCCGCTCTGCTGGCCCGCCACGACCCTGGGGGCATGGGAGGGCGGTGGCTCGGTCTGGATCCTGCCCAGCCCGGCGTTTGGCGGATCCATCCGGTGGCCCCAGCGTTGTTGCGGCGTCCCCTGCTGCTGATCGGCGGCTGGCACGATCCCCACCTGGGGGGGGTGTTGGATCTGTGGCAGCGGGCGCACCAGGCCGGCGGCAATCCGGAACTGTTGATCGGCGCCTGGACCCACCTGCATTGGCGTGGCGGCTGCGACGAGCGTCAGTTGGCTTTTTTTCGGCGCCATCTGCTGGGGGCTGAAGACCCAGCCACCCAGTTGCCACCCACCCCACTGCCACCCACGCCGGCGCCACCCACCCCGGCGGCACCCACGCCGGCGCCGCCTACAGGTGGGGCCTCGGCCGGGGGCAGCCCGGATCAGCCAGCCCCCGTCAGCAGCGATCCGCTGCTGCTCCAGGACCTGCGCAGCGGCATCTGGCATCCCTGGTCTGCCTCGGCCCCCCCCGTCCCCCTGGGCTGGTGTTTGCAGAGTCGGGGGCTGGCGGCGGTGCGTTCGCTGGAGGGGCGGCTGGTGGCGGCCGCCGGCCAGGCTGGGGAGCCGCCTTCGCCGCCCGGGGAGGGAGTGGTGGTGCTGGTGCATGACCCCTGGCGCCCGGTCCCCGGTCGGGGCGGCCACCTGGGCCTGGATGCCGGCCTGGTGGAGCGCGGCGACATCGATGGGCGGGCCGATGTGGCCTGCTTCAGCAGCGAACCCCTGGCGACCTGCCTGGATTTGCTGGGCCGTCCCTGGCTCGAACTGGGGGTGGCGGCGGACCAGCCGGGTTTCGACCTCTGCGGCGCCCTGGCGGTGGTGAGCGCCGATGGCAGCCGGGTAAGCCAAATTTCCAGCGGCTTCCTGCGCCTGCGGGGGGAGCACTGCCTTCAAATGCAACAGCTGCGCCTGGAGTTGCAGCCCCTGGCAGCCACCCTGGCGCCAGGGGAGCGGTTGCGCCTCTCCCTGGCCGGTGCCGCCTGGCCCCAGATCGCCGTCAACCCCGGCGACGGCCAGCTGCCCTGCACGGCTGCGGGACCAGGGCACCGGGTGATCACCCTGCAGTTGCATCTGGCCGGGGCCTGGCTGGGGCTTGACCCCCTGCTGGCCCATGGTGCTCGCCCCGATGGGGCTGGGGCACACTGAAGGGATCATTGCCCCCACCGTTGCCATGCCGCGTCCGACCCTGAGCGCCGGGCTTCCAGCCCTTGCCCTGGCCGTCGCTGCGGCCCTGGCCCCCCAGCTCGGGCAGGCCCAGGCGCCCCTGGTTCAGGCACTTGTGGTTCAGGCTCCCTTGGCGGCCCCTGTTGCCCCTAGCCGCCGCCAGCCGAGTGCTGCCCTCAGTGAGGAGCGGGCCCGGGCTGCGGCCGAACAGATCCTCAAGGCCCTCAGGGAAGGCGATGCCGAGGCCCGCTTCGCCCAATTCGCCCCCAAGCTGCAGCGCATGAGCAGTCCGGCCATGGTGCGCAGCCATCTGCGCAACCAGCCCCGCATTCTCAGCTGGACCGTGGGCTCGGTGGTCCCTGGGCTGGATTCCAGCGCGGTCGAGGCCCGTCTGGTCACCAGCGCCGGGCCCCGCCAGCTGGTGATGATCATCGATAACGAGGGACGGCTGGAGGGGTATCACTTCGACGCCGCCGATGTGGCCGCTGAAACGGTGGCGCGTCAATTTGTTCAGGCCCTGATTGAGGGCCGATATGTTTTTGCCTCCAGTTTCCTCGGGCCCAAGTTGCAGGAGGAGATCCCCCCGGCGGCCTTGCAACGCAAATGGCAGGCGCTGCAGCAGCGCACAGGCACTGTGGTGAAAGTGGAGAAGGTCGCCCGCGCCGAGGACACCACCGACATGAAACTAGTGCTGGTGCTGACGAAATTCACCCGACTCAATGACAATATTTTTGTCATTCTCGACCGTCGCAACGCCATCATCGGCGTTGATTTCCCCACCGATCCGGTGCTGCCCAGCGCCCGCTGAGGGTGCCGCAGAGAGCCTAAGCTCCCGGCGCGCCCTATTTACCCAGCCGCCATGTCCGTAACCCGCCTTGAATGGATGGCTGAGGACGCGCAGCGTCTGGCGGACTGTCGTCACAACCATCCTGCGGCCATCCTGGGACCCCAACAACTCAGTGACGGCCGTTGGGTTGTGCGCTGCTGGATGCCAGATGCGGAAACCGTTGAGCTGTTGCTGGAGGGTGAGGCGACGGCACGGCCCACCCAGACCCCCCATCATCCCTGGATCTTTGAGGCCGAGGTGCCAGCAGATCCCGGCTGCCGTTATCGGCTGCGGGTGCGTCGGGCCGGCATTGTGCATGAGCAGTACGACCCCTGGGCCTTTCGTCAGGAGTGGATGGGCGAATTGGATCGCCACCTCTTTGCCGAGGGCAACCATCACCACATCTGGCGTCGCATGGGCGCCCATGGCGGCGAAAGGGAGGGGGTGATGGGCGTGCAGTTCTGCCTGTGGGCCCCCAATGCCAGCTCCGTGGCGGTGTTGGGCGATTTCAATGGTTGGGATGGACGCCATCATCCGATGCAACAGCGCCTGGGAGGCAGCTGGGAGTTGTTTATCCCTGGCATGAAGGTGGGGGATATTTATAAATATGAGATCCGTAATCAGTCGGGTCATTGCTATCAGAAATCCGATCCCTATGGCTTTCGCCATGAGGTACGCCCTAATACCGGCTCGATTGTGGCGGAATTGGGTAGTTACAACTGGAGCGATGGCGATTGGCTGGATCAGCGCGACAACCGCAATCCGATTGAGCAGCCCATATCTGTCTACGAAATGCATTTAGGCAGCTGGATGCATGGTTCCAGCGATTCCCCCTTCATCGAAGCGGACGGCACGGCGCGGCCGCCGGTGCCTGCGGCGGACCTCAAGCCCGGGGCGCGGTTGCTCACCTATGGCGAGCTGGCGGATCGCTTG
>JBIIJV010000230.1:0-4294 GCA_044233545.1 Cyanobium sp.
GTCGACTTTTTACAATATGACGAAGAAATTACCAATTGGTGGATCAAAGGAGCGCTCCGATACAACTCAGACGTGCCTGTCAACTTGACTCCCGAACCCATCGTGGTAGATCCTCCGATCGATTTGGGTTACAACCCCGATCCCTATCCATATCTGCCCATCATTAACCCGGTCATCGAAGACCCAGGGATCGGGGAACCATGGCCAGATGGAAGTAGTATAGATCCGCCAATTTCAATCCTCCCCTATCCAAACGACGACCAAAACATGCCAGTTCATTGGCCTTGTTGCTCAATGGTTGTCAACGACCACTCCTCAGCAGAGTTAGTCGCCATGTCATATCCCAGCATCAACTCCGACCCAGTCCCCACCCCCGGCCCCCTTCCCATCGCTGGCGCCCTGGCGGGCTGGCATAGCGCTCGCCGCTTGCGGCGCCGCTGCCGGGAGAGCAGCCAAAGGGTTGCTAAGCCTTAGATCCCCGAGAGCGGTCGCAGCTAACTTTTGGCCCCAGGATGGGACCATGGCGCCTGGGAGCTCACCCCTGCCATGACGGCCGACCTGGCCCGCGAAATCCTGCAACGCTGCGGTGAGCACCTGCTGATGGTGGCCTTGGCGGTGGCCATCGCCCTGCTGATCTCCCTGCCCCTGGGGGTGCTGATACAGGGGCGCCCCCGGCTGGCCCAGCTCGTGCTGGGGCTCGCCAACGCCGTGCAAACCATCCCCAGCCTGGCGATTTTTGGCCTGCTGCTCACGGTGCCGGTGTTGGGGGGCATCGGCCCCACCCCAGCGGTGCTGGCCCTCGTCCTCTACGCCCTGCTGCCCCTGCTGCGGGGCCTGGTCACCGGCCTGAGCCAGGTGCCGTCTGGGCTCAAGGAGGCGGGCCGGGCCCTGGGCCTCAGCCGCAGCCAGGTTTTGCGCCATGTGGAATTTCCCCTGGCGCTGCCCAGCCTGATGGCGGGCCTGCGGGTGGCCACGGTGATCTCGGTGGGGGTGGCCACAATCGGTGCGGCCATTGGCGCCGGTGGACTGGGGGTGTTCATCTTCCGTGGCATCGCCACGGTGAACAACAGCTTGCTGCTGGCCGGCGCCCTGCCGGCGGCGGCAATCGCCCTGGTGGCCGATGGTGCCCTCGGCTCCCTGGAAACCCGCCTCTCTCGGCGCGTCGCCAAGGGCGGCAGCCAAGCCGGCAGGCGTGGCGGCGGGCGGCCGGCCTGGCGGCGGCGGCGCTGGCGCCAGCTGCTGGCGGGGGCCCTGCTAATGGCGACCCTGCTGGTCATCCCGGTCGCCTGGCGCTGGCTGGCCCCCGCAGGCGGCAACGTCGCAGACGGCAACGCCACAGGCGGCAACCCCGCGGGCGCCGAAACGGTGGTGGTGGGCGCCAAGGGCTACACCGAGCAGCTGCTGCTGGGGGAGCTCCTGGCCCAAGAAATTGAGGCGAACACCTCCCTGCGGGTCAAACGGGAGTTCAGCCTGGGCAGCACCTTTTTGCTCCACGAGGCAGTGCGCCAAGGGCGCATCGACGGCTACGTGGAGTACACGGGAACGGCCTGGACGGCAATTCTGCGCCAGCCGCCGTTGCCGCCCGAGCGGCGGACGAAGGTGTGGCAGCGAGCGCGTCAGCTCTACGAGGCACGTTATGGCCTGCGCATGTTCCCCTCCCTCGGGTTCGAAAACACCTTCGCGATCCTCATCCGTCAGGCCGATGGCCAGCGGCTGGGTCTGCGCACGATCAGCGATGCGGTGCAACCAGCCCGGCAATGGCGCGCGGCCTTTGGCTACGAATTTCTCAACCGCGCCGATGGCTTCCCGGGCCTGGCGAAGCGCTACGGACTGCGCTTCGCCTCGCCGCCCAGCGCCATGGATCTGGGCCTCACTTACCGGGCCCTGGCGGACGGGCGGGTGGATCTGATCGCGGGCGACAGCACCAATGGGCTGATTGCCGCCCTCAAGTTGCAAAAGCTGGACGACGACCGCGCCTATTTCCCCCCCTACGACGCCGTGCCGGTGTTCAACGCGGCCAGACTGCGGCGCCACCCGCAGCTGGTGCCGGTGCTGGAACGATTGAGCGGGCGCCTCTCGGCCGCCAGCATGCAAAAGCTCAACGCGGCGGTCGATCTGCAGGGGCAAACGCCGGAGCTGGTGGTGCGCCGCTGGCGGCGCGATTCCGGGGCCGGCCGAGCTGGAGAGGCATCGCCAACGGAGGGAGTTACGGCCCCATGAGCACCTTCCAAGAGCCGGCGGCAACGAAATATGCATCGCAATAGTTGTCAACGGTGAGGGCATCAGACCGAGATCAGCCCCGGCTATCCCCCCGCACCGCCACATAAGCCGGAGTCATGGCAGAGCTGGCCTGATCGTCGTTGGCACTGCCGCCCGGCTCTTCGAGCAGTTCGTGGACGATGGCACCATCAAAAGAGATGCGGCCGGGACCGAGCAGCAGCAAGGCGAGGCTGCCACCCAGATAAAGCGCCACTAGCTCCAACACGTAGATGTTGAGGCCGGCCGTGGAGATGTGCTGGTAGGCCGCTACGGCCATCGTGCCTGTTATCGCCAGGGCCCCCAACGGCGTGAGTAGGCCGAGGATCAGCAGCCAGCTGCCGATCAATTCGGAGAAGCCGGCGGCGTAGGCGAAGAACAGCGGGAAGGGCAGATGCAGCGACGCCACATAGGTTTTGGCGAACTGCTGGGGATCGGCCAGCTTTTCCTGGCCGTGGTGGATCATCAGCACGCCGATGGTTAGGCGCAGCAGCAACAGGGCCGTGTTGGCCAGGGGCCCATTGGGCAGGAAGTAGGCCGCCGCCAACCGGCGCAACGCAGGCGGCAGGTTGTCAGTACCCCCCAACCAGAAGCTGGGAGTATCAGCGACGACCCCCTTGGGCTGGGAGGAGCGACTCAGCAGCACAAACCAGAGGGCGATGCAGGCGGCCAGGAAGCCGGCAAACAGCTCGAGCAACAGGGAAGTGGACATGGACGGGGAGCTGGCGACTGGTGTCTGTAAAACCAGTCTGCCAATACGCGTAAAGAAACGTGAAGCGCTCTCAGAATCGGGACCAGCCCTCAGTTGCCCGTAGCCACCGACGGCCGCAGGTGCTGCAGGCCGCTGAGGAACATCGGGATGAACTGCTCCACCAGCTTCTCGGGCTTGTCCTGCAGCACCCGCTGCACCGCCAGGAAGCGCGATTTCTGCAGATCCGGCGCCAGCAGAGCCTGGGGCAGACGCTCGATCAGATAGCCAGGCCGCTCCCACACCGGCAGGGTATTGCTGATCTCCACCAGGTTCGCCACCCGCCGCAGTTCGGCGCCGGCGGTGATGTCCATGCCGGCCTCAAAGGCCGCGTGCTCGATCATCGAATACTTGCGCTTGGCGTCGTTGACGCGGGCGCGATGCTCCGGGCTGCGGGCGGCGATCTTGCCGAGCCAACGGCTGCCCCAGCTCACATGGCCCGCCTCCTCCGGCAGGATTTTTTCCAGGGTCTCGCGAATGCGGCTGTTCTCCTCGCTGGCGGGTGCGTGGCGCAGGGCGTTGATGTGGGCTGAGAAGGCCTGGCAGCCGCGCTTCTCGGTGGCGTTGATCGAGGCCAGCACCGCGATCAGTCCATCCTCCTGCTGGATCTCGCCACCGCTCTTGTCGAACAGGCGGTTGAGCTCGTCGATGTAAGAGCCGGTGGGGGGATTACCAATCTCCTCACCGAGGTCGCAGAGCAAGTCGGTGAGCCACACGGCATGGCGGGCCTCGTCGCTGATGTGGTGGGACAGCTCACGGCAAAGGTCGCGGGGCTGGCCGTCGAGGGCCTCGATCAGCCCGGTGAGCTCCTGGCAGGATCGCTGCTCGTTGAAGCGGTAGCTGTTGAGGAACAGCATCTGCACCTTGCGCTCCTTCACCACAGCGGCCATCACCTCCCGGGGCCCAATGTTGTTGACGAGCTTGCGGGGATAGGTGACGGCCATAGCCAGGGTGTTGTACGGGTGTAAAGTTGATCGTAAGTAGGCCGAAGCGGCAGCGGGGCCTCCAGGCTGGGAAGAGCCCCTTCATCCCCCCCAGACTGGGCCGTGCCAGCTGCCACAAGCCTCAAGGCAGAGGGGCAGGGCGACCACACTGGCGCGGATTGCTGAAAGCAGGTGGGGATTACCCAGGCGGCGGCGGCGGAGCCGCTCCAGGGTTGAGTAACAGGCTGGTCAAATAACGGAAAAGCATTCAGATTTGTTCTCAAAGCTGTTTCCAATGGACTTCGACCCGCAGAAATGGTTCATCGGCCTGATGGATTTCTTTTCCATCCTGCTGCCGGGCGCGCTG
>JBIIJV010000231.1:0-4288 GCA_044233545.1 Cyanobium sp.
AAGAAAGGCTGGCGGCCACGATCCGCCAGGAATGTGGGGTGCTCATCGATCCGGCCAGCCTCTTCGATGTGCAGGTGAAGCGGATCCACGAATACAAGCGCCAGCACCTTGCCGCCCTGCATCTGGTCGAGCGTTATCTGCGGCTGCGGGCCGGCGAAGATCTGCCGGCCCGCACGGTGATCTTCGGCGGCAAGGCGGCTCCGGGCTATGCGATGGCCAAGTTGATCATTCGGCTGATCGTGGGCATCGCCGACATCGTCAATATCGATCCGGCCATGGAGGGGCGCCTCAAGGTGATCTTTTTACCCAACTTCAACGTCAGCTTGGGCCAGCGCATCTACCCCGCCGTCGACCTCTCGGAACAAATCTCCACCGCCGGCATGGAGGCCTCAGGCACCGGCAACATGAAAATGGCCCTCAACGGCGCCCTGACCATCGGCACCCTGGATGGCGCCAATGTCGAGATTCGGGAGCAGGTGGGAGCGGACAACTTTTTCCTCTTTGGCCATACGGCCGCCGAGCTCGCCGCCATCAACCGCAATGGTTACCACCCAATGCCCTGGCTGGAGAACGACCCCGTCACCAAAGAGGCCATAGACCTGATCGGTTCGGGTCATTTCAGCGAAGGGGACCGGCAACTCTTCCATCCCCTGCTGGCCAACCTCTGTGGCCTTGATCCATTTCGGGTGATGGCCGATATCGGCGATTATCGCCGCGCCCAAAATGAAGTCGATGCGGTCTGGCCCGACCAGCAACGTTGGAGCACGATGTCGGTGCTGAACACCGCCCGCTGTGGCTTCTTCAGCTCGGACCGCTCGATTCGGGAATACGCCTCCCGCATCTGGAACGTCGAGCCGGTGCCGGTAATGTCCTGCAGTGTCTAAGGGCCTGGGACCCAAGACCAGCAAGAGTTAAAGACATTTAAAAACTGCGCCGATGCTCGCCTTGTCGAATGCCCCGCTAGTCCTCAGCGCAGCAGCGCCCGACTGGATGGAAACGGTGGCCCAGGAGGTGGAACGCCGGTTGCGGGACCAAGGGGTGCGCTTGACCCTGGGGGGGGAACCCACGCTGGTGCCCCTCGACCCCGAGGGGCCCGAATGGAGCATCACCGCCGACGGGCCGACAAAACTGCCCCTGGCCCGCCTGCTGGCCCAGATCCTGCAGCGGGATGTCTGGCCCGGCAGCACCCTGCTGTTCTGCCCTGGCAAGTGTTATGAAGGTGAAGTCAACCCCCGCTGGGCCCTGCGGCTCATCACAGGCAGCGACGGCACACCGCCGGTGCGCTGGCCAGAACCCAGCCAACCCGGAGAACCGGGGGCTGTACTAGCCCCCGGGCAAGCACGGGCCTGGCTGGAGGACCTGGGCCAGCGACTGGGCGTGCCGCTGCAGCCCCTGGAACTGCGCGATCCCCTTGATCCGCGGCGCCGCATCTGGGCCGTTCCCTTGACGGTGGACGAACCCTTAAGTGACAACGACGCTGATCCGATCCATTGGAAAGCGGTGGCCTGGCCCCTGGAAGAGCGCCTCTGCGAACTGAGTCGGGCCACGGGACCAGCAGGGCTGCGCCTGCCTCTGGAGCACTTCCCTGACGATGTGCCCCGCCAGGTGCTCACCCTCGAACTACAAGACGGCCAATGGGATCTGTTTCTGCCGCCCCTGCTGCGCCATCCCCTGGTGGCCCTGCTGCAGGCCGTGGCTGACAGCCTTGGCGGCCTGGCGGCCCCGGGCCTGGGGGGCATGCTGCCCAGTGATCTGGACGATCGCTGGCAGGTGCTCGGCCTGACCGCCGATCCAGGCGTGCTGGAGATCAACCTGCCGGTGTGCCATGGCTGGCGGGATTACGACGGCTGGCTGCGGCACCTGGAGCTGGCCGCAGGCTCCCTGGGGCTGCGCAGTTGGAAACTGACTGCCGCAGGGCAGCAGCAGGGCACGGGGGGAGGCAACCACCTGCTCTGGGGCGGACCGAACCTGGCCAGCAATCCATTTTTCGCTCGGCCCGCCTGGTTGATGGGGGTGCTGCGTTACTGGCAACATCACCCTGCCCTGGCCTACCTGTTCAGCGGACCAGGGGTGGGGCCCGCCTCCCAGGCGCCACGGCCGGATGAGGCCGCCGGAGAGCTTTTTGATCTGGAGCTGGCCTATCGCTCGATTGCAGCCGCCGATGGAACCGCTTCGTTAGAGCCCTATGGCGATCACCGCGGCCTGATCGGCGAGACCCTGCGCCATCTGCATGCCGACCGCAGCGGCAACAACCATCGCAGCGAAATCAGCTTCGACAAATTCTGGAATCCCGGCACCCCCGCCGGTTGCCTGGGATTGATCGAATTTCGGGCACTGGAAAGCGTGCCAGACCAGAATTGGACCAGTGCCATCGCCCTGCTCTGGAGTGCCCTAGCAGCCCATCTGCTGGATCCCCGCCATCGTCCCGCCGCCCTCAAGGACTGGGGCGAGGGGCTCCATGATCGCCAATTGCTACCCAGCCAATTGTGGGCTGATCTGGAGACGATCCTGGCGGAACTGGCGCAAGACGGCTTGGCACTGGATGCCGCACCCTTTCGCGAACTCTGGCAATGGCGCTTTGCGCCGCTACTGCATTGGCGAGGGGCCGCAGCGGACGCAGGCGATCAAGAAATCCCTGAACTGATCTTGAGACCAGCCCTGGAACCCTGGCCCCTGATCTGTGATTTTCCCCGCGAGGGAGGCTTCACCAGTCGTTTTATAGATGGATCCCTACGCCGCTTTGAGGTGGAAGCCAACTCCGCCTTCCGCCATAGCTGCAAATTGATCCTCAACGATCGCCCCCTGGAGCTCGCCAAAACAGCAGAAGTATTGGCGGTGCGTTATCGCCAGCAGCGGCTCTATCCTTGTCTGCATCCGGCGATTGAGCCCCACTGGCCCCTGAATGTGGTGGTGCGTAGCCCCGGGGGCGACCAACACTTTGCCCTGCGGGAGGACGGGTTGGAGTTTGCTGAATCAGACCCTCCCAGCCCCCTGCCGCAAACCTGGAACAGCCACCCCTGGCAGGGGCGCCGCCGCAGCGATGCGGTGACCGTGGACCTCAGGCTGGGCTGAAGCTGGAATTCACCAGCTCACCCCGTGCAGCTTGGGCAGGGGGGCTGTCTTGGAGGTGACAGCGAAGAGGCGGGGAATACGGTGACTGTTATATACGCGAAATTCACGCAACAGGCTGGCACCCTCCTCACGAACGGCCTGATTCAACACCAAAGAGCCATCGGGATCGGAAACCGAACGGTGGAAGGTGCCAGGGGGGATCCGCAGGATATCGCCGCCGCAATCAAGGCGCACAATATGGAAGGGGTAGTTCCAGCCCAGGTTTACAAGATAGAAGGTACGCCCGCCATGCATGGCCAATAGGTTGTCTTCTTGATGGGGGTGCAGATAAAATTGCCAGGCTCCAGATTCAGTGTCGTCAGGGGGGCTTACCGCCGGCCCGCTATGGACAACCATGTCGCGGGCATTAGAGGTTGGAATCGTAATGTCATAAAATCGGACTGCCGGAGTATCGCGAAACTTCTCATAGGGAATCATCTCGAACATCGGCGCCGATCCTGCTGACCCGCGCTGTCGTTGATCTTGGTGATGTCGTTCTTGATGTTGTAGTTTTTGGTGTTGTCGTTCTTGGGTCCCAAGGCGCTCGGACTCTGGCCTTGAAGGCAAGGTACTCGTCATTCAAACCACCGGATCCAATCAATCCGTAGAAACAACCAGTGAACCCAGGAAAAGGCCTGACTTAGGGTGCGGGACGCTACGAAAAACGCTTTTCCGCAGGCACTTTAGCCACTGGCGGGCCCTGGCCAGCCGCTGCAAACTAAGGACCCTGCTCCCATTCATTCTGTGCGAAACCCCTGTTTCCAAGACGGGCCCACGGGGCCCAAGCCCTCCCCCAAGGGCCGTCCGGGCGGCGCGAGGCTGATCCTCGGCCTGGCCCTGGCGCTGCCGGCCGCCTGGATGCCGGCGTTCTGGGCCCCAGCCGCGTGGGCCCAGGCTGGCAGGGGCCTGCCGACCGTTTCGGTGCCAGATTTCAAGAACAGCGTCAGCCAGCCCACCTGGTGGTGGCAGGGGCCGGTGGCCAACGATCTGGCCCATGCCCTGAGCAACGAACTGTCGGCCACCGGTGAACTCCAGGTGGTGGAGCGCAACAACATCAAGGAGGTGCTCTCGGAGCAGCAGCTGGCCGAACTGGGCCTGGTGCGCAACAACAGCAATGCGGCTCGTAAGGGCCAGCTGACGGGAGCCCGATACATCGTGCTCGGCACCGTCACCTCCT
>JBIIJV010000053.1:0-15186 GCA_044233545.1 Cyanobium sp.
CCACAACCAGGCCATCGGCCCCGGACGGATCTCGATCAACAGGCCCAGCACGGCCAGGCCCATGGCCACGGCCGCCAGCTGGTTGGCGCCGCGGGCGGAGCGCACCTTGGAGAGGCCCTTGATGCCGAGGCCCAGCAGCAGCACCGCCACCAGGTCGATGCCATCGGTCAGTAATTCAGTCGACATCAGTTGTCTCCCTTGCGGCGGAACATGGCGAGCATGCGGTCGGTGACCAGGAAGCCACCGACCACGTTGTAAAGGGCAAAGCCCAGCGAAAGGGCGCCGATCAACAGCAGGGCCTGGTTGTCACCGGCCTTCTGGATGAGGGTGAGCGAAGCCAGCACGGTGATGCCGCTGATGGCGTTGGCGCCGGACATCAGCGGCGTGTGCAGGGTGGGGGGCACCTTGCCGATCAGTTCAAGACCCAGCAGGCTGCCGAGCAGCAACACCCACAGGGCCTGGGAAAGGGCACTCATCACGAACCTCCGTTGCGGGAACCATTGGGATAAACGACATCCTCACGACGGCAGACACCGCCGTGGGTGAGCAGGCAGCCGTCGAGGATCGGGTCCTCGGGATCGAGCCGCAGGCCCTCATCGGCCAGCAGGTGCTCGATCAGGGCCGCCACGTTGCGGGCATAAAGGGCGCTGGCGTGGTTGGGGACGCTGGAGGGCAGGGCATCAGCACCAATCAACTGCACGCCGCGGCGCTCGACCGTCTGGCCAGCGACGGTGCCGAAGCAGTTGCCGCCCTGGGCCACCGCCAGATCGACGACCACGGCGCCGGGCCGCATGCCATCGAGCATCTCCTCGCTGATCAGCCGCGGCGCCGTGCGGCCCGGCACCTGGGCGGTGCAGATCACCATGTCGGCCAGGGCGAGCTGGTCGGCCAGCTGCTGGCGTTGGGCCGCCAGGAAGGCCTCACTGGCGGCCTTGGCATAGCCGCCCTCCTCGGCGGGCTTGTCCTCCAGTTCGGGCGGATCAATAAAGCGACCCCCCAGGGATTCCACCTGCTCTTTGGCGGCGGGGCGCACATCGGAGACATAAACCACGCCGCCGAGCCGCTTGGCGGTGGCCAGGGCCTGCAGGCCGGCCACACCGGCCCCCAGCACCAGTACCCGCGAGGGCTGGATGGTGCCGGCGGCCGTCATCAGCATCGGCACATAGCGATCGAGGGCGGCGGCGGCCAGCAGCACCGCCTTGTAGCCGGCGATGTTGGCCTGAGACGAGAGCACATCCATGCTCTGGGCGCGGCTGATGCGGGGCAACAGTTCCAGGGCGATGGCCGAGGCCTCGCGGCCGTTGAGGGTCTCGGCCAGGTGGCTGGCGCCGTAGGGGGAGAGCAGCCCCACCAAAAGGGCGCCCGGCCGCAGACGCTGCAGGCTTTCGGCCGGTGGCGCCTGCACGCACAGCACCCCGTCGGCCTCCTCCCAGGGCAGGCCCTCCTCCGGACCCAGCTCGGCCCCGACGGCCAGAAAATCATCATCCCGGAACCCAGCCGCCGCTCCGGCCCCCTGCTGCACCTTGACGCTCACGCCCTTGCCCAGCAGGCGGCGCACGGTTTCGGGCGTGGCGGCCACCCGCTTTTCACCGGGGGAGTGCTCCCGCGGCACCAGAAATCTCACCAAGGATCCACCTGACACAGGCCGAATCCATTAGTAGGCAAGACCGGGACTCCCACAAGCAAAACCGCGACCTATGTGCGGAGTCGCGCACCGGGGGGGCTGGTTGGCGGCGGAGGTGAACCCCACACGCAACCAATTCAACTGCGGGCCCGCCCATGCTTGGGATCGAACTGCAGCCCGCCGCATCGCCTTCCACTACGCGCAAGCTGCCACCATCTCATCGGGGCCCATGGGCCGATCCCATTGCAGCACAAAATCAACTTCGGGCCTGGGTCTTCTTAGGCTCTACGAACAAACAACAGCATCGCCATGGCTGCAGCGATACCTATACATGTACATGCCCAGCTTCTGCAGCGACAGTACCTGCAGCTGGAACACAGCTTGATTCAGCCTGTAAGCAAGGCCCTGGCCGCCATCGCCCTGCTGGCCGGTTCTTTCGTGGACGCCGCTGCCGCTGCCCCGCTGGCCTGCCAGGGGCCCACCCATATCCGCACAGGTGATACCACCGCCATCGCCAGCCACGTCAAGGCCACAGGCAAAAATGTGCTCAGTTTCGTGGGCTATTCGGGGGCCGGTTATCAAGATCCCGATGTCCTGATTCGCGAAGCCAGCCGCATCCTTGATCGCCACGATCCGGCCCGCACCCTGATCAATAGCGGCGGCACCGCCGAAGGCATTGGCCAGATCTATGAACTGGCAAAGAGGAAGGGATTTGAGACCATGGGCATCGTCTCGAGTCTGGCCCGCCAGGAGCAGGCTCCCCTCTCTGCCTGTGTGGACACGGTGTTTTTCGTGCCTGACAGCACCTGGGGCGGCGAACTGCCGCAGGGTAAGGGGTTGTCACCCACATCCAGCGCCATGGTATTCATCAGCAATGCCTTGGTGGGCATCGGCGGCGGCGAAATCGCCCGCGACGAACTGCTCGCCACCCGTCGGCTCGGCAAGCCGATGACGTTTATTCCTGCTGACATGAACCATGAGCTGGCCCGCGAGAAGGCCCGCCGCAAGGGGCAGCCGGAGCCCAAAGAGTTTGGTGGGGCGGCGGCGGCGGGGCTGGCGGCGACATAGTGAGCCGAATCGATTTATCCCATCTATCATTTTCAGCCGCCAATTAGCGGCCTGATGAGATCCTTGGGCTGCTGGACGCGGGGGGTGATGCTCCAGGCTCAAGCGCAAGCCCTGGAGCCCCCCGCATGAGCCACGATGCCCTGCCGCCAATCGCCGGCCGTGAAGCGGAGATCCTCGCCCTGGTGCAGCAACAGCAGCCGGCCGTTGCAAGGCAGTCGCCTCTGGCTCTGGAGTCGATCCGCTCGGTCTTTGCCTGTGCCCTGCACATGCATCAGCCGACGATCCCCGCCGGAGCCCGGGGGGAGCTGATCGGCCATCTGCAGTACATGTTCGAGCATCCCGGCGAAGGCGACAACCACAACGCCGAGGCCTTTGCCCACTGCTATAAGCGCATGGCGGAGATCCTGCCCCAGCTGATCGCGGAGGGCTGCGACCCGCGCATCATGCTGGATTATTCCGGCAACCTGCTCTGGGGCTTGGAGCAGATGGGCCGGACTGACATTCTTGAGGCGCTGCAACGGCTCGCTTGTGATGCCAGCCTGCAACCCCATGTGGAGTGGCTGGGCACCTTCTGGAGCCATGCCGTGGCCCCCTCCACCCCGATTCCCGACCTGAAGCTGCAGATCTTGGCCTGGCAGCACCATTTCGCTGCCCTGTTTGGCAGCGAGGCCCTGCGGCGGGTGAAGGGGTTTTCGCCACCGGAGATGCACCTGCCCAACCATCCCGACACGCTCTACGAATTGGTGCGGGCCCTCAAGGAGTGCGGCTACCGCTGGCTGCTGGTGCAGGAACACAGCGTCGAAAACCTCGATGGCACCAGCTTGCGCCAGGAACAAAAGCTGATCCCCAACCTGCTGCAGGCACGCAACTCCCAGGGGGAAACGGTCTCGATCGTGGTGTTGATCAAAACCCAGGGCTCCGATACCAAGTTGGTGGGCCAGATGCAGCCCTACTACGAAGCCCTGGGGCTGGGCCGTCAGGAGCTGGGGGGAATAGCGGTGCCGGCGATCGTCACCCAAATCGCCGACGGTGAAAATGGCGGCGTGATGATGAATGAATTCCCGCCGGCCTTTCTGCAGGCCCACCACAAGATCGCCCGGCCTGTGAGCGGCCAAGCGCAAACGGTGGCGATCAACGGCAGCGAATATCTGGAGTTGCTGGAGGCCGCCGGGGTGCAAGAAGGTGATTTACCGGTAATTCAGGCGGTGCAGCAACACAGGCTGTGGCAGCACCTGGATGGGCCCCCGACGCCTGAAAGCGTGGCTGCGGCGATCGCCGAGCTGCAGGGACAGGATCCGCCCCTCTCGATGGCGGGCGCCTCCTGGACCAACAACCTCAGCTGGGTGGAGGGCTACGCCAATGTGCTGGAGCCGATCCACAACCTCAGCGCCCAATTCCACCAGCGCTTTGATGCCCAGGTAGCTCAGGATCCGACCGTCACCCAAACCGAGCCCTACCAGAGGGCGCTGCTGCACCTGTTGCTGCTGGAAACCAGCTGCTTCCGCTACTGGGGCCAGGGCACCTGGACCGACTACGCCCGCGAGCTGCACCGGCGCGGGGTTGGGGCGCTGCAGGGATCAGCCGTCATGGAGCCATCGATCCAGCGGCTGTCACCAAGATGACAAGCAGCCATTGGTGAGCCGACAGACCCCTGGCATGCTTTCGGCCAGAATTGACCCAAGCCATCAATGATCACTTCCAGATCATTAACAGCCCGCCAGCCACAGTCACATGCCAAATCGCCCTTGGAACCATGCCAAAAGCATTAGCACTTCAGATTGGCTTGAATTCCGTGAACCCCGCCTCCTATAGCGGCTGGTCCGGACCTTTGGCAGGTTGCGAGAACGATGCCAATGATATGGCAAATATTGCCAAAAAATATGCAATGACCACAACAACGCTGCTCACGGCTAAAGCCACCCGGGCGGCCGTACTGGCAAACCTAAGCAACGCAGCAAAAACCCTGCAAGCAGGTGATTTATATTTCCTTACCTATTCTGGCCATGGCGGCCAGATGCCCGACATCAATGGCGACGAAACGGATAAACAAGACGAAACTTGGTGTTTGTACGACGGCGAATTGATTGACGATGAACTTTATGCTGCAATTTCAGCCTTTAAGGATGGCGTACGTTTATTGGTTTTATCAGATAGCTGCCATAGTGGCACCGTCACCAGGGAAAGGCCAAAGGAGGGTGATCCAGCCGTTAAGTATTCCAAATCGATGCCGCCAGACATCGCCTACCAAGTATATGCTGACCATAAGGATTTCTATGACCAATTGCAAAAAGATGTGGCCGGGGTGCAGGGTCGCGAGACTGCTCAAGCGGGAGTCAACGGCTGGAACGCTACGTTAATCAACTTTGGTTCTGCAGGCAAAAGGCTGGGCCAGTGGCGCATGAATCGAGCCAAGCGTTGGGTTGAAACCAACGAAGCCGGACAGGTTAAGTTTAATTTTGACGAAGTTCAACGCGATGAATGGTCTGTCTACATGGTTGATCGATCCCGCGGCGTGAATATCCAGCTCGACCTTTGGCGACGCAAGGTGATCTATAGCGATGCCAAAAGGCCACGCTTCGACCTGTATGACATCCAGACTGGACCTTCTGTTATCTTGATTTCCGGCTGCCAGGACAATCAACTTTCCATGGACGGTGCCCGCAATGGCAAGTTTACTGAAACCCTTTTAAAAACATGGAATAACGGCAATTTTGCAGGCAATTACACGCAATTACACAAACAAATTGTAGCGAAGATGCCCAACACACAAACGCCCAATCTTTTCACCCTCGGCCAGCCAGTTTCCTTCTTGAAGCAGGCTCCATTTAGTGTTGCCTAGGTAGATCTCAAAACTCAGCCCGCTCTGGCTCCGCCGGAGTGTCGGCCTGGGCGTACGGCGCCACACCACCTATGGTGTGGCCGCAACCATAAGGAGACATGTCTGATGTCAGACATCATGATCAAGTTGGAACGTCCTTTTGTGGAAGAACTGCTGAGGCGATACGAAAATCTGATCGGCAGAGACTTCCCCAGCTACCGGAACCACGTTTATCGCACTATCACATATGCAATGCATTTTCTAGGCAATGCCGAAGAATATGAGCAGCTGGTCGAGGCTGCATTCGTCTACCATGATATCGGTCTCTGGACAGATCATGAATTGGCCTATCTTGAGCCATCCGAGGCTGTGGCCATAGCCGACAACGAGAAGTATGGACTGGGGTTAGATCCTGGCTTGTTGCGTGCAGCCATCCATTGGCACCACAAGATATTTCCTTACACCGGACCGCACAGAAAAGTGATTGAGGCCTGCCGCAAGGCCGACTGGATCGATGCTTCAAAGGGATTACTTCGCAAGGGCATGGGGAGAGGGCAAATTCAAAAAGTAGAAAATACGTTTCCAAACCTGGGCTTCCAAGAAACATTGCTGCGACTTGCCAAGGATTATGGAGGCTCAACACTTGTTGGCAGCATTAAGGTGACTTTGGGCATCGTTAAATGGTAAACGAGCCCATAGCGTCGACCAACAATTAATGGGGGATCTGGGCCAGTTTTCCCAGGTAAACCATTTAACCCGTCAGGGGCATGAAAGGGCCTCAGCCATTCTTTGGCTTTAACTGACCCAACCCCGCCAGCAGCTTGGTGACCACGCCCCGGCCCGTTGATTTGATCGTCTGCCACGGCATCGTCGTCACCATGGACCAGCAGCGGCGGGTGCTGGCCGATGGCGCCATTGCCGTCAGCGATGGCCGCATCATCGCCGTTGATGACGCCGCCAACGTGATGGCGGCCTACAGCGCCGCTGAGCAGATTGACGCCACTGGCCAGGTGGTCCATCCGGGCCTGATCAATGGCCACACCCATGGGCCGATGGAACTGTTTCGGGGCCTGGCCGATGACGAGCTGCTGGATGACTGGCTGCAGCACACCATCTTTCCAGCCGAAGCTCTCAACGTCGATGAGGCCTTTGTGCGCACGGGCATGCGGCTGGCCCTGGCCGAAATGATCCGGGGTGGCATCAGTTGCTTCGCTGACATGTATTACTTCGAATCCGCCGTCGCCGCTGAAACTGCCCGGGCCGGCCTGCGGGCGGTGCTGGGGCAGGTGGTGATCGATTTTCCAGCGCCTGACAATGCCAGCCAGAGCGAGGCGATGACCTGCGTGGACCGCTTTGTGGGCAACTGGCAGGGCCATCGCCTCATCACACCCGCCATCGCTCCCCACGCCCCATACACGGTCTGCGACGCCCACCTGCGGGAGGTGCAGGCCCTGGCCGAACGGCGCTCCTGTCCGGTGGTGATGCATGTGGCCGAAACCCGCCACGAGCGGGACGAATGCCTGCAGCAGCACGGCTGCTCCCCGGTGGAGCACCTGCAGGGCATCGGCCTGCTCAGCGAGCGCCTGATCGCCGCCCACATGGTGTGGAGCGACGAGGGCGACCTCGAATTGCTGCGCCAGCACGGTGTCGGCCTGGTGCACAACCCCCAATCCAACATGAAGCTGGCCTCGGGCATCGCGCCGCTGCCGGCCATGCTCAGTCTCAACCTGCCCGTGGGCCTGGGCACAGATGGCTCTGCTTCCAACAACGCCCTGAGCATCTGGGACGAAATGAACAGCGCCGCCAAACTGCACAAGGTGATCAACGAGGACCCCAAGGTGGTGTCGGCACGGGAGTCCTTCGAGATGGCCACCATTCGAGGGGCCGCCTCGTTGCACCTGGAGGACGAGATCGGTTCGCTGGAGGTGGGCAAGCGGGCCGACATCGCCATCGTCGCCATGGATCCCATCAACCAAACACCGCTCGCGAGCATCTATTCCGCCCTCGTCTACGACACCAAGGCCAGCGACGTGCGCGACCTGATCGTCGAGGGCCGTCCGATCATGCGCTATCGCCAATTGCTCACCCTCGATGAGCCCGGGATTGGGGCGGAGGGCCTGAAGGCCCGGCAGCAAGTGGTTCAAAGGCTCGGCCTCCAGCCTTGAACGGCGCCGCCCGCCAACCCCAGCTGCTGTTGGCGGGCGGTGGACACAGCCATGTCCTGGTGTTGCGCCAGTGGGCCCTGCGGCCCCAAAGCCGACCCGCCAGCGGCTCGGTCACCCTGGTCAGCCGCTACCCCACCAGCCTGTATTCCGGCCTGGTGCCGGCGGTGGTGGCCGGCCTAGCGACCCTGGAATCGGCCCGCATCGACCTGAAACAGCTCTGCCAGCAGGCCGGCGTGCGCTTTCTGCAGGCTGAAATCACGGGCCTTGAATTGGGGCCTCGCCAACTGCTGCTGCAGGGGGGAGAGCGTCTGGGTTTCGACATCCTCAGCCTGGATATAGGAGCGATCACGCCAGCGCCGACGGATGGGGCCATGGCGGTCAAACCGCTGGAGCCCTTTCTGGCCTGGGTGAACGGCCTGCCTGCGGCTGCCCCCCTGCGCCTGCGGGGCGGTGGCGCCAGCGCCGTCGAGCTGGCCCTGGCCCTGGGCCGGCGCGGCCATCCCTGCCGCCTGCTGTTGCGGGGCCCCGACCTGGCCCTGGGCAGCCCCGCCGCCAACCGGGCCGGTGAGCGGCTACTGGCGGCAGCGGGCGTGGCCCTCGAACGCAATGGCACCTACCTGGGCCCGGCCGATCTGGCCTGCACCGGCAGTCAGGCGCCTCCCTGGCTGGCCGCCTCCGGCTTGCCGGTGCAGCAGGACAGCGGCCGGGTGCTAACCGAAACCAGCTTGGCGGTGCAGGGGCAAAGGGGAGTGTTTGCGGTGGGCGATTGCGGCCTGGTGGGCGCCCAGCCCCGGCCGGCGGCGGGGGTGTGGGCGGTGCGGGCGGCGGCGGTGCTGGCCACCAACCTGGGGCGCTCGCTGGCGGTGCCGCCCCTGGCGGCGCCGCCTTTGGCAGAGCAGCTTTTGGCAGAGCAGCTTTTGGCAGAGCAGCTTTTGGCAGAGCCGCCCTTGGCGGTGCCGCCCCAAGCCCTGCGCTGCTGGACGCCGCGGCGCCACGCCTTGCAATTACTGGGGGATTCGGGCGCCGGCCGGCCGGACCAGCAGCCCCGGGCCCTGGCCCTGTGGGGCCCCTGGGTGCTGGGACCGACGACCTGGCTGGGGGGGCTCAAACACCGCATCGACCGACGCTTTATGGACGGTTTCCAGGGCTGGATCCCGCCAAAATGAACCCCTGGCGCCTCCCCCCATCACCCCCCTGCCCGCCCCGCCATGCCCCTGCTGTTTTCCTACGGCACGCTGCAGCAGCAGAGCGTGCAACAAAGCACCTTTGGGCGCCTGTTGACGGGCCGATCCGATGCCCTGGTGGGCTATAGCCAGTCGCTGCTGCGCATTGAAGACGCGACCGTGCTGGCGGCCAGCGGCCTCAGCCACCACCCGATCGTGCGTTTCAGCGGCGATGGCCGCGACCGGGTTGAAGGCACGGTGTTCGAGATCAGCGACGCCGAACTGGCCCGGGCCGACGCCTACGAAGTCTCCGACTACCAGCGGGTGCTGGCCCCCCTGGCCTCGGGGGCCCAGGCGTGGGTCTACGTGGGGGTGGCATGAGCTGGATGGGGTTTTGTCGACCTGACGCGGTTTTTCAGTAAAGACTTATGATTGTCTTCAACATTTAGGGATTTTGGTATTCCTGTTCTCGAAACCACCGCTGAGGGCTTGGAATCACCCTTGGACCGGTCTGCTGCCCAACCCACTCCAGCAACGGGGTCTCTGAAACGCACAGATTTCGAGCTCAAGCCTTTCTTGGGCAGCAACAACTGGCTGGCTGCCTGGCAGGTCGCCAACACCCTGGTGCCCTATGGCCTGCTGTGGTGGCTGGCGGTGTCCTGCCTGCGGCAGGGTTCCTGGCTGCTGTTGCCCGTGCTGGCGTTGATGGTGCTGTTCCTGGCCCGCTGCTTCTCGCTGATGCACGACTGTGGCCACAACGCCCTGTTTCGTGATGCCGCCACCAATCGCGCCGTCGGCTTTTTGTTTGGCATCGTGGCAGGCATCCCCCAGCTGCCCTGGTCGCGGGGGCACGCCTTTCACCATCGCCACAACGGCAACTGGGCCAAATACAGGGGGCCTGCGGCGGTCGTCAGCGCCAAAACTTATAGCGGCTACAGCCCCCGCGCCAAGATGCTCTACCGCTTATTGCGGCATCCGCTGATGCTGATTCCCGGGGGCTTTTTCTACCTGGTGATCAAGCCGCGGATCGAACTGCTGGCAGGGCTGGCGGGCCTGGTGCCCCACTTGATCTCCAGCCTGGGGAAATCACCCAAGACAGGCTGGCGCGAGATCGTCGCCAGCCATAAGACCAGCTGGTGGCACAGCCCAGAAGAATTTGTTGACCTGCTGCTCAACAACCTGGCCGTGATCGCCAGCTGGATTTTCATGGCCCGCTGGCTGGGGGCGGGGACCTTCTGGTTGATCTATGCGCCGGTGATGGCCTGCGGGGCCGCCATCTTCATCTGCATTTTCTTTGTGCAGCACAACTTTCCAGGCTCCTATGCGCATGGCGACGATAATTGGAAGGCAATGGATGGGGCCATGCAGGGCACCAGTGATCTGCAGCTACCAGCACTGCTGAACTGGTTCTCCGCCGATATCGGCTGCCATGCGATCCATCACCTCTGCGAGGCGATTCCGAACTATCGATTACAGGCCTGTCAAAAGCGCAACGCCCATCTGCTCACCGGCGTGAAGCGTCTCAAGCTTGGCGACCTGCCGACCTGTTTTGATTACATCCTCTGGGATGAAAGCGCTGGCAGGCTCACCACCGTGGCGGACCTCACCGCCTAGAAGCGTGGCTGATGGGCCGGACCAGGCGGCCATGGCCGTGGGAAAGTAACCCCTCGCTCTGGTATGCCCGTGGCTAACGACAGCGGTTCCTCCAAATCAGTGCTCCTGGGTCTGCTGACGGTGCTCGGTTCGGTCGGTGGCCTGGCCCTGCTGGCTTGGTTAACGGTCGTGATGCTCGACCTCAAGCACATCAACACCTCCGGCTTCACCCTGCCATGAGGGCTAGCAACGCTCCCAACCACTCTTGCCGGCCATTGCTGCCGCTGGCCCTGGGTGCGCTGGTGCTCTTGACGGGTGGTAACAGCAGGGCTGAAGTGCAATTGCGTTGCCAAGGCACCCTGCTGGAGGCCCGCGGCAAGGCGGAGATCCAGCGACCCACCAGTGCCCTGGGGGTTTCGCTGGGGCTGGAGGCGGAGGCCGCCAAGGCGGACCAGGCCCTGGAGCAACTGCAATGGCGCCTGGCGGCGGTGCGCCAAAAACTCCAGGCCCTGGGGGTAAAGGAATGGCGGGCGGGGGCCCCCAGCACCTGGGAGCGCAGGGGGCCCCAGGGTCAAGTGAGTGGCTTCCAGGCCAGCCTGCAGGTCAGTGGCCGCATTGAGCCGGCCCAGTTGCAGGCCCTGATCAGCGCGGTGGGCGGCCTACCCGGAGTACGGCTGGCGCCGGTGACTGCCGAGACGGATCGCAGCCAGGACAGCGCCATCCGCGCCCAGCTGCTGCGGGCGGCCTATCAGGACGCTCTCTACCAGGCCCAGGAGGTGGCGGCGGCGATCGGCCGCAGGCGCCAGCTGTCTCCCCTGGAGGTGCAACTGGATGGCAACGGTGATCTGCGACCCATGCCCATGGCGATGCGGTACGACGCGCCGGCGCCGGCACCACCGCCTTTCATTGCGGCCGAACTACCCAAGCCCACCCAGCAGCTTTCGCTGCTGGCGCGCTTTTGTGCCCTCTAAGACCCAGCGCGCCAGGGCCACCAGGGCAGCATCTCGGCTTTTCCCGCAGCGGCTGACCAGTTTTTGCTGCAGCGGCTGACCCGTTTTTGCTGCATCAGCAGGCCAGTTTTTCCTGCATCAGAAGCCCGGCTTTTCCTGCATCCGTAAGCCAGTTTTTCCTGCATTAGATTCCCGGCATCTGCTGCATTGACTGCCGCCCCATGGCGGGCGGTGGATGCCGTCGATGCGCCCGGGCAATTTCTGCTCACCGGTTCGGCGGTGCCGGCCGATGACGCCGAGCGCCACACCGGAGCGGGGCGGTTTGCGTTTCTGCGGCTGCGGCCGATGAGCCTGGTGGAAAGTGGCGCCGGCCAGGGCGGCGTCTCCCTGGCAGCGCTGCTGGAGGGGCAGCCGCCCAGCTGCGCCGATCCAGGATTGGGCGTGGCGGATCTTGCCGAGCTCGTCTGCCGCGGCGGCTGGCCGGCCCAGCTGGAGCGGCCCCTGGCGGCGGCCGCCCGGGCCGCCCGCGACTACCTGGAGCAGGTGCGCCAGGTGGACGTGCAGCGGCTGGATGGGCGGCGGTGCCGATGGACCCCTCGACTCGCGCACCGTGGCCGACCACCTGCAGGCCCTGGAACGGCTGATGGTGCTGGAAAACCAGCCCGCCTGGCGCCCCCATCTGCGGTCCAAGGCAGCCCTGCGCCAAGCACCCCGGCGCCACTTCTGCGACCCCTCCCTGGCGGTGGCGGCCCTCGGCGGCAGCCCCGATCGACTGCTCAAAGATCTGGAGTGGCTGGGGTTGCTGTTCGAGTCGCTGGTGATCCGCGACCTGCGGGTGCTGGCCCAAGCGCTGGATGGTGAGGTGTTCCACTACCGCGACGACTATGGCATTGAAGTAGACGCGATCGTGCAGCTGCGCGATGGCCGCTGGGGCGCAATCGAGGTGAAGCTGGGTTTGGGCCAGGTGGAGGCCGCTGCCGCAGGCCTGCTGCGCTTTCGACAGCAGATCGACACCCGCCGCACCGGCGAACCCGCCTTCCTGGCGGTGATCTGCGGTAGCGGCTACGGCTACCGGCGGGCGGATGGTATCGCCGTGGTGCCTGTGGGGGCGCTGGGGCCTTGAGCAGGGAGGTGGCGGCGGCGATTCAGGGCGCCGTCGCCCCGGTCACCTGAACGCTCAGGGTGAAGGGCGGTGTCGCCGCATTAGGGCCCATCCCGCCGTTGAAGGGGATCGAGATCTGCGCAGCTCCCGCCGATTGGGCCCTGAACCGCATCAGCTGCACCGGACCGCCGGGAATCGGCGGACCCGCGGCTTCATCGAGGAACTGCACCGCCCGAGAAGACACCGACGCCGTTCCGTAGCGGCCGGAACCGATGGTTTTCAGAGTCACGTTGATCTCGGTGCCGACGCTCACCTTCAGGCTCCTGCCGCTGTCGCCATTGCTGAGCTCGATCATGGCGTTGTTCCCGCCATGGGCCGGCTGGAGCGCAACCAATGGGTATGCCAACACAGGGAGGACGAATGCCAGCGCGGGGAGGCTGCACCATGCCGCGCGTCGTTGCCATTCGGCTGCCAATTTCCAGCTGGCGATTTAGATGATTAATCTAACGCTGTTTCTGTGTGGCAGGCAGGGAGCTTGGGGTGGCGGAGCAGAGGGCTGATGGTGGCCTATCCACTCGAGCGTTGTGTCGAAGTGTCGCATCTCTACAGACAACGCCTGCAGACCTACGCCTCAACGGCAGAGGACCCTTCATTCAAGGAGTGACCAAGGGAATCATCTGTCTTCCATGACGGCGGTAGACATGAAAATCACTGTCGGTAGTAAGGAGCAATGGCGAATCCATGATTTCCGCCAGCCGAATCAATGCAGCATCAGCGAGGGATGCGGGAACATTATCGTACCGCTTAAACAATGAACTGACAGAGCCAATCTGCTCCTGCAACACGAAAGGCAGTTGAACAACTCCTCGTTCGATGAATCGCAAAGCCAATGAAGGATCAAAGCCCGAGCGCTTGAGCAGAAAACAAGTCTCGGCAACCACAGCCTCACAGCTCAGCAATGGAGGAGTCAACAGTCGAAACTGCTCTACAGCCCATTTGTGATGAGTATCATTGCGACTTAGGAGGGCAACCCATGGCCCCGTGTCTAGCAGCACCGCCATGATCAGTTAATGCCAAAGTCAGACAGGTGAGCAGGATTAGAGGAAAGATCAGGCGGACCATCTTCACAACAACCCACGAGATCGGCCAAAAGATCAGCCGCGGATTGTGGCTGCGGGCCATGAACTCCTTGTTCTGAAGCCTGAAGGAACGCGGTCAATGCTCGTCGAACCAACTCAGACTTGCTCAGCCGACGTCGTTGCGCCTGCGCTGTGAGCTGGGCATCCAGGGCCTCGCTCAGCTTGAGTGAGATCACAGCCATGGTACGCATCCCATCAGGCCACACGATCTTAAGCCCTGACAGCATGTATTACACCCATCGCTGGACGACCCTATTCGGAGCAGGTCAGCGGTTTCCGCCCACGCCGTCGTCGCCACGCTTGTCAACAGGAGATTCTCGCTCTCTCTTGCCGATCCTTCGAACGCTGCCCCTGAGTGGCAGGCAGGGGGCTATGGCTAACAAGGCTGACTCACCGGCGGCCTGTCCACTCCAGGGGCTTGTTCGAAGCGTCACATCTCTGGGGTCAACTCATTCGGACTGGTGCCAGATAAAGCACCCACTACGCAAGTCATGGCAATGGTAGGCCAAGATCCGTACAAATCATCCGCACAAATAATTCCTTGCTTTCTGTAAGACGCGGAATTCGAGCCGAACCCCCAGTTCAGTGGTACTAGTGAGATCGGATAAGCAACCTGATCCACATCGACGTGAAGATCCTGTCGCTGATTCGCCGGGAAGAGTACCTCATGACCGGTACCGGCAGTAGAGCTGCCCTACGGCGTCGACTACGACATGGCTCATGTCGCGGAAGACGACGCCCAACTACCTGACGTATGACGGGGTACTGGTGGTCGAGAAGATGCTAATGGTGATCGGCTTTCTCAGCAGTGCAATCGCCTGGTTCAGCTGCGAGGGCGTCATGTGCAAGCGGTTGATGAGCCACAGCTGCCTGGCCTATGTCTCCAAGTCGTTTGCCAATGCATTCCGCACGCTGGGGCTGTGTCCCATCAGCACCTGGCCCTATACGCCCAAGCCTAACTGCAAGTCAGCGAGATTCATTCAGACGCTCTGCCGCGAGTGGGCCTGAGCCATGCCTTTCCCGAATTCTGCAGAGTGCAACCGCTGACCGCCTCGCTTTCTGGCGATCCATAATGGGCTGAGGAAGCACTCGGCCCTATGCTGACGCTCACCCCTGCAACAGTTCGCAAATCTACTCCGCTGATGCACCTAGTAAGACACAATACGCTGAAAGCACTCTAATTCTATCTATTCCTTGACCTCGCGATCAGAAAAGCTCCACGTTGACAAGTTTCCACTACACTGCTAAAATCATCAAAACGCTTTCAAGATGGCGAAATTTCTTCCAACTGCGAGTCATATTCTCCGACTGGAAGACCAGCCTATTGCAGATGCGGCTTGCGAAATAAGATTCTCCTCGGATACACCAGTCGAAGCTTTTTCGGGATTGCTTTTTAATCACTACAGGGAGCTCAGGGGCGGCCCGCCTCTTGCATTAAAAAGCCTTGAGACCCTGGAGATCCCCGAACTTGTTAGGAGCGCCAATCCCGCTTTCCGATATATTCACATCTATGGTGCAGACGCGGATGATGTGCTCATTAAATTCGGCCCACACTCGCTATTGA
>JBIIJV010000232.1:0-4226 GCA_044233545.1 Cyanobium sp.
GGTGCATTGGTGGCCCTGCAACTGGCGGCCGACCACGGCATCTGCGGCGACCGGCTCGACAGCCTGGTTCTGTTGGCCACACCGCTGCAGTTGGCCTCACCATTGGCCCCCGGCCGGCCCCTGGCCTGGCTCAGGCCCCTGCTGGGCCGGCTGCTGCGCCGCTGGCCGCTGCCCAAGGCCTACACCGATCCCCAGCTGGGCGATAACGACACCAGCTACCCCTGGGCGCCGATGGGGGCCCTGCTCTCGTTGCTGGCCTTCGTGTCAGCCACCAGCCAGCGGCTGCACCAGGTATCCCTCCCCGCCCTGATCCTGCAGAGCCATGGTGATCCCACCGTGCTGGATGCCAGCGCATTAACCCTGTTGAGCGGCCTTGGCACCCCAGCATCTGACAAGCGCATCTTCTGGTTGCAGCGCTCGGGCCACGAGCTATTGCAAGACGTGGACCGCGTTGCGGTGATTGAGGTGGTGGTGGGGTTTGTGGGGGGGAGGATGCAGCGGCAGCGGGCCCTGAACTCCGCTTGATGGCATTAAAATCTGCTCCACCGCTTTTTTTATCAATACAAAGCCATTATTTCAAAGATATCTAGATCCGGCAATTGTTGACGCAAGCTCTATTAGCGGAAAATCCCTTGAGATCCTAGTCGGTTCATGGATAAATGATTTAATTGCGATGGGTCTTCCAGACGATTTGCCAGAGCCTCAACGTAGCCTAATTAATGCATCTGGTCTCATCGATGCTATTCCCCCAGATCACCATGCAACTGCGCCCAAGCCGCCGCCAGCGCCGCCGGCACGGGCCGGCTTTGGTAGTCGCGTTCGTCACTGGGCCGGTGCCGCAGCACCGCATTGACGACGATCGCCGGTGCAGTGCCGCGGTTGATCGCCCCATGGGGAACCCCAGGCGGGATGCGCACCCAGCTCGGTTCATCCTCCCGCAGGGTTATGCGGCGCAATCGCCTGTTCTGCAGCACGATCAGATCGATGCCGCCGCGCAGCACCATCAGTTGATCGGTCTGATGGCGGTGGCAAAACAACTCCGCCCGGGTGCAAGTCGCCACTTCGGCGATTTGGGTTTCATCGCTGCACAGGGGCTCCCGGAGGAAGGCCAGGCCGGCACTGGCCCCAGGGCTGGGCAGGATTTCAACAGAGCGGCTCAGGGCCATTACTTTTGCAACAAGTGATTAAAGGATCGCGGGCTCGCGCCTTCCTCAAGCGTGTGATGTGTTACCAAAGCGATCATTGGTACTTCAATCCAGTCAGCCAGGCCAGGCCGCCGCTGCGCCGTTCTTCGGCCCAACCATTGGCACCACAGGGTTGTTTGCCATTCGACGCCTGGGCCCGTTGCCGTCACCTGTGAGCGGTTCCACACCGTCCGGGGCGGCAATTTGCGGCTGCAGCGGCCCGTGGCAGGAACGATTCCAGTTCTGACCTGGCCCAGGCAGCGGCCCGGGTTCTCGTCGATTTCGGATCCCAGGCCGCCACAAGCCTTGCTCGTGAGGCAGAATCACTGCTCACCGCACTTACTGATTGGCCCGCCTGGAGGCTCTGCTCTCGCTGCAGCCAGGATCACTGAACCTTCGTCAGCCCCTTGACCAATTGGGCGTTGAACTGGCGACGGAGCTCACCTGGCTGGATCCACGCAATGCCTGCCTGAACCTCGTTGCCGGCCCCAGTGCCCTGCAGGTCCAGGTGCTGTTTGAGCTGCGGGGTCGCGATCAGCTCAGCGTGCTGGTGAACAGCCGTGAGGGCATGTCATCGGGCGCCCCCCTCAGCCGCGCCGTGCTGGAGCAGGTGCTGGATCGCTTGCTGCGCCTTCTGCCCGGCACCTCCCTGGCCTATCGCTCCGATCGCGATGGTCCAATCCGCCAGGGAACCGCCCAGCAGGTCGGCAATACTCCCTATTTGGGGGCATCGACTTTGGACCACGGCAAAGGAAGCTGATTTCAACGCCAACCCGCAGGTCCGCCATGAAGGACGCCATCGACACCCCCAGGGCCGCTGCCCCGATTACCACGGCCCCCGTTGCCACGGCCCCGGTCGCTGCTGACTGCCTCGGCCGCACCTGCCTGAAATGGAGTGCTGACGGCGAACTCACCTCCATAGATCTCCTCTTGGTCCTAGAGCGCCTGGCCCAGGTGGACCATCAGGTTTCGGGCCTTTGCCTCGACAGCCTCGATTCCCAGCCCTGTGCCTCAATCAGCTGAAGGGATTTAATTTATGGTCCGGCTGCAGGCTGACCCCGCCCTGCCGTTACCACGCAAGACTATTCAGATCAGGTGACTACAACATATCTCTATACAACATATCTAGATACAACGGGGCCCGATCTGCTGGGCCATTCCTAGGCTGGTATCAATCTGAGAAGGAGGCCCCATGGCCACTTGCGATCTACCTGCTGCCACTGCCGAAAAATCCTCCGAAAAATCCTCCGAGAATTCCTCAGCTGCGGCGTTGCATCAGCTCAAAGAGTTACTGCAGGGCGACCGCGCCTTTGCCCAAGCCCTTGGCACCACCGCCTCCACCGAAGCTGCGGCCCGCTTAGCCGCTGAGCACGGCATTCAAGTGTCGCCAGAAGCGCTCTGGCGCCATCGCGGCACCTTGGTGAGCGGCGGCCTGCCCACCTGGCGGGGCTGATACGGAGCCTTCGCCCCCCATCCGGGGGCGAAGGCTGCCCTACAACTCAGGGCCGTCACGCACGACCTTCGTGTGCAAATAGGCCTCGCTGGGTGGATCGACGAGATATCGCTGAACCATGAAGGTAGCCGCTGCAATTGACGCTGAAGCAGCCTGGAAGGCGTTGCTGCTGGCCCGTGATCGCTGGCGGGTCGGCAACCCTGCGGAGCCTATCCGCCTGAGCGAAAACGCAGCAACGCTGCTGGAACTGCTGCCCGATCACACCTGGCAATCATTTGGGAATACTGTCCAAGCCGACGCCGCCCTGCTGCTCAATCGCTACCTGCCCCTGCTGGCACCGCAGTTGGTGATTGGCCAGCTCGGCCAGAGCCTGGATGGTCGCATCGCCACCGCCAACGGCCATTCCCACTACGTGACCGGCCCCGAGAGTGTTGTGCATCTGCATAGGCTGCGGGCCCTGGTCGATGCGGTGGTAGTTGGCGCCGGCACCGTGCTCGCCGACGATCCCCAACTGACGGTGCGCCATTGCCCGGGCCCCAATCCCTTGCGGGTTGTGCTCGATCCGCTGCGCAAATTGCCACCGCAACGGCGTCTGTTCTGCGACGGCCAGGCTCCGACCCTGATCCTGGCCGCCGCCCCAGCTGCCATACCAGCCGCCGTACCAGACCCAGTCCCAGCTCCAATCCCAGCCCCGGCGGCCAACCGGGCCGAAACTGCGCTGCTGTCTGTTGCAGACGACGGCTCGGGTTTTGCGCCCGCCGCAGTGCTCTCCCTGCTGGCAGCCCGCGGTGCCCATCGCATCTTGGTGGAGGGCGGCGGCATCACCGTTTCACGCTTTCTGGCGGCCGGCGCCCTCGATCGGCTCCATGTCGTCGTGGCTCCGATGTTGATCGGCTCCGGCCGCCCCGGACTCAGCCTGCCCGCCATCGACCATCTCGATCAAGCGCTGCGGCCGGCGCACCGCCGCGAAAGCCTCGGCGAGGATGTGCTTTACGAGCTGCAGCTCCGCTGACCATGGCGCAGGCATTTTGGATCGTCGCCCCGGGCCAGGGCGAATTGCGGCCGGTGCAGCTGCCGCCAATCGGGCCAGTCAGCCTGACCCCAGACGGTTTGACCGCAGACAGCCTGACCATCGAGATGCTCGCCAGCGGCATCAGCCGGGGCACCGAGCGGCTCGTGCTGGCAGGACGGGTGCCGCCCAGTGAATACGAGCGCATGCGCTGCCCCTTCCAGGAGGGCCATTTCCCCTTTCCGGTCAAATATGGCTACAGCGCCGTGGGTCGCATTGCGGCGGGGCCGCGCACTGGCGAACGGGTGTTCGTGCTGCATCCGCACCAGGATCGCTTTGTCGTACCGGCCGCCTGGGCCAATCCGATCCCCGATGGCGTGCCCGATGGGCGCGCCACCCTGGCGGCCAACATGGAGACCGCCCTCAACGCCCTCTGGGATGCCGAGCTGGTGGCCGGCGAGCGGGTCGCCGTCATCGGCGCCGGCGTGGTGGGGCTGCTGGTGGCCTGCCTGGCGCAAACGGCGCTGGGTGTTTCGCCCCTGGTGGTCGACCCGGAACCGGCACGGCTGGAGCTGGCGCG
>JBIIJV010000233.1:0-4202 GCA_044233545.1 Cyanobium sp.
TTCCGGCTCAGCAGACAACACCCTGCGGCTCTGGGATGCAGCCAGAGGCAGCACTACCGGCCCTCCCCTTCTAGGCCACACACGGCCGGTGTCGTCCGTGGCCTTCAGTCCGGACGGGCGGCGCATCGTTTCCGGCTCAGCAGACAACACCCTGCGGCTCTGGGATGCAGCCAAAGGCAGCACTATCGGCCCTCCACTTCTAGGCCACACACGGCCGGTGTCGTCCGTGGCCTTCAGCCCTGACGGACGGCTCATCGTTTCCAGCTCAGTCAACAACACCCTGCGGCTCTGGGATGGGGCCAGCGGCAAGCCCATCGGCCCTCCCCTTCAAGGCCATACAAATTCCGTGTGGTCAGTGGCCTTCAGCCCGGACGGGCGGCGCATCGCTTCCGCCTCTGAGGACAACACCCTGCGGCTCTGGTTTGCAGCCAGCGGCAAGCCCATCGGCTCTCCCCGTCAAGGACACATAGCCGGGGTGTCGTCCGTGGCCTTCAGCCCGGACGGGCGGCGCATCGTTTCCGGCTCGGCAGACAACACCCTGCGGCTGTGGGATGCCACCAGCAGCGCAGCCATCCACCAGGCCTGCCACCGCCTGGGCCGCCACCAGCTTCTGCATCCCAAAGAATTCAGTCTTAGCCCAGGTCCCGAGTTTGAAGCCCTCGCCGCTCGCGCTCGGAAAGTCTGCGCTAACTCCCCGGTGCCGCCACCGCTCACATCCCCGGCCAGCACACCCACCCAAATCAGCCTTCAGCAGCCGGCAGTCCTGAAGCATCACAAGCAGTGGCCGTATCCATAAGGGGCCGCGAAGGGGCCTTTGTGAATGAAGCCACATGGGACAGGAAAGCCTCGATCGATCTGCCCTTCTAAACCGGACAAATCCGCATGGGGCTGAAAGCGAGCCTTGATTCCTAGACTTTCCATGGCTTGAATCGCGGCGGCATTGTTGGTGATGTCGCCAAATCTGCAGGTCGCGGCCGAAACGCACATCCAACGGTGGCCATAGATCCAGCGGAGGCTCGCCGAAGTGCTGCCGGTAGCTGCGGATGGTGGCGCGGTACTGCTCGTGGAAGCGATCCCGTTCTGCTTGGCCGCCCTTGGCGGGGTGGTGGTGCAGCGGCCGCCCCAGCACCCGCGGGCAGAAGTCGTTCCAGTAGGCGTCGCTGCACAGCAGATGCAGATGCCACACCTGATCCACCTGGTCGGACGGCGTGACCTGATGGTCTGCCACCAGGGCCAGGAACACAAACTTGCGGTATTCCTCGATTGCGCGCAGGGCAAACGATCGGCTCCAGCCGTTGGCGCCCATCAGATGGGCGAGAAAGCCGAACTCATGGCCGGGATCATCTAGTTCATAGTCGCAGATTCTTTGATATAGCTGCTGCTGCTTTTCCAGCATGGGTCTTATTCAGATGTTGTTATTGATAATGTCTGCTGGCCTAAAATTCTGTCAATCATGGCCAGATGGAAGGCGATGGAAGATACTGGAAACCACCACCCTGCTGCCGTAAGGGGCATAGAATGCCGGCGGCGCCAACCTCCCCATCCCCCGCCAATCCGTCTGCAGCGATGAGCTGGACAGCATTTCTGCAGACCCTGGGTGAGCGCCAAGAGCACGCGCTCACCCCCCATGAGCTGGAGGTGATTCTCTGCCTGCGGCAGGAGCCCGGCCAGAGCAAGCAGCAGCTGCTGGAGGCCTATCAGCAGCGTCAGGGTCCGATCGAGGAGGAGGCCTTAACCCAGCGCCTGCGCACGATTTACCGCAAGTTCAATGTCAGCGGCAAGGGCTACAAGCTGCCGCAGTTGCAGCGTTATCTGGCTCAGCAATATCAGCAGAGTGGGCCGGGTCTGTCCCGGTTCGGCCTCAGCAAAATCCACGCCGCTTTCCCCAGCGACACCTTTGCCGCCGCCCTGGAGCGGCTGATCGACGACCAGGAGCAAGCCCAGCCAGCAGACCAGAAAGAAGACCAGCAAGAAGTGGCCATCCTGCAGACGTTCGCGCCCAACCTGGAGCACTACCGCGCCCACCTCAGCCGCTGCCTGGAGGTCGGCGTGCGGGTGCGCATCCTGCTGGCCTGGCCCTATTCCCTAGCTGCTGGGCTGCGGGAGGAAGTGTTGAAGCGCTATGCGGCCGAGCCGCTGGCGGAGGATTTCGCCATCCAGAGCAGCGTGATCGCCAACCTGGAAACCCTGGAGGCCACGATTCGCGCCAGCCGTAATCCCGCCAATTTGGAGATCCGGCTATACGACACCCTGCCTTCGCTTTCCCTATACCGCGCCGGCTCCACCCTGCTGGCGGCTCCCTTCCTGCACGGGGCCCTGGCGATCCACACCTTCCAGCTGGAGCTCGACCTGCGCGCCAGTGACGCACTGCTCACCGGCACGTTGTTAAACGACTTCGAGCGGATGTGGACCGTGGCCCGTCCCTTCCGGCCCGCCCCCGATCAGAACTGGCGCAATGAGTTGAAGATTCTGTTCACCGATTGATCACCATGCTGGCCCCCCTCAACAATCAGGAACGGCAACACATCGCCAGCCTCCGGGCTCACCCCCTGCTAGCCAATGTTGCCACCCTCCGCTGGGACGATCTGCTGGCGCTGCTGTTGCAGCGGCGCTTTCTGTCGCTATCGATTGTCAATGTCTACGAGTTTGTGATCGACGCCCTGGAGAGCGAGGCGATCAAGGCCACGGTGCGGTTAATCCTGCATGAGGAATACCCGCGCAACACCCGCGGCGTGCCACTCGCCTCCCATCGCGAGTTGCTGTTTCGCGATCTGCTGCATCTCGGCGCCAGCCGCGAGCAGATCCTCAATACAGCCGAATCCGCTGAGACGCAGCATGTGCGGCTGGCCAGCCTGGAGGCGTTGCAGAACTGCCTAAATCAGACCCACAGCGACCTGGCCCTGATCGCCTTTTTGCGCTTCTGGGCCGAAGTGCTGGTATCGGTGGAGTACGAGTGTCTGTGGCCGCGTCTGTCAGAACGCCTGGCCCATGGTCCCGCAGCGGATGGAGTGCGATCTGAATTCTTTTATTACCACATGATTCACGATCGCCGCCAATCCGACATCGGCGCTGAGCAGATCTTGGGCGGCCTCACCCACTCCCAGGAACTGGCCCGCCACATGGCGGAGCTGATCGGCAACGAGGCAGCCCTTCAAATCGCCATCGGCCAGGTGGATAGGGCCTGGGAACTGAAGGATCGCTTCTACCAGCAATTCCTGCCACTGCCGGCCCATAGCCGCCGTCCGGATGGTTAGGGGTGTGCTGCAGCTGCCCAAGCCAGCCGCCTCAGCCCTCCCCCTGATCAAGCCGCTCCACCCAGGCCAGCACCGCCGTGGCCGTAAAGATCGCCTGCTCTCCGGGCCATCGGTCGCGCCTGGCTCATGATTGCGGATAGAGGCGGATCGCCTGGGCGCGGATTGCTCACTGCAATCGCTTGACCCCAGGTTGTGCCGCAGGCGCTGGCGCAGCGCCGCGATTCGCCTTCCCTCAGGGTTCCAACTGCTCCAGCCAGGTCTGTAGATCCCCGACGCCCCTGAATTCGAGCAGGGCTAGGGCCAGCTCTTCCAATTGCTGCAGGCTGAGGGCTTCGATCCGCGAGCTGGTGGGGACTTCAAGCGATCCGCAACGGCGTTCCAGTTGGCGCAGGGCCAGAGCGCTGGCCTCGCGGCGGCGGCCTTCCTCCAGGCCTTCCTCCAGACCTAGCTCCCTGCCTTCCTCGCGTCCCTCCTGCCGTCCCTCCTGCCTTCCCTCCTGCCGTCCCAGCTCGACACCCTCCTGCCTGCCTTCCGCAAGGATGTCCTGGAAGGCGCGGGTGTGGCGCCAGAAGTCTTTGGAGATGCCGAGGGTGGCCATGATTTGGGAGGGTGAAAAACCTTGAAAACGTTCCGAAAGAATAGGCACGATTAGCTCGATCAGATCCGGCCGTAGCGTCAAAATGCGCTGCGCGCAGGGCCCAAGATCTGGCTCCTTTTGCACCGGCAGGGTCAGCAGGGCCAGCAGGGGATCGAGATCGGGTTGACGGGCAAGGGCGGCCAGATCCACCCAGGTCACGTCATGCTCAAGGAAGCACCTGCAAATGCGCCACCTCCTCGTGCTGTTGCAGCAGGCGGAAGGTTTCAGCGCCAAGGCGGCGGTGAAAACAACGGTCGGCATGCATTTGCACCTCCAGAAGCACCACCGGACGCTGTTCGCTACCGCCGGGC
>JBIIJV010000105.1:0-9326 GCA_044233545.1 Cyanobium sp.
TCGTCGGGTCTGGTCTCTACCCAGAATTGAAAAAGAGCCGTGATCTGGCGATTACTGGTCTTGTCGAGTGGAACGACATGGCAGCCTTACTTATGGAGGCTGTGCTCAAAGCCTTGTTGCGCTATTTGCGTAAGTACCCCCACGTGCTGGTGGCGCCCCTGATCCTTGACCATTGTCCGGAAGATGGAGGTCCATCACAAAGGCTGGGCGTTCGGGAACTGGCCGCCTTGGACGATGCCAGCCTGTTGATGATCGTTCAACAATTGCTGCGGCCTGGAGCCATCAACCTCCAGCGCTACACAGCCAGCAAAGGAGGCTATCCCTACTGGCACTGCGAGTTGTATCCAAAGGATATCAATGCCGAAACATTGCATCGCACACTGTTGTGGACAATTTATCTTAATGATGACTTTCTCGAGGGCGAAACGGAATTTTTCTACCAGCAAAAGATGGTGATCCCAAAGGCCGGCAGTGTGTTAATCGCCCCAACAGCCTTCACCCACACGCACAGGGGTAACCGCCCCAGCGGCGGTGACAAATACATAGCCACGAGTTGGATTTTGTTTAACCGGGCTGAACAGATCTACGGCAGCAGCCCCGCCTGAACGTGGCCTTGCGCCTCAGCCGCGCAAATTCGCTGCCGTAATCTGCTCATGGAGCAGCAAGGGCGCTATGGCAATGACCAGTGCTACCAGGTGATGCCGGTGCTGGGGTTTGGCAGCTGGATCGGCTGATCGGGCTCAATGGACTGGAGAGTCGGTAACACCTTCAATTTCTCCACGGTGCTCTCGCTGGCTTGGCCCGTGATAACACCCACGTCCCCCAGTACCTGCTCGACGACGAAGCCCTTGGCTCGCAAGTCCTCAGCGATCTGTTCGGGCGATGCGTCGCCTGTGAGTGTGACAATCCATCGACGCGGGGCTGCTGGGGCTGGAGTCGGCATGGCCAAGAAGCATGGTGCTTTCAAAACCCTAACAAAAATCAGTCAAAAGGCTGTCCTGAGATGGATGGCCCCGTTTGGCACCGTTTTTTGCACGAAGCCGTCTTAAGACTCCACAGCAATGCAGTTAATCTAAATTTTCCCTATTCTTATTGACGTGATTTGGTGTATTGAGATCTCTTGTATGGCGACACCGAGATCCCAGCCTAGGTGGACCTTATCTCGGTTATTTGCTCCACCCCTCCAAAACCAGCTTGCCGATGGCCTGGCCGCTTTCCAGGTGGGCATGGGCCTGGGCCAGGGTGTCGGCATTGATGGGGCTGAGTCGATCGTGGCAGGTGCTGCGCAGGACGCCGCTGTCGACCAACTGGCTGATGATGCCCAGGATCACGCCCTGCTGGGCCATGTCAGCGGTGCGGTATTGCGGGCGGGTGAACATGAATTCCCAGGCGAAGCGCACGCTTTTGCTCTTGAGCACGTTGAGATCGATGGGGTTCAGGTTGCCCACAATGCATACGATCGCCCCCTGGGGTTTGATTAACTCCGCCATCACCTTCCAATAGGCGTCGGTGTTGCTGAAATTGGCGATCACGTCGACTTCGCTGTAGCCCAGGGCCGCTAACTGGGGTGCCAGTGGTTGGCTGTGGTCGACCACGTGGTTTGCCCCCAGTTGAAGGCACCAGGCACGGCTTTCCGGCCGCGAGGCCGTGGCGATAACCTTCAAGCCGGCGCGACGGGCTAGCTGGATGGCAATCGAGCCGACGCCGCCGGCACCACCGAGAATCAACAGACTGCGACCTGCATCCGCCCCTTCGCTGTCAAGGCCGATGCGCTCAAACAGGGCCTCCCAGGCGGTGAGGCTGGTGAGGGGTAGGGCGGCGGCTTCGCCAAAGGAGAGGCTGGCCGGTTTGGCGCCACAAAGGCGCCCATCCACCAGCACCTTTTCGGCGTAACAGCCGGGACGGGTGATGTCACCGGCAAAAAAGACTGCGTCACCAGGGGAGAAACCACGGACCGCCCCACCCACAGCCTCGACCACCCCGGCCCCATCCCATCCCAAAATCCTTGCTGGGCCAGGCTCCTGGGGCAGGGAGGCTCGCACTTTGGTATCGACGGGGTTGATCGCCACTGCCTCAACGCGGATCAACAGGTCCTGGTCATCTGGGGTGAGATCGGGCAGCTCCCGCGGTTCAAAGGCGAGGGGATTGCTGCTGGGCAGGGCGCGGGTGGCGACGATGGCATGCATTGGGTGGGGGGCGGACTTGCACCAGCCTCGGCCCTGGCAGCAAGATTTGAAGGACCAGCTTCCGGACAGCTTTCCCTTTAGCTGCGAACGGGCCAGCTCGGCCAGCTGCCGGGGGGCCGGCGAGAGATCAGGAGGGCTGCTCCTGGTTTGGGGCAGGGTCCAGGGCGATGTGGTTGAGCAGGGTGGTGATGAAGGCGAAGAGCAGGAAGGGCAGTGACAGTACGAAGATCATGCCGACCACCACCAGGGCGAAAATGGGGTTGTGAGCCCCCATCAAGGCCAGCCCGGCGGCCAGGCTGACGAAGATCACCAGCAGCCAGACGATGATCTGGGCGTAGATGTCCCCAAAGGTGAGGGTGCAACGGAACTGATAGGGCTGCGGGAGCACCATGGCGGATTGGCAGGGGAACTCCCCTAGCTAAAGAAAATTCGGGCGCCTTGGGCCAAGAAATCAACATCTATTCTTAAGACGGCGACTTGATTAGGCTTGAGCCCCCGTGCCTCCCGGACATGACTCCCCACGACTTGGGCCAATTGGTTCTTTTGCTCTTGCCGGGCATGTTCCTCTCGGTCGTCCTGTTGTTCACCTTTGCCGCAGGCGGCTGAAGGCCTCCAGGGCAGTCCCTTTGATCAGCTTTTCCACATATTGAGCTGCCAGGCCTGCGTTCTGGTGTCCGTCTGCATAGGGTGAGAGTCCAATGGGTTGAAAACCTTGACCTTGCGCGCCTCGGTGATCACTTTTTTGGTCTCCGTTGGCCTGATATTGATTGGTCTCGTTGTCGGCCAAAAGGTTGACATGCTGCCCCTGCAGGCCAGCGTGAATGCTCCAGTTTATGACGAATTGTTTCAGGTTTTGTTTAGCATCGGTACGATGCTGTTCCTCGGGATTTGTGGATTGTTGCTATACAGCTTGGTGCGTTTTCGTCGCCATGCTGGGGACTTCGGCGACGGAGCGGCGATTGAAGGTAATTTGCCCCTAGAGATTGTCTGGACTGCCATTCCCGCAGTAGTTGTTTTGTTTGTAGGTTTATATAGCTATAACATCTATGAGCGGATGGGCGGCATGGCTCCCTTGGCCGACCACAGCGCTATGCACGCAATTCCTGCGAGCGATCACGACTCCGGCGATCGCGTCTGGGGTGGAATCAGCACTGTCTCAGGTGAAAGTGCGGATTTAACCGTGGATGTAACTGCCCTCCAGTTCGCTTTCATTTTCCACTATCCCATTGGCAACATCACCACAGGAGAATTACATGTACCTGAAGGTGAGAAGGTGGAGCTGCGGATGAAAGCCAATGATGTCATCCATGCCTTCTGGGTCCCCCAATTCCGCATTAAACAAGACATCATTCCTGGCCAGCCAACGGTTCTCACCTTTACTGCCAACCGTCCAGGTACCTACCCGATCATTTGCGCAGAATTATGTGGACCTTATCACGGTGGCATGCGCACCTCCGTTGTCGTCCACGAACGCGGGGACTTTGATCAATGGCTGACTAAAAACACCCCTCCTGTCGCCTAAACCATTAATCATTTGGCCATGGAATCCACCACAGAACTGCCCGTCTCTCTGCTTCCTAATCATGGAAGTTGGCTGCGTTATTTGAGTTTCAGTCTTGATCATAAGGTCGTTGGTATTCAGTATCTTGTGACCGGATTTTTGTTTTATTTGATTGGCGGTGCGTTGGCGGGGATGATCCGCACTGAATTGGCTACGCCCATATCTGATTATCTGAGTCGTGAAGTTTATAACGAAGTTTTGACTATGCATGGCACGATTATGATTTTTCTCTGGATTGTGCCCGTAGTCAATGGCGCCTTTGGCAATTATCTGATCCCTTTTTATGTGGGCGCTCGAGACATGGCTTTCCCTCGGCTCAATGCCGTTGCCTTTTGGATGATTCCCCCCGCTGGCCTCCTACTGATTGCTAGCTTTTTTATAGGTGGGGCCTCCCAGTCTGGCTGGACTGCCTATCCACCCCTTAGCCTCAAAACCCCCGCCCTAGGCCAGTTGATCTGGATCTTCAGCGTATTGCTCTTGGGCGGAAGTTCTATTTTAGGTGGCATTAACTTTATTGTAACCATCTTGAAACTTCGGCGGCCCGGGTTGAAGATGATGCAGTTACCTATGTATTGTTGGGCCATGCTGGGTACCAGTGTTTTGGTGGTCCTATCCACCCCAGTTCTGGCCGGAACTTTGGTGATGTTGGCGTTCGATATTGTTGCTCACACCGGATTCTTTAATCCAACCATTGGGGGAAATGCGGTAGTTTATCAGCATCTTTTCTGGTTTTATTCCCATCCTGCTGTTTATATTATGGTTTTGCCTGCCTTTGGACTCGTCAGCGAAATCCTGCCTGTCCATGCTCGCAAACCGCTGTTTGGCTATACCACCATGGTCTATTCGATTTTGGCGATTGTTTTTCTCGGACTAATCGTATGGGCCCATCACATGTTCACCAGTGGTACGCCGCCATGGATGCGCCTGTTTTTTACGATTGCCACTTCATTCATTGCTGTTCCGACAGGTATCAAATTCTTTAATTGGCTGGCCACTCTGTGGGGAGGTAAGATTGCCCTCAATAGTGCAATACTATTTGCCTGTGCTTTCATAGTTAATTTTGTACTTGGAGGTATAACTGGTGTAGCCCTTGCCCAGGTGCCATTCGATATTCATGTGCATGATACTTATTTTGTCGTGGCCCATTTCCATTACATAGTCTATGGTGGAACTGTGTTTATCATCTTTAGTGCCGTTTATCATTGGTATCCAAAGTTCACCGGTCGGATGCTTAATGAACCGTTAGGCATCCTCCATTTTGTACTCACTTTTGTCGGTTTTAATCTTTGTTTTGGGCCCCAGCACTGGCTGGGAATGAATGGTATGCCTCGTCGAGTTTCCGAGTATGACCCCCAATTCACCCTGATGAATCAGATCAGCAGTGTGGGAGCTTTACTGATGGCCTTAAGCACTTTGCCCTTTCTGATCAACGTTATCCACAGCGCTTGGCATGGTCGGCTGGCTGGTGACAATCCCTGGCGTGCTCTGACGCCGGAGTGGCTCACCAGTTCACCGCCGCCGGTAGAGAATTGGGCTGGCGCGGCTCCCCATGTGGAACATCCCTACGGCTATGGACTTGCGGAGACCACCCCATGACAAGTCTTTCTTCCGCTTCCAGTACCACCACATCAAAGACTGCCCAGGCGATCGAGTCGACTCCAGAGCTGCAGTCCTCCAGCGACCAGCACCAATCAGGTGAACACGAAGAGCATCACGGCGATTTCCGGATGTTTGGTTTGGTCCTTTTTCTTGTCGGCGATGGCATGACATTTGCCGGCTTGTTTGCGGCCTATCTCACCTTTCGAGCCGTCAATCCCTTGCCCCCTGGCGGTGTTTATGACCTTGAGCTTTTGCTCCCTACTATCAACACGGCCCTGTTGGTGGCCAGCAGCTTGACATTCCACCGTGCGGGTCGGAAATTGCGCCTAGGCGATGCCTTTGGTTGTCGCTTGTGGTTGTTGATCACCGCAGCGATGGGGGCAGCCTTTTTGGCAAGTCAGATGCTGGAATACTTCAAGTTGCCCTTTGGACTCACATCCAATCTTTTTGCTAGCACCTTCTATGTTTTGACTGGTTTTCATGGTCTACATGTGACCCTAGGAGTAATGATGATTTTGATCGTTTGGTGGCAAGCCCGGTCCGGCGGTTCAATCAACCGTGATTCCCATTTTGGCCTGGAAGCTGCCGAATTGTATTGGCATTTTGTTGATGGTATTTGGGTCGTGCTATTTGGGATTATTTATTTATTATAATTTTGCCTGTACACTTTCTAAGTCTTTATTTGACAGCGCTACTTGGCTTCTGTCTGAAAGAGTGGCGCAGCTGCTACGACCTTTAATATTTTATTTCAGTAGTTTATGCAATCAAAGCCGCAGATCATTGGGGGAGTTGCGTCTGGTTGAAGACGATGAACCAACTTTAAGTGTGATCAAATATATATTAATCTTTCTCCCTGCCGGCTGATCGGAGCGTTCATCAGCCATGGGTTCTCCGGTTTTGATCCCTGCAGTTTCATCTTGAGGGAAGGTCTTCGGCCCGCTGGGTTGGTGAAGTTTCCCCCCCTACGGCGCCCCCACAAACAAGATCCCAAAGGAAGAGGCAGCAGAGGAGGGGCTACACAAGCACAGGGGCAAATTCAGAAAAGATTGGATTTGGGGCTGATTTGGCGCAGGGCCCGGATACGCTTTTCGATCGGCGGGTGGCTGGCGAACAGCCGTAGAAACCCTGGCGGTTCGTTGATTTTCAGGGTCGCCAGGGTGGGTTCGTCACGGGGATCCTGAAGATTCTCCATATTTCCGAGCCGGGATAGGGCGCTTGCCATGGTTTCGGGGTTTGTGAGGCGGGCGGCCCCAGCATCGGCCCGGTATTCCCGGTGCCTGGAGAACCAAGCCGTTACCAGCGAACCCAACACCCCCAACAGAATTTCAAGGGGCCACACGAGCAGCATCGTCGGGGGTGGTCCGTATTGCCTCCCTTCCTCGTTGGAGCGATTGGGCAGCAGAAATACCACCGCCCGCGACAGGAACATCACGAAGGCGTTGATCACCCCTTGCAGCAGGGTCATCGTCACCATGTCGCCATTGCCGACATGGCTCATCTCATGGGCATGCCCTGCAGGATGCCGGTGGACACCGCAACCAACGCCCGACTGGGGGAGGGGCCGGTGGCAAAGGCGTTCCATTCCGGAGATTCATAGATTCCCACCTCGGGCATTGGCACGCCGGCCCGCTGGGCTAGCCCGGCCACAGTGTCATTGAGCCAGCGCTCGGTGCCGCCGCCCCCCTGTCCCACCAGCTGGATGCCCATCATCCGCTTGGCCGATTCGGCGGAAAACTGCAGGGAGATCCAGGCCCCCACTACGCCCCAGAAAAACGAACCGATCAGCAGCGGCAACAGGGGCAGATCCGGGGGGAGCAAGCCAATGGCCGTGAGCACATTCAAGATCAGCGAGATCGTGAGCATCACCGCCAGGTTGGTGAGCAAGAACAGCAGCGTGCGCAGCGCCATGGAGCGGTGTGAAGAATCTGGGGACGTTTTGCCGGTAGGAGCTAGGAACTCCCCGTTCAGATTAGACAGACTCCTTGCTTTTTCAACACTATTTTTGCCTTGGGGTTGCCGACCCCACCTCCGGCCGCTCGACTGGCCCATGCGTCCCTTGATAGGAGCCCAGGACAACGGGTCCGTGCCTGCCCATCTCACTTACATGGCCAGGATCGATGCCAACACCGCCCTTGCGGTGGTGCTCCAGGGAGATGCCAGCCCCCCTGCCCCCTAGCCTCTTGGCCCTGCAGCTTCCCTGCCATGCCCGTCCAAAATCGCTGGTCGGATAGCGACGCCCACGAGGCGATCGCCCGCTACGGGGCCCAGGGAGTAGCCCCCGATCTGGCGCTGCGCACCTACAGCGCCCGTTTGCTGGGGGCGGATCCCCAGCTGGTGCTCCATGGCGGTGGCAATACTTCCGTTAAGACCACCGTGGTGGGCCTGCTCGGTGAACCGATCTCCGTGCTCTGTGTCAAGGGCAGTGGCTGGGATCTGGGCACCATTGAGCCCCCCGGCCATCCAGCGGTGCGCCTTGAACCGCTGCGCGCCCTGCGGGTCCTTGATGCTCTCAGTGATGAGGCGATGGTGGCCGCCCAACGCCAGAACCTGATCGATCCCGCGGCCCCTAACCCCTCGGTGGAGGCCCTGCTGCATGCCTTCCTGCCCCACACCTTTGTCGATCACACCCACTCCACCGCCCTGCTGGCCCTCGCCGACCAGAGTGATGCGGCCCAGGTGTGCCGCCAGGTGTTTGGCGAGCGGGTCGCCCTGGTGCCCTACGTGATGCCTGGTTTTGCCCTGGCCAAGGCCTGTGCCGCTGCCTGGGAAGCCGCCGAGGCCCAGCGCCTCGCCCAGGGGGGGCCTGAGCTGGAGGGCATGGTGCTGCTGCAGCACGGTCTCTTTTCGTTTGGCGCCACGGCCGAGCAGAGCTACAGCCGCATGATCGAGCTGGTGCGGCAGGCCGAAGCATGCCTGGGCCAGGGTCGGTGCACGCTCCAGGCGGTGGCCTTGCCGGAGCCCCCGGCGCCTGCGGCGGCCTTGCTGCCAATTCTGCGGGGGGCCCTGGGCCGGGCCGCGGTCACCGCTGGCTGTCCCGCCCATTGGATATTGGCTCTGCGCGACACCCCCCTAACCCGCTCCGTCGTGGATGACGCCCGTTTGCCGGACTGGGCCAGTCGGGGCGTGGCCACCCCGGATCATGTGATCCGCACCAAGGCCTGGCCCCTGGTGCTGCCCCCTCCCCCTGCCGCCACCGACCGCGACGCCGTTGACCCTGGGGCCCTGGCCGACTGGGGCACCCAGGTGGAGGCTGCCCTGGCCACCTATTTGGCCGACTACAGGGCCTATTTCGCCCGCCAGAACCAGCGCGTCGGCGGCGGTAAAACCCCCCTTGATCCCCTGCCGCGCCTGTTGGCCCTGCCTGGCCATGGCTTGATCGGTGTGGGCCGCTCCGCCGCCGATGCCGCGGTCACCGCCGACATCGCTGAAGCTTGGGCCTCCACTTTGGTAGCGGCCGAGAGCATCGGCAGCTTTCGGCCCGTCAATGAGGACGACACCTTTGATATGGAGTACTGGAGCCTGGAGCAGGCCAAACTCGGCAAGGCTGCCGAGAAGCCGCTGGCCCGTCAGGTGGTACTGGTCACCGGCGGCGGCGGGGCGATCGGCGAAGCGACGGCTCGGGCCTTTGCCGCAGCCGGCGCCGACCTGGCCGTGATCGACCTCGATGGCGAGCGTGCCGCCGCCGTGGCCACCGCCTGCGGCCCCCGCGCCCTGGGCTTGCGCTGCGATGTCACCGACTCTGTAGCGGTGCGTGCCGCCTTTGATCGCTGCTGTGCCCACTTCGGCGGGGTCGATATCGTCGTCAGCAATGCTGGAGCCGCTTGGACCGGCGCCATGGCCGATCTGCCCGACGCAGTGCTGCGCAGCAGTTTTGAGCTCAATTTCTTTTCCCACCAGTCCGTCGCCCAAGCGGCAATGGCTGTGTTTCGCGCCCAGGACCGATCGTTTAGTGCCAGCAACGGCCAAGCCGCGCCCAATGG
>JBIIJV010000162.1:0-6796 GCA_044233545.1 Cyanobium sp.
TTCAACGTCAGTAAGCAAGCCCTCAACCCCGGGGCCAATTTCGGTGCCTATGGCACCAGCAAGGCCGCCCTGCTCGCCCTCATGCGCCAATACGCCCTTGAGGGCGGCGATGCCGGCGTGAGAGTCAACGCCATCAATGCCGATCGAATCCGCTCCGGTCTCTTGGATGACGTCATGATTCGTGACCGCGCTGCCGCTCGGGGCATCAGCGAGGCCGCCTATATGGGCGGCAACTTGCTCGGCGCTGAGGTGCGAGCCGTTGACGTGGCCGCCGCTTTTGTGGCCCTGGCCGGCATGGAACGCACCACCGGCGCCGTGCTCACGGTCGATGGCGGCAACGTGCCCGCCATGGTGCGCTAATTGCCTGTGGTCTCAGACCTCCAGCCTGGCCAGCCATAGCCCCAGGCCTCCGGCCCCAAGCACCACCGCCAAGCACAGGCCCCCCCAGGCCGGCAGGCCCCAGCTATCCACAGCCAGGGGCGCCGCCACCGTGATCAGGCCTCCCGCCAGCAGGGGTTGCAGCAGCAGTTGTTTGATCGAAAACGGAGTCAGAACCTCGGTTTGGCCCTCCGCTTCGGCCATCTGCAACAGCAGCAGGCCACTAGCCACAACTCCGGTCGCTTGGCCAAATTCCACCAGGCTGCGTTCAAACCAGGGAGCCGGCATCAGGCGGTTCGCTAGCAGGACCACCACCCCCAGATTCCAGGCAAGCCCCGCCAGAGAAAGGGCCAGCAGCGGTTGCCAGCTTCGGGTCAGGAGTCCCAGGTTCAGGGAGGCGGTTGCGGCCACAATCAGCAGATCGGCCGCCAAGGTGCCGATGCGTTGTTGCACTGGTGCCGAAGCCCAGTCCGTCAGGTTCCACCGTTCGAGCACCCAGCGCACCAGCAAGGAAGCGAGCAGGGCAAGGGGAAACACCGGCAGGACGCTCACCAAAACGGCCACGCCTCCCCCCAGGCGATTTGCCGCCAGTCCCAGCAGCAGCTGGGCCCCCCAGCCCAGGGCCACGGCCACCCCCGCCAGGCCCAGATTCACCAGCCAGCGGGCTACGGCCGCCCAGGCCCCAGGCTTGGCGGCCAGGTCTGGTGCGGGGGATGAGGGTTCGACGTCAGGAGTCGGCGGGCCTTTCCCAGGACTTTCGTCCGGTTTCTCCTGGGCAGCCAACACCGGCCTCGTTTCCGCCAACGGGGCTTCACCTAGGGATGGGGTCGCCAGCCAGCCGCGCCAGCGACCCCACACCACCAGGAGCCCGCCCACCAGGCTGGCCGTCAAAAGACCCACCGTCGCCATGGCCAGGCCCAGGTCCTGACCCCCCACGAGCCCGAGTCGCTCATAGGTGGGACCCATGGCCGCCGCCGATCCATGGCCCCCCTCAAAGGCCACCTCGATCAGGCAGGCCATCACCGGACTCACCCCCAGCCACGGTTGCAGCACCAACCCCACCACTAGGGCCCCCACCAGGAACTGACCGAAGGCCATGACCAAGGCCAGCAGGATCTGGGCCCGCAGAGGCCGCCAGAGGGGACCTGGCTTGGGCAGGGGTTTGGCCACCAGCAAGGAGCCGAAAACCAGGGTTAACAGGGCCAGGGGCAGCTCGGCCCAGAAGGAGACCACCGTTGGCGGCAGCACCGGCAAGGGGCCACCGGGGGCCAGGAGCAGCCCGAGGCCCCCGGCCAGCAGGGATTCGGGCAGGCCCAGGCGCTTCATCTGGATGCCCTGGCCGATCCAGCGGCCCACCAGCAGCAGCGCTGCCAAGAGGGCCAGGGGCAGCAGCGGCTGGGCCAGGGCCGCGAGGAGGGGCCCGGTTTCAGTCCTTTCCAGGAAGGGCATCAAAGTTTCAGGTGGCGGCGGAAGAAGGCCTCCGTCGCCTCCAGTACCTGGATCTGCACGGCGCTGGCGCGAAACCCATGGCCCTCCTCGGCGAAGAGATGCAGTTCCACGGGCACCCCCCTTCTCGACAGTTCCAAGGCCAGCCGTTCAGTCTGGGAGGCGGGCACCACCTCATCTTGAAGACCGTGGAAAAGAATCAGGGGCGTGCGTAGACGCTCTACCTGGTTTAGGGGCGATCGGGCTCCGTAAAGATCACGCGCCTCGGGCCAGGGGCCCACCAGCCCATCGAGATAGTGGGCCTCAAAGCGGTGGCCCACCTTCACTAGGTCCGCCAGATCGGTGACCGGGTAGCGACAAGCCCCAGCCTTGAAGATGGCTGTTTGGCCCAGGGTTGAGAGCACGGTGAACCCCGCTGCGCTGCCCCCCTCGATTGCAACCCGCTGCGGATCCGCCCAGCCCTGGGCCAGCACGGCCTGGGCCGCGGCGACCAGGTCTGCCACATCCACCACGCCCCATTGCCCATCGAGTCGCTGCCGATAGGCACGGCCGAAGCCGGTCGAGCCGCCGTAATTGACATCCAGCACCCCCCAGCCCCGACTGGTCCAGAACTGAATTGACGCACTAAGCCCGGTGCGGGCCATGCCGGTGGGGCCGCTGTGGCCCTTCACCAGTAGGGGTGCTCCCGCGTGCCGGCCCCCCTCTGGTGGATGAAACCAGGCGTGGGTGGGCCTGTCCGATGCTCCCTTAAACCAGAGGGCTTGTGGCAATTGCTGGTCCCTGCGGGGACCGACGGCGGACGCCGCCGGGGTATGGCTCCAGCTCAGGTCGTGCAGGTCCATCTGAAGTCGGCCTGCCGTCGCGGTGGGTCCGCTGGCGATGGCCACCAAGGTGCCGTTCTCGGCGCATAGGCCCGCCACGTCATCGAAGGGGACGGCCAGGGGGTGCCAGGCCGCAGGGACTGCGGGCCCGTGGCCCTCACCTGGGGAGGGCTCCGGCCCCACGGATACCTTGCCCAACTCCCACTGGCCCTGGCGGCAGGCCGCGGCAATCAGTTGCTGGCCGTCCCAGGCACTGGTGCGCAGCCCATGGATCCACTGGGGAGCCCCGAATTCTGCCTCCAGGGGCAGCAGGGGTTGCCAGTGGGGTTCGGCATCAATGGCCAGATGCTCGGCGTCCCGCAGAATCTCCAGGTTCCACCAACCGCTGCGGTCGTTGGCCACCACCAGATCATCCCCAGCCCACAGGGGCTGAAACACTGAAATGGCCTCCGGCGCGGCCCCAACGGAACCGGCGATCGGGCGGACGTCGACCAAGGAGCCATCGGTATCAAATCGCCCCAGCCAGAGGCTGCTTCGCTCCCAGCTCATGTGGGGTTGTTGCCATTCGACCCAGGCCAGATGGGTTCCCGAGGGGCTTAGCACCGGATAGCCGCAGAAGTCAGCTGGGCGATGCAGGGTTTGGGGTTTGCCGCCTTCCAGGGGGACCGCGACCCAAAAGTCCTCTCCCCCCAGCTCCATCACGCCGATCCAGCGATCCCGGGTCCGATCGATCAGTCCGTCGCTGAAGGCCCTTGGCCCCTGCTCCCAAGGCGCTGTCAGCTGGCGTGGCGGACCGACCGCCACCACCTCCTGCCCTGGTTTCAGCCCCGCCGCCAGATCCAGTCGCCAAAGACAACGATCACCGTCATGGACGAACACCGCGATCGTGCCGTCCACCGTGTAGGCGCCGCCGCCGTAGCCATGGATGCGGCTACGCAGGTTCCAAGGGCCGGGGGTGAGGTCCCGGGGCGGCTTACCCCGCATCCCGCAGCCCATCAAGGTGGTGCGACCGTTCTCCTGGGGACGTTGTTCCAGCCAAAAAAGGCGTCCCTGGGCCAATAGCGGCTCCTTCGGAACCGCTATTGATCCCACGGCTATAGACGCTGAGAGCGGTGCCCCCTTACCCCTTGCTGTCACCGGTGCCTCCGACTTCAGGACCCTAGAATTGATTTCATTGTTTTAGGTGTCTCTTTGGCGCGCAGCTTCGCCCAGATGGCCCGCCATGCCGAGCAGGGCAACAAGACCATGCTTGTGCCCAAGGAGCCCTCCGAAGACCCATCGCGGCGCATCCACACCCTCGGGGAGCAGGAGCTTCGCCAGACGGCCCGCCGTATCGGCAAGGTCGATGAGGCAGTGCGCGAGCTTGCTCGGGAGATGCTGCGCAGCATGTACACCGCCCGCGGTATCGGCCTTGCGGCTCCCCAGGTTGGGGTGCATCAGCAGCTGTTGGTAATCGATCTCGACTTAGATGAGGCGGCTACCCCCCCGCTGGTTTTGATCAACCCAGAAATCACCGCCGCCGGAGCCTCCTGCAACACCTATGAGGAGGGTTGTCTCAGCATCCCTGGGGTCTATCTGCAAGTGGTTCGCCCGTCCGTAGTTGAGGTCAGCTTTCGTGATGAGATGGGCCGGGCCCGGCGCTTGAAGGCCGATGGACTACTGGCTCGTTGCATTCAGCACGAGATGGACCACCTCAAGGGTGTGTTGTTCGTGGATCGGGTCACAGACACCGCCAGTCTCAGCACCGAATTGCGGCAGCATGGTTTCGAACTCGACCACGTCCAGTCGCTGCCCTGAGCCTTCCCCATGCCGATGAAACCCCTGGCCGGCGTTTTGCTGGCCCTGGCCTGTGTGCTCGGCATCGCCGCCACCGGGTCTGTGTTTGAGCTGGCCTACGGCCAACCCGATCTCGGAGTAGTGACTACGCGCCTGATTCTGGCGGCCAGTATTCCCGGTTGCCTCCTGGCTTTGTTGTTCGCTATCCGCAGCAATCAGCAGGCCTGAGCACCGGTTTTACTGGCCCTACCAGCCTTAGCCCTGCCAGCCCGATCTCTCAGACATACGGCCACGTCGATCTGTCTTGCCGCGATTGCCTCCATGTTTCCCTCGGCCCCTCGCCCAACCCGATTCCCTGCCCTGGGTCTGGCGACCCTGCTTCTGCTCGCGTCCCTTGGCGGTGGCCTGCCGTCGCGCAGCCAGTCCCTGTTTGGGGCCGGGGAGCTGGACCAGGGCCGCTTCCTGGTGGTGGCGGCACCGATTGGTAGCGGCAGTCGTTATCAGCTCAACATCTACGAGCAGGTGCGGGGCGGCCGTCCCTGCTTCGCCGTCGCGGAGGGGAGACCGGCGGCGGTGAATCCCCTGCTGGCCAGTTTTGATTTCACCGGTGTCTGCGCCCGCTACATCGACGCCAATGGCTATTCGCTGCGGGTTGCCGATCGCGACCTTTCCTCCAGCTATCGCCTCACGGTGGTGCGCAGTCCCAATGACACGTATTTAATGGCCATGCCGACCCAGGCGGGAGCGGGGCCCGAGATGATGGTGGCCCGCACCTTCGGTAGCGCCGGCGGTTTCCTGAAGTTTGAGCTGGAGCCGGGTTGGCGGCTGATGCGCCGGCAGTACAAGGGCCGCAACCTCGGCCACGTCTATCTGTACAGCTCCGCCTGGCCTTCTGCCGCAAGCGGCGCCGCCGCCACCGCCCCTTGAGCAAACCCCCTCTTGCTAGGTTGCCTGACTGTTTGCGTTCACACAGCCTTTCATGACCCAGGTCACCGTCGGCGAAAACGAAGGGATCGAATCGGCCCTCCGCCGCTTCAAGCGCCAGGTCTCCAAGGCCGGCATCTTCGCCGACCTCAAGCGGCTGCGCCACCACGAGACCCCTACTGAGAAGTACAAGCGCAAAGCGCAGCAGCGTCGCCGTCGCCGTTGAGTTTGGGCCTTCGCTCGCTTTTACATGCTTTTTGCAGCATAGGTTTTGGCCATGGCTGACTTGCAAAGAACGCTCTGGGCATAACCATCTGCAGGTCTGGATGATCGGCTCCCACTCGTTGCTCCTGGGGGCTAGCAATGCGAGCAGCCAAGCTTGGCTGCTCGCATGTTGGTATTCAGTTCTTCCAGTGTTCGCAGCAGGATTGACCAAGTTGGATCTTTCCAGATTGCTTGGTCCCTTCAACCTGATTCCCGAGTTGTTAGGTCAAAACTTCGGTATCCCAAGGCTTCGGAAATTTCCCCGGTTCCTACTGTCCTGGCCCCTTTAAGGTCGGCCAAGGTGCGCGACACCCGCAAGATGCGATCGGAGCTGCGGGCTGAAAGACGTCGCTGCGTGATGATCGCTTCCCAGAGGTTGACGCAGGCTTGATCCAGCCCCAGCACCTCCTTGAGGGCAGCAGCGGGCAAGTCACCGTTGGAGCAGCCCCCGGGGTTACGACGCACCATCCGCGCCCGAGCTGTCTTCACCCGGCTTGCCACCTGGGCCGTTGTTTCCGGTCCATCTACCCCTAATTCCGCCCTGGACCCTGCCTCCCCCCTGACATCCAGCGCGGCAACCAGCTCTCTGGGCTGGGCCCTTTGCATCACGACTTGCAGATCGATGCGATCCAGGAGCGGCCCTGAGAGCCGTCCCCAGTAGCGCCGCCGGACCCCTTCTGGACAGCGGCATTCCCGCTCCCGATCCCCCCACCAGCCACAAGGGCAGGGGTTGGTGGCGGCCACCAGGGTGATCGCGCATGGAAAGCGACAGCGGTCCCGCGCCCGGCTGATCCACACCTCCCGTGCCTCCAACGGTTGCCTGAGCTGGTCGAGAACCTCCCGACGGAACTCCGTTAGTTCGTCGAGAAAGAGCACGCCCCTATGGGCCAGGCTAAGTTCCCCTGGCCGCGGCCGGCTCCCCCCGCCCACCAACGCCGCTGCTGAACAGCTGTGGTGGGGACTGCGGAAAGGGCGATGGCGTATCAGGCCTGCGCCCTCCTCCAACAGACCGGCCACGGAATGAAGTTGGGTCAGTTCCAGGGCTTCTTCCTGGGGCAGTGCTGGCAGCAGGCCGGCTAATCGCCTGGCCAGCATGGTTTTGCCACTGCCGGGGGGGCCCACCAGCAGCAGGTGGTGGCCTCCTGCGGCGGCGATTTCCAAGGCTCGCCGGCCATGGCCTTGGCCCT